>JBBQAH010000372.1:0-2303 GCA_038316145.1 Burkholderiales bacterium
GTGCCGGGGGTCGAACTGCGCGAGATGGACAAGAACGGGAAGCAGACGTTCTGCTGCGGCGCGGGTGGCGGGCGGATGTGGATGGAGGAAAAGCGCGGAACGCGGATCAATGCAGAGCGGACGCGACAGGCCCTCGAAACCGGGGCCGACGCGGTCGCGACAGCGTGCCCGTTCTGCCTGGTGATGATGCGTGACGGTGTCGCCGACGCGGGCCCCCGCGGCGAGGGCGTCACGGTCCAGGACATCGCGGAAATCTTCGCCGCGGGCCTGGCGGCGTCGCCTGGGGGCGTACGCACGAACGGTCGGAGCCTGCCGGTCGTCCAATAGTCTGCTCGAGGATGCAATTTCGCCGATTCTCGAGCCGTGCCGGCGAGCTGCGGGAACGATTCGCGCAACTGGTGGAGCGATCGGCAAGCCAGCCGTAGGCGACGGACCGCGTGGTCGTCGCGCGTGCGACCGAACAAGACGGAATGTACCCACGCCGCGTCGCCCTGAGAAGTCGCACCACTGCGCATACCTTGATCCTGGTCGGCCAGGCCGTTACAACGACAGTGATTATCCAAATTGGTCCGTAAGGCGGCCGCTCTGCCACCCGCTCTCCAACCAGCGCAGCGCCGCCTGGAGGAGTAGCTGAGCGTGCACCCGTGCGGGTCCCGGACGCGTGGCCGCCAACAACTCGAGCGCGCGCACGCTGGCCACGCAGGCCAGCGCCTGTGCAGACCGTTCGGTCGCGCCCAGACCGCCTGTCGCGAGCAGCCTCTGCAGTAGTTCTTGAGCGCGTCTGGGATGGTGGTAGCGCACGATCAGGCCCCACCAAGCAGCATCCAAAAGCGGGTGGCCGGCACTAACGTCGCTTAGGTCCAAGACTGCCGCGATGCGGCCATCTGCTACTAGTACGTTGGCTGGCACGAAGTCGCCATGGCTGGCAGTCGGCCGCCAGTCGGCGGCCACAGTCTTTGCGACGGCTCGCTGGACTGCTTCGAGTAGATCGGCCGGAGCCGCGGCCTGCCAGCCTACGGAAGCCGCGGCCAGCCGGGCCGCGCTGCTCCATGCCCGATTCGGCGCCAGGGCATCGGCGCGTACTCGGCGCAGAGCCATCAGGATGGCACCCATGAGGCTCGCGAGCGTAAGTCCTTCGACGGGGTCGTCCACAAGCTCTGCCCCACCCGTGCCCGGTACGTAGCGGAACAAGAGTCGCCCCTCACCGTCGATGACCTCACAGCCAAGCAAGTCGGGCACGGGTATCCCGGCCGCCCCAAGGATCGTCACGGCGGTCCGCACCCGGCGGGCACGAGCTGCCCCTTCGGGCGCAGTCAAGCGCTGGGCGACCACCTGTACCCCGGTGGCCAGGGTCAGCACCTGTGTGGGCGTGTTGAACCCCCACCGAGCCCGTTCCGCGCGCTTGACATGGCTGCCAAGCGTCGTCCTCGGAGGCCACGACTCAGAGCGAGCAACATTGGTGGCGTGACCAGAGCGGGCCGAATTTTCCTCGATGGCTGCTTGCTGCGTCGGGTTCAGGTCTTTGGGCACGACATCTAGCCCGTCCTGCTCGGTCAAGACTTTCTCCTCCGTCTCAAAGGGTATCGAGCGCCAGGCGGGTGGTGGGCGTGCAAGACGCTGAGACGAGGGTCTGGGGCTGACCGCGACGCAGCCGCGTCGCCGAGCCGCGTCGCCGAGCCGCGTCGCCGCGCCGCGGCGCCGAGCAGTGGGACTCCGCAAGCCGATATTGGGCGATATCGACACCTACAGGCTCGGTCCTCGGGTCCCCGCGGGTCCCGACGTCCGGGCCGGCGCGGGTAGCCACCGGGCCCGACGTACGCACCCTGCTTTTTCCGTGACAACTCGCTTCTGGTGTCGACAGAGGCACAAAGGGTCTGGTTCGTTACGGCGGCCGGCCCGCTGCCCATCATGCCATCGACGCCCTGCGCTAGCATCGCCGCCGTGACACAACTGACTGAAGAGCAAACTGCGCTGCGCGATGCCGTCCGCGAGCTGGCGGGTGGACCCATCGCCAAGCGCGCCGCCGAAATCGACGCCAAGGCCGAGTTCCCGTGGGACATGGTCGAGTTGCTGGCCAAGCACGACGTCCTGGCACTGCCGTTTCCGACCGAGTACGGCGGCCTGGGCGGCGAACTGATGCCGGTCCTGCTCGCAATAGAGGAGCTGAGCCGAGCATCGGCTGCGGTCGGGCTGATCCTCGGCGTGCAGGAACTCGCGGCCCTCCCGTTGCTCAACGGCGGGTCGGACGAGCAGAAGAAGCGCTGGCTGCCGGACCTGGCCAGCGGCAAGAAGCTGATCGCGTT
>JBBQAH010000355.1:0-1516 GCA_038316145.1 Burkholderiales bacterium
TCAACAACGACATCTCGTTCACGAACAAGCCGGAGTCGATCAAGGCGCAGGACGTGATCGACGAGCAGTTCACGGCCACGCAGCTGGGCGCGAGCACCGAGTACGTGATCGTGCACTCCGACTCGCTCACGGTCGACGACCCCGCGTACCAGGCGTATGTGGAGCAGGTCCAGGGCGCGCTGGCCGCGAAGACCGAATTCGTCGCCGCACCCCCGTCGACGTACTACGACGCGCTGGCACAATCGCCAGAGGCGGCCGCCGGCCTGGTTTCCAAGGACAAGCAGTACACGCTGATCCCCGTTCCGATCACGGAGGACGCCACGCCAACGATCGACGGACTGCGCGAGACGCTCGACGCCGCGAAGGCGAAGGGGTTCGAGTTGCAGCTCGCCGGCCAGGCCACGTTGAACGCCGACTTCACCACGATCGCCGAGGAGGATGCCCGTAAGGGTGAGGGCATCGGCATCATGGTCGCTCTCGTCGTCCTTGTCGTCGTCTTCGGTGCGATCGTGGCGGCGCTCGTGCCCATCGGGATTGCGATCATCGCCATCGCGATCTCCCTCGGGATCACCGCGCTCGTCGGCCAGATCGTCGAGTTCAACCTGTTCGTCACGAACATCATCTCGATGATCGGCTTGGCGGTCGGCATCGACTACTCGCTGTTCATCGTGTCGCGGTTCCGGGAGGAACGGAAGAAGGGCTTCGACAAGCTGGAGGCGATCGGCGCGGCCGGCGCCACCGCGAACCGCGCAGTCTTCTTCAGTGGTATGACCGTGGTTCTCGCACTGCTGGGCATGTTCATCATCCCGACCACGATCTTCCGAGCGCTCGCCGCGGGCGCCATCTTCGTCACGGTCGTTTCTATCGTCTCCTCGATGACGCTGCTGCCGGCGATCCTCGCCAAGCTCGGCGATCGCATCAACTGGCCGCGGCTTTCGAAGCGGGCCCGTCTGGACACGCCGCACGACGTGCCGGGCGGGGTCTGGGACGTGGTCGCGCGCGGTGTCATGAAGCGCCCATGGGTGTTCCTGATCGCCAGCGTGTTGGTTCTGGGAAGCCTCGGCTCCTTCTACTTCCAGTTGAACAAGGGAAGCTCGACCAGCATCAGTCAGTTGCCGGACGTACCTGCGAAGGCAGCGTTCCTGACGTTGGAACGCGAGTTCGCCGGCGGGTTGACGGATCCGGCCGAGATCGTGATCACCGGTGACGTCGGATCCACCGAGGCGCAAGCGGCGATAACGACGCTGCAGGGGGAGATCGCGCAGATCCCCGCGTTCTCCCCGGAGACCCAGGTCGCGACTGCCGATGACGGTTCCGCCGTCAAGGTGTCCGCGTTCTTCAAGGGCGAGACGCAGAACGACTCCTCGTTCGCCTCGATCAAGGATCTGCGCGACCGGGTGATCCCTGCGGCGTTCGGCGGTGTGCCGGGCGTCGAGGTGTTCGTGGGCGGGAACTCGGCGATCTTCTTGGACTTCCTGTCGGTGACCGATTCCTATCAGTGGATCGTGCTCGCGTT
>JBBQAH010000457.1:0-2519 GCA_038316145.1 Burkholderiales bacterium
TGCAAAATGTGTTAAGGTTCGCGGATTCAAATTATAATCTTTTTGATTTGAGCAGTGTCGACTACGTACGTGTACATAAAATAGTTTTACTTATTTTGGCAACATGATTCCAAAATTAATTTGAGCTTTAATCATTCTCACGGCGGAACGGTGATAGGTTGGCCAAGGAAGCCCTGAAGCACAACAAAGTCCCAATTGTGGAAGAGGGCATTAAACTAGCAGAGGACCTGAACGTGACGCTGAAATGCCTTCTGCCAGATGATTCGCAATCGGTGAGCTCTTCGCGACTGAGAAATTAAATTGACAACTTGAGGTTATATGAGAATTAAAATACCTGAATTTTCAGTGCGTGCACTAGTATACGTGATATGTGAGTTGGAACTAATGCATTATTCAAGTTTGCAATTTTATAAAATTTATATTTGAATGTTTTTTATGCTTGTGTAAAATTAAATGCGTGTTTGTCGCGGCCTATTGAAGGCAAATTTCTCAAGCGGACGCACGTTGAATATGCGGGTTGTGGAAATGAAACATTTGGTTCGGTTTGATCGTTCCTCTGTAATATAGGACAATAGTCCAAATCAGGTTATATACCTCCAAAAACCTCAGCAAGTGTCTACGCCGACTGTATGAACAAACGTGACACGGAAAGACCGCAGTTGCGGACAATTTAATGTATAACTATGTGATGTATTAATGTTCGAATACAGGATAAATCCGGTGAAAAAACGGCCCCCCAAAGGCCAACCTTGATGCTGAACTGGAGAACGTGTTGGATGTGATTGAATCGTTGAAGCGAAAGTTCGGCGACTTGCTTAATGAGCACAAGGTGAGCCAAATATATATTCTCGGTTGTTTTTTGCACTCACTCATTCGGTATATGAATGTTATATATTTCAAAATTTCATTAATATATTTTATGTTTTATATATTTTTAAATTTTATATATTTAGTTGGTTTATAATATAATACTTTAAATACAATTTCTTATTGTTTTTAATTTATTAAGGGGATTCACTATTGTACTGTGTAAATTACCATTGAAGGTATTGCTTTAGGATATATAATATCAATACGTTACGTTACGAAGTGCGAAACATGAAATATACGAAATATGAAATATGTTATGTAGTACGTTCACCTTAATATGTGATGAAATAAATGTTGATTTTACTTTGTGACTTAACAGAAGAAACTTCGAATTCCACTTATACGGATTTCGGTTCATTTTTTATCAAGCTGGTGAAGGACGAGCTGAAGAAGGTATAGGGGAAAACCTTGGACCTACATATTTTGTGCGGAAACAAAGTAACGGAAAGCGACAACTACGATCAGCTTGAGAAAAGAATTGCTGTTTTGGAGGATAAATCTCACCAGGTTCGATGTAGTTTTCAGTGTTCAGCACACTCGCTATAACTGTGTAACATTACTGCACCAGTAGATTCTGTGAATAAAGCTGATTTTCTTTACGATATTGAGGTATTGAAATTTAGAATGTTGTTTCTTTCACAAACATTATCGGTTTGTTGGTTTGTTGAATTTAAAAAAAAACAAGAAAACTTGACAATCATTAAACATAAATTACGTTATTTTCTCTCTGCAGCCCTCGGGATCGAAAGCACTGAACGAGGCAACCACCAGCACAACCGGGCTATCTGCGGACGCATACTTCGTACGTACCCTGTTCGATTTTTAAAATCATGACTTCGAGTTGTTTAGCTTCAAATAATAGAAATAGTTTCACATCTTCAGACGGTATATTCTTACTTTAATAGGTTTAAATAAGTCATTGATAAGACGTGCCAGTTCAGCCCGAATTATTAGTTTGTCAATCCGGCCTACAGATGACGCTGTACATTACGTAAGCGGGAAGAAACTATGACGGCCGCTTTCTTGCAAGACGGGTCTTGATAATAAAAATTAATAATAACTAATATATTAATATATAATATATAATATATATCAGTGATAACAAATAATATATAAAAATATATCTATATATAATATATATATAATATGTATTAATTTCAGACTAATAATTCGGGGGAATTATAAAGAACTACATAATAGCATTGTTCATCAAGGGTCTTTGAAAACTCATGTAATGACATATCAGTCATTTAATTCCGTCTCGGTTTGTGCAGGCGATGTACGACGTGCTTGGTGTCAAAGACTGGCGCGACACGGTCGGGAAGCTTTGTCGCACAATCTACACTCTTGAAGAGCTGGCGACCTCGTGCCCCACCAAGAAAGGTGTTACACCGAACAACGGAAAGAAGTGCTTGGATGTGAAAAAGCGGCAAATCATGATAAGTAAGTCGGCGATCAAGCGTTTTTTATATGGCAATGACATTGCTGTTGATTACATATAAACAAATCTTGAGCAGAAACATGATGCAATTCCTATATTTGCAAAGTAATATATGATAGTAATTCACGTTAATAATATCGATTCTTCTGTAAGCGACAAATGTCTGGTTATAATGAGGATAACATTTATTACCCCTTGTGATTAGTGT
>JBBQAH010000072.1:0-14684 GCA_038316145.1 Burkholderiales bacterium
AAAGGAGGAGATGTCGGCCCCTTGGCCGGCATCGGGGGACATGGAGGGAGCCGGTTGCCCGGCGGCCTTGGTCGCCACGCGGACCACTCGTCGAACGGCAGCATCCTGATGAGATGTACGTCAGCAACGAGCCGACAGCCGCCCCTCAGTGCGCGTTGGATCCCCGGTGCGCCCAGCCGGTCAGGCGCCGCTCCAGCACCGAGAACAACTCGTACATTCCCATCGCCATCGCGCCGACCACCACCAAGCCGGCAAAGGCCAGGCCCATCTGCATCGAGCTGCCGGCCGACACCAGCAGGTAGCCGATACCCTCGTTGCTGGCCGTCATCTCGCTGACCGTGGTGCCGACAAACGCCAGCGTGATCGCCACCTTGAGCGAGCCGAAAAAGTAGGGCATCGAGCGCGGCAGGCCGACCTTGACCAGCACGTCCCAGCGCTTGGCGCCCAGCACCCGCAGCACGTCTTCCAGCTCGGGCTCCAGCGTGGCCAGGCCGGTGGCGATGTTGACGGTGATCGGGAAAAACGAGATCAGGAAGGCGGTCAGCATCGCCGGCCCGACGCCGATGCCGAACCACACCACCAGGATCGGCACGAAGGCGGCCTTGGGCAGGGCGTTGAAGCCGGTCATCAGCGGGTAGATCGCGGCATAGGCCAGGCGTGAACTGCCGATCAAAAAGCCCAGCAACACGCCCACCACGATCGCCAGGCCAAAGCCGGCCATCGTTACCCAGTAGGTGCGCCAGGCGTGCTTGGCGATCTCGCCCTTGAACTCCAGCAACTGCTGCCAAATGCGCACGGGGCTGGGGAAGATGAACTCGCTGACATTGAACGCCGAGCAGATGCCCTGCCACAGCAGCAGCGTGGCCAGCAGCAGGATCCACGGCGACCAGGTTTGCAGGCGCTTGGAGGCCATCATCGGGTGACCGCCGGGCCGGGTTTGCCTGCGGCTGCGCCAGAGGTGTTGCCAAATTGGTTGCGGACAGCGCCGATGTGGCCGCGCAGCTCGTGAACAAGTTCAGTGAACTGCGCTGTGTAGGTGATCTCCAGGTCGCGGGGGCGCGGCAGGTCGATCTCGCGCCGCACCACCATGCGGCCCGGGCTCTTGCTCATCACGTAGACCGCATCAGCCAGGAACACACTTTCACGCAGGTCGTGCGTGACCAGGATGACGTTGAATTTTTGCGCGGCCTGCAGGTCGCGCAGCGCGCACCACAGCTCTTCACGGGTGAAGGCGTCGAGTGCGCCGAAGGGCTCGTCGAGCAACAGCAGCTTGGGCTCGTGCACCAGCGCACGGCAGATGCTGGCGCGCTGCTGCATGCCGCCCGAGAGCTGCCAGGGGACCATGTCCTCGTAGCCGCCCAGGCCCACGCTTTGCAGCAGGGTGCGGGCCTTGTGCTCGTACTCGGCGCGCTTTTGCTTCAAGTTGCTGCGGTAGGGCTCGACGATCTCCAGCGGCAGCATCACGTTGGCCAGCGTGGTGCGCCAGGGCAGCAGGCTGGGCGCCTGAAAGGCCATGCCGGTGATCTTGAGCGGGCCGGTCACGGGCTGGCCGGCAATCGTGACCGTGCCCTTGCTGGGGCGCTTCAGGCCGGTGGCCAGCTTCATAAAGGTGGACTTGCCGCAGCCCGACGGCCCGACGATGGCGATGAACTCGCCCAAGCCCACCTGCAGGTTGATGTCCTCGACCGCAAACTGGCCCTGCGCCAGCAGCTCGTCGTTGTAGGCCAGCCAGACTTGGCTGAAGTCGACGAAAGGGGTGGCTGCGACGCTCACTGCTTGGCTGGCTTGGCCGGTTTGGCCACCGCAAAGATGTCTCGCTCGGCCGCTGTCGGCAGGTAGCTGCCGGTCCAGACCGCATCCGGGTTGATGCGGCCCTTGGTGGCATAGGCGTCGGCCACCTGGCTGGCCATCAGCGCCAGGCGCGGGCCTTTGACGTCGCCAAAACCTTCCACCTTGGCGTCGGCAGTGGCAATGGCCGAGTCGATCGCCAGGCGCAGCCGGCGCTCTTCCAGGTCAGCGTTGACGATGCCGTCACGCGCCTTGACCACGGCGGTGGCGGCCTTGGGGTCGGCGATCACCTGTTTGGCGCCCTTGGTGAAGGCACGCAAGAAGGCTTTGACGGCCTCGGGGTTCTTCTTGAGAAAGTCCTCACCCACGATGATGGCGTTGCCGTAGAGCTTGACGCCGTGCATCGGAAACAGCTGTACCGCAACGTCGTCGGCCTTGATGCCCCGGGCCTCCAGGTTGAGCAGGCTGGTGAAATAAAAGCCGGTGATAGCGTCCACGTCACCACGCGCCAGCATGGTTTCGCGCAGCGGCGGGTCCATGCTGACCCAGTTGACCGCGCCGATGCCGTTGGCCTTCTGGAAGATCGGGAAGGCGCGGCGGCCGGCGTCGAACACCGGCGCGCCCAGCTTCTTGCCGGCCAGGTCGGCAGGGGTCTTGATGCCGGTCTTCTTGAGCGAAAACACTGCCGCCGGCGTGTTGTTGTAGACCATCATCACGGCCACCGGCTTGTTGGGTGCGGTGGGGTTGTTGGCGTGGAACTCCATCAGCGCGGCCAGGTCGGCAAAACCCATGTCGTAGGTGCCCGAGGCTACCCGGTTCACCGCATTGCCCGAGCCGTTGCCGGCGTCCACCGTGACGTTGAGCTTTTCGGCCTTGAACAGGCCCTGGGCCACCGGCAGCAGGAAAAACGCGCTCGGGCCTTCAAAGCGCCAGTCGAGCTGGAACTTGATCGGCGTTTCCTGGGCCTGGCTCGGGGTCGGCAGGGCGGCCAGCAAGGCTGCGGCCAGCGGCAGCGCCAGCAGGGCGCGGCGCTTTGATGGGCTGAGGATGAAGCGCAAAAACATGGGTTCTCCTGACGGTTTATGGCCTGCGAGCAGGCGGCGTTTGCTGCATGCAAGTTTTGTGCGCGGCGCGCCAGGGCGCGCTGGCTGGCGGCGGGATCGGCCGGACCGCCACCCTTAGCCGATCACCTCGGGCCAGTCGGTGTGGAACCACTGCCCCGCCGGCCGGTCGATGCGCTCGTAGGTGTGGGCACCGAAAAAGTCGCGCTGCGCCTGCAGCAGGTTGGCCGACAAGCGTGCGCTGCGCAGGCTGTCGTAGTAGGCCAGCGACGCGCTGAACGCCGGCACGGGGATGCCGTGCAGCACCGCCTGCGCCACCACCGCACGCCAGGCCGTCTGGCTGCGGTTGAGCACCTGCTGGAAAAACGGCGCCAGCATCAGGTTGCTCAAGCCCGGGTCGACGCGGTAGGCCTCGGTGATGTAGTTCAGGAAGCGCGCCCGGATGATGCAGCCGCCGCGCCAGATGCTGGCAATGGCGCCCAGGTCCAGCGACCACTGCTTTTTGTCGCTCATCGTGCGCATCAGGTCCAGCCCCTGGGCATAGCTGACGATCTTGCTGGCGTACAGCGCGTCATGCACCTGTGCCACCAGCGTGGCCCGGTCGATGCTCAGCACCGGCTCGGGGCCGTGCAACAGTGTGCTGGCCGTCACCCGCTGCGCTTTTTGCGACGACAGCACCCGGGCCTCGACCGCGGCGTTGATGGTGCTGATGACCACGGCGTTTTCTGCCGCGTTCAGCTGGGTCCATTGGCCGGTGCCTTTTTGGCCGGCCTTGTCCAAAATCAGCTCGACCAGCGGTGCGCCGGTGTCCGGGTCGCGCTGGGCCAGCGCCACGGCGGTGATCTGGATCAGGTAGCTCTGCAAGTCGCCGTCGTTCCAGTCGGCAAACACGGCGGCCTGTTCAAGGGAAGACAGCCCGGCGGCCTTGAGCAGGCTGTAGGCCTCGCAGATCAACTGCATGTCGCCGTACTCGATGCCGTTGTGGATCATCTTGACGTAATGGCCAGCGCCACCCGGGCCGATGTGCACCACGCAGGGCACACCGTCCACTTTGGCCGCGATGGCCTCGAAGATGGGCTGCAGCGCGGTCCAGGTCGACGCCGGGCCGCCGGGCATGATGGACGGGCCTTTTCGGGCGCCCTCTTCGCCGCCCGACACGCCCGCCCCCACAAAGTGCAGGCCCAGCGGGCTCAGCCAGGCGTCGCGCCGCTCGGTGTCCGAGTACAGGCTGTTGCCGCCGTCGATGATGATGTCGCCTTGTGACAGCAGCGGGATCAACTGCTCTATCACCGCGTCCACCGCCGCGCCAGCCTTGACCATCAGCATCACCTTGCGCGGCCGGGCCAGGCCTCGCACAAAGGCTGTCAGGGTGCTGCAGGCCGTCAGGCGCTGGTCGGGGTGGGCCGCGACAAAGGCCTCGGTCACGGCCGGGCTGCGGTTGTAGACGCTGACGGTGAACCCCCGGCTCTCGATGTTGAGCACCAGGTTCTGGCCCATCACGGCCAGGCCGATCAGGCCGAAATCGTTGAGTGGCTCGCTCATTCAGGCCTCCGCCGCGATCTGGCGCAGCGCCTGCTCGAACACCTCGACCGGCTGCCCGCCGGAGATCAAATGCCGGTCGTTGATGATCACCGCCGGCACCGAGTGGATGCCTTGCTGCTGGTAGAAGGCCTCGGCCTGGCGCACCTCTGCGGCAAAGTCATCACCGGCCAGCACGCTGCGGGCCGCCTCGGTATCGAGCCCGGCCGCGGCGGCTGCAGCCACCAGCACCGCCGGGTCCGACGGGTTCTGGCCATCGGTGAAATAGGCCTTGAGCAGCGCATGCTTGAGGGCACGCTGTGCTGCGTCGCCCTGCAGCCCCGCCCAGTGCAACAGCCGGTGGGCGTCGAAGGTGTTGTAGACGCGGCTGCGCTTGCCGATGCCGAAGGTGAAGCCGACCGAGGCGCCACGCTGGCGGATGGCCTCGGTGTTGGCGGCGATCTGCTGCGCATCGATGCCGTACTTCTGGCCGAGGTGTTCGACGATCTCCTGGCCCTCGGTCGCCATCTGCGGGTTCAGCTCGAAGGGCTGGAAGTGCAGCGTGGCGGCAATGTCCGGCGCCACACGGGCGAGGGCCTGTTCCAGGGCGTTCAGGCCGATGGCGCACCAGGGGCAGGACACGTCGGACACAAAATCGATCTTCATCTCGGGGGCTCCGGGCAAGGGGCGCGTGGGTGGCGCGTGGGGGGCAGGTTGGGGCAGGTCGGGGTGTTCAGGGCAGCAGTGCCTTCAGCAAGCGGGCCAGGCGTGCGCCGGCTTTGACGATCTGCTCTCGTTGCGCGGCGTCGCGGGCGTTCTTGTAGGCGGGCTCGGTGGCGGTGGCGGGCCACTGGTCGGGCTTGACCCCGGGGGTCTTGGCGCCGAACTTGAGCGGCTCGAAAGCCTTGCGTGCCACGCCGAGGGTGTCGTTGGTCCAGGCCAGCGGCCAGGTGTCGGCGCTGCCGGTGTTGGCGGGCAGTTGGCGGGCCTCGGTCGCGCCAGACCCATCCAGCGCCCGGGACCGCTGCGTGGGCGTGACCTTGTCCCAGAGCTCGTGCAGGTTGCCACCGTCGATCATCAGGCTGTTGCCACCGGCGTTGTCATGGGCATCGGCGTCGGCCTGGGTGGCCGGGTCCACAGGCTGGCCGGCGTCGCTGAGGTAGATCGACCCCACATGCAGCGGCTGGTGCAGATCGCCGATGTAGTGGGCCAGCAGTCGCAAGGCCTCGCGCTGGCCGCTGATGTTGAACGGCGCGGGCGACTTGGCCGTGGCCTTGCCGGTCTTGATCACCGCCACCGCGGCATCTATGGCGTGCAACAGGTCGATCCGGCTGGCACCTGGCAGCGCCGGGTCGTAGTGCGGCTTGGCCACCGAGATGTCGGTGAAGTGAAAGTTCTTGTGGCCGCACTTGCCGCGCGGTGCCTGCGCTTCACAGACAGCGCTGTTGCGGCTGACAAACCCGATCAGCGCCTTGTTGTTGGGCTCGGCGGCAAACAGGTCGCAGTCCTTCGGCCGCCACTTGTCAGCCATGTCGAAGGTCCACACGCCATCGATCTGCTTCACCGACTTGGCACAGTCGGCCCAGATGGCGGCGTTTTGCAGCGTGCCGCCCAGGATGGCCGTGACCCGCTTGCCGGTGGGCGTGCCCTTGATCAGTTGGTCGGCAATGCCGCCGACCGACTCATGCCCGGCGGCGTTCCAGGCTGCGGCCGGGCCCGACGCCAGGGCGGCGATGGCCAACCCGGCCAACCGGCGGATCATGCTGGCACGCAGCGGGGAGTGTGTGGATGTCATGTTGAAACCTTTCGGTTCAAGCGGGGCCGTGCTCAGGCACCCACCAGAAGTGCCGCCAGCCGGTTGTGTTGCTCGACCAGCGGGCCCAGGTCCAGCGTCGCCAACTCACCGTCTCGCACCACCACCCGGCCGTTGACGATGGTGTAGGCGGCTTGTGCCGGTGCACACAGCAGCAGCGAAGCCACCGGATCATGCACCGCCCCGCCGGCAAAGCCCAGGCCCCGCAGATCGAACAGCGCCAGGTCCGCGGCCATGCCGGGCGCCAGGTGGCCGATGTCGTCGCGGCCCAGCACCCGGGCGCCGCCGCGGGTGGCGACGTCCAGCATGTTGCGCGCCGTCATCTCGGCCGGGCCGGTATCGCAGCCCAGCGGCTGCAGCGATTTGCCCACACGCGCCAGCAGCATCGCCATGCGGGCCTCGCCCAGCAGGTGCGCGCCGTCGTTGCTGGCGCTGCCGTCCACGCCCAGGCCCACCGGCACGCCGGCATCCAGCAGCTTGCGCACCGGGGCAATGCCCGAGGCCAGCCGCATGTTGCTGCAGGGGCAGTGCGCCACGCCGGTGCCGGTGGCGGCAAAGCGCGTTATGCCGGCGGCGTCGAGCTTGACGCAGTGGGCATGCCAGACATCGTCGCCCAGCCAGCCCAGGCTGTCGGCGTACTCGGTCGGCGTCAGGTTGAAGCGGGCGCGGCTGTAGGCGATGTCGTGGTCGTTTTCGGCCAGGTGGGTGTGCAGCCGGGTACCGAGTGAGCGGGCCAGCGCGGCCGAGTCGCGCATCAGCCCGCGGCTGACCGAAAACGGCGAGCACGGCGCTGCCACCACCCGCAACATGGCGTAGCGGCCGTGCTCGTGGTGCTGCTCGATGGCGCGCTGGGTGTCGGCCAGGATGGCCGGCTCGCGCTCGACGAGTGAGTCGGGCGGCAGGCCGCCGTCGCTTTCACCCACGCTCATGCTGCCGCGTGCGGCGTGAAACCGCATGCCGATCTCGCGGGCGCCGTCGATGCTGTCGTCCAGCCGCACGCCATTGGGGTAGAGGTAGAGGTGGTCCGAGCTGGTGGTGCAGCCCGACAGCAGCAGCTCGGCCATGGCCACCTGGGTGCTGATGCGCACCATCTCGGGCGTCAGCCCGGCCCAGATCGGGTAGAGCGTCCTGAGCCAGCCAAACAGCTCGGCGTTCTGCGCGGCCGGCACGGCCCGAGTCAGCGACTGGAACATGTGGTGGTGGGTGTTGACCAGGCCGGGCAGCACGGCGTGGCCGCGGGCGTTGATGACTTCGTCAGCGGTGGTGCCGGGTGGGCGCTCTCCGGCGGGCCAGATCGCCTCGATCTGCGCACCGCGCACCAACAGGCTGGCGCCACGCAGTTCGCGCCGCTGGTCGTCCATCGTGGCGATCACCTCGGCGTCGGTGATCAGCAGGCTGCGTTGCGGGCTGGACATGCGCCCATCTTAGTGGCGCGGCCAGCGGGGTCGGGTTTGCGGCGGCTTGTGCGGCGGGTCGTGCGGCGGCTTGTGCGGCGGCTTGTGCCGAGGGTCGTGTGCAGCGGCTCGTGTGTCAGGTCGTGCTCAGGCTGGCAAGGCTTGCGCCGCCTGCGCCGCTTCCACAAACCGCTCGAAGCCGTCCGCCGTCTGCGGCCGGCTCAGCAGGTAGCCCTGCAGGATGTCGCAGCCGCAGGCCTGCAAGAACTGGCGCTGGGCCTCGGTCTCGACGCCCTCGCCCACGACGGTGATGCCGATCGAGTGCGCCAACTGCACGATGGCGGGCACCAGCACCCGGTCGTCGGCATCGCCCGGCAGGTCGCGCACAAAGCTGCGGTCGATCTTGATCTTGGACGGCCGCAACCGTTTCAGGTAAGCCAGCGACGAGTAGCCGGTGCCAAAGTCGTCCACCGACATCGCCAGGCCCAGGTCCTGCAGCCGGCCGATGATGCGCTGGGTGTTGTCGGTGTCGGTCATCAGCACGCTCTCGGTCAGTTCGATCTCCAACTCGTGCGGCTGCACGCCGTAGTCGGTCATCGACTGCACCAGGTTGTCGATCAACCGGTGGTGGCGGAACTCCAGCGCCGAGACATTCACCGCCACCGTGCCAAAGCGCACGCCGCAGGCCTTCCAACGGGCGATTTGCTGGCAGGCGCTGCGCACCGCAAACGCGCCCAGCTCGCTGATCAGGCCGAACTGCTCGGCCGCCGGGATGAACTCGGCCGGGCTGACCAGGCCGCGTTGCGGATGCTGCCAGCGCAGCAAGGCCTCGCAGCCCACCAGCTCGCCGTCCACCGCCCGCAGCAAGGGCTGGTAGTGAAGCAAGAACTCGCCCTGGCGCAGCCCCTGCACCAGCGCCTGCTCCATCTCGGCCTGCGCCAACAACTGGCTGTTCAGGTCGGCCCGGTAAAAGCTGTAGCGGGCGCGGCCCAGGCTCTTGGCGGCGTACATCGCGGTGTCGGCATGGCCAACCAGGGCCTCATGGGTCAAGGCGTCGTCGGGGTAGAGCGCGATGCCGATGCTGACCGATGCCACCACCTCGCGCAGGGTGGTCTGCACCGGCGCTTCGGCCTCTTTGAGCAGCCGGTCGGCCAGGCCCGCCACCTCGTCCCATTGCTTGAAGCCGCGCAGCAGCACGGTGAACTCATCGCCGCTGTGGCGACACACCACGTCACCCTGGCGCACGGTGGCGCGCAGCCGGCTGGCCAGCTCCTGCAGCACCTTGTCGCCGATGGCGTGGCCGTGGTTGTCGTTGATGGACTTGAAGCGGTCGATGTCGATGAACAGCAGCGCCAGCCGGCTGCCGTCGCGCTGTGCCGACGCCACGGCGGACTGCGTCAGCTCGGCAAACAGCCGGCGATTCGGCAGGCCGGTGAGCGCGTCGTGGCGGGCGATCTTGAGCAACTCGGCTTGCTGGACCTCGGCCTGCTCAAACAGCGTAGCTATCTGGCCGCGCACCTCGTTGAGGTGGTGGCCCAACTCGCCCAGTTCGTCACGCCGGTCCCAATACGTGGGCACAACGGCGGTGCTGCCGGCCATGGCACTGGCCTGGGACTTGAGCCGGGCGATCGGCCGCAACAGCCGGCGCGCCATCACCGGCAGCAGCAATGCCAGGCTCAGCAAGATTTGCAGCCCGGCCAGTTGCAGCGCGGTCGTGCCGCGCTGGGCCAGCACCCGGTCGATCTGCGCCGGGTCGAACTCCAGCGTCAGCTCACCCAGCACCACATCCTCGCGCCGGACCTCAGCCTTGAGTCGGGGGCCTGTTGCAGACTGCTCACCTGGGCGGGCGAGTTGCAGTGCTGGCGTATTGGGCCTTGTCTCGACCAGGCTCAGGCGCAGCACGGTCGGGTCGTCCAGCACTTTTTGTGCGGCGGCGCGTGTCAGCCCGTCGTCGATCAGCCACAGCGGGCCAGCCAGCGTGGCCGCCGCCGTGATCAGGGCCGCCTGCCGGCCTTGGGCGATCAGCGGCTCATGGGTGGCACGGGTCAGCTGCTGGTCGGCCTGCCACAGCACGGCGGTTGGCAGCAACACGGCGCCGGCAATCGCCAGTGCCAAGGTGGCGCGGATGGACAGCCGCGGCCAACGCATCAGCTGTGCGGGCCGTGTTCAGCGCCCAGGGGAAGGTCAATGGCCATGTCGGAGCTTACAGGGAGGGGGTTGTCAACGACTGGCCGGCCTGTCACCGGATGAAACGCGCCGCGCAGTTGTTGCCGCTTTATCGGCTGGGGTCGCGCGGGGTTGAGGCCAAGCAATCAGCGCCGGTGCTTGACTCGCTATTTTTAATGTAGCTACATTAAAGCATGAAAGTCGAGTACGATCCAAAGAAGAACGCAGTCAACCTCCAAAAGCATGGTTTATCACTCGGCTTTGCATCACAACTGGATTGGGACAGCGCACTGGTCTGGCTCGATGAGCGACAAGAATATGGTGAAGCCAGAATGATCTGTCTTGCCACAGCTACCTGAATTCTCTACTGCGTTGCATTTGTTGATCGCCAAACTGCAGAGTTATCAGCTTACGCAGGGCGAACCGAAGCGAGGTTAAATACTATGTCAAGAGCACTTAGTCGTACGGCAGTGGTTATGCCGACAATCGAAGAGGATCGGAAGATTGCCGCAGCGGCAAGGGCAGATCCAGATGCTCAGCCACTTACCCCAAGTCAATTGAAGTCGATGATCCCGATTCAATCTGTTCGCGGTCGGCCGAAAACGAACAATGCGAAGTTACTGGTATCCGTTCGATACAGCCCCGAAGTACTGGCTTACTTTAAATCGACTGGTGCTGGCTGGCAGGTTCGAATGGATGAGGTTCTCAAAGAGTATGTTGCACATAGTTCTGGTAAGCCGTAACAGCGTGGCCTAACCATTGACTCAACCGGACATTTTGCGGCGTAAGTCAATTGGGCTTCAATTCATTCTCGCCCAATTGCCCCACGCCGCAAAATGCCGGTTCGCTCAAACGTTGAGGCCCAAGGCCCGGCGGGACGGGTAGAAATTCCGGGAGCGTGGTTCGCGCAGTGCGTGATAGGCTCTAGTCCTCTAGATGACACAAGCCACTTCAAGCCTGACAGACACGCAGTCGGCGCCCCCGGACAGCAGCGTTGCCGAGCCCGGCCGTGCCCGGTACGCGGTGTTGGCCCAGGTCTTGCGTGATCGTGTGCTGCGCGGTGACTGGCCACCGGGCGGCGCGTTACCGGCCGAGCAGGTGCTGGCGGCCGACCACGGCGTCGCGCTGGGCACCATCCGGCAGGCCTTGCAACTGCTGGTGGCGCAAGGCCTGATCGAGCGCATCCACGGCCGGGGTACCTTTGTGCGCGCCGGCCTGTCGGGCGCAACGATGCTGCGATTTTTTCGGTTTGGTGCTGCGGCGGGCACCGGGCTGGGTCCACCTGCGTCCGCTATCCTGGCACGCAGCCGGGTTGCGGCACCGCCCGATGTCGCCCGTCATTTTGGCCCGGGGCAGGGTGGCGACATGCTGCAACTGCTGCGTTTGCGCAGCCTGGCCGGCGCTCCCTGCCTGGTTGAGCAGATTTGGCTGCCGCTGCCGGCCTTTGCAGCGCTGGCCGATGGGCCGACGGCGGCCTGGGGCGATCTGCTCTACCCGGCCTACGCCAGCCGATGCGGTGTTTCAGTGCACCGCGCGGTGGATGAGATCGGCTTTGCCGCCCTGGGCACCGAGCATGCCGCCTTGCTCGGCCTGGCCGCCGGACATCCTGCGGCGGTGGTCAGCCGCCGTGCGTTTGACATCGCCGGGCGTTGCGTCGAGTTCCGTATCACGCGGGGCGATGCCCAGGCCTTTGCTTACACCGTCACCCTCATCTGAACCCCACAAGGCCAACCCATGACCGAGACAGACTTGCACCCGCCCGCGCCTGCAGCCACGCAGCCGGCAGCCGGAAACGCTCTGGCTCCGACGACTCGCCGACAGTGGCTGGCCGGCATCACGCTGCCGTTGCTGCCAGCCTTGCCGCTCTGGCCCTCGTCGACCCTTGCGGCGCCGGTGGCGGGCGGCCGACCGGTCACGCTGCTGGTGTCGTACCCGCCCGGCGGTGGCGCCGACCTGATGGCACGGCTGATCGCACCGCGCCTGGCCGAAGCCCTGGGCCAGACCGTGGTGGTCGAGAACAAGCCCGGTGCCGGCGGCCAGCTGGCCGGGGCGGTTGTGGCGCGCGGCCCGGTGGACGGCAGCCTGCTGCTGTTTGATGCCAGCAGCTTTGCGGTGGCGCCTGCGCTGTACCCCAAGATGGGCTACGACCCGGCCAAGGCTTTCACAGCGCTGGCGGTGTTGGCGCAGTTTCCGAATGTGCTGGTGGCGCATCCTCCGTTTGCCGCCACCAGCGTCAAGGACCTGGTGGTGATGGCCCAGGCCAAGCCGGGTGCCATCGCCTATGCCTCGTCGGGCAACGGCTCGGCCCAACACCTGGCCGGCGCCTTGTTTGAGGACCTGGCCCATGCCGACTTGCTGCATGTGCCCTACAAAGGTGGCGGCCCGGCCATGACCGACGTGATGGGTGGCCAGGTGCCGCTGTTTTTTGCCAACCTGGCATCGGCGCTGGGCCATATCCAGGCGGGCCGTTTGCGGCCCATGGCGGTGACCAGCCGCCAGCGCAGCCCGGCGTTGCCCCAGGTGCCGACCATGGCCGAGGCCGGTGTGCCCGGTTATGAGGTGACCGAGTGGAACCCGGTGCTGGCGCCGGCGGGCATCGCGCCCGAGACCCGTGCAACGTTGGTGGCCGCGCTGGCCAAGGTCCAGGCCGCGCCTGAGGTGCAAGAGCGCATCCGGCAGCTCGGCGGTGAGCCGTTTGGGGGTGGTGTTGACGCCGCCACGCGGTTTTTGGCCGAGCAGCAGGCGCTGTGGGCGCGCATCGTGCGGCAGCGCAACATCCGCATTGAATGACCGGCCCATTCAACTTCAGGGTGGACCCGTCGCTGGATCTTGGCCGCCGAGCGCGCGAGCAGCCCGGGCAAGGCGCTGCGGTCGGACCCGCCGAAGGCTGGGACGCGCATGTGCATGTGTTTGATGGCCGGCCAGTGCCGGCTGCGCACTACCAGCCCGGCCCCTACCCGTTGGCCCGCTTGCAGGCCGGCGCTGCCGCCGCAGGCGTGGGTCGTTTTTTGCTGGTGCAGCCCAGCGTCTATGGCCGCGACAACAGCCTGCTGCTGGGCGTATTGCGCAGTGCACCCGGCCGCCACCGCGCTGTGGTGGTGCTGCAGGGCGATGAGCCCGATGCGGTGCTTGACGGGATGGCGGATGCCGGTGTGCGCGGTGTGCGCATCAATGCGGTGTCGCCCCAGGGCAGCGATGAGTCGGTGCTGGGCTTGCTGGCGCCGCGCCTGCGGGCCCGGGGCTGGTTTGTCCAGTGGTACGTGCCTTCCGTACAGTTGGCGCGGGTGGCAGCACTCTCGGCGCAACTGGGCTTGGTGGCGGTGCTGGACCACCTGGCCGGCCTGACCGCCGCCGCATGGGCCGATGCCTCGGGCCGCGATACCGCCGGTATCGGCGCGGCCTTGTCGCAGCTGGCCGACCAGGGCGCCTGGCTCAAACTGTCCGGCTGGTACCGCCTGTCGGCTGCGCCACCGTATGACAGCTTGCTGCCGATGATCGCCGCACTGCACCGCCGGTTCGATGGCCGCTGCGTCTGGGGTTCGGACTGGCCCCATACCCGGTTCATGGAGCCCGGTGCCGCCGGGGCGGTGCCAACCTACAGCAGCTTGCTCAGCCCGCTGCATGCGGCGCTGGGGGGCGATGCGGCGGCGGCCGTACTGCACACCTCGCCCACCGCGCTGCTGGGCTGATGCCTTGCCAAAACAATCACCCGCCAGCTTGTTTTGCTCGAACCCCTTTTATCTGGAGCCCCGCATGACCCTGCACCCTGATCCCACCCCCACCCCCACCCGCCGCACCTTGCTGGCGGCCCTGGGCGCCGCTGGCGCGTCCACACTCTGGCCAGCGCTGGCCAGCGCCCAATCCTGGCCGTCCAAGCCGATCCGGCTGGTGGTGCCATTTGCGCCGGGTGGCAGCTCAGAGATCGTGGCCCGCGCCGTCGCCGCAGAGTTGGCCAAGATCCTAGGCCAGTCGGTCTATGTCGACAACAAGCCGGGTGGCGGCGGCAATGTGGCGATGGGCGAGGTGGCCCGGGCCGAGGACCAGCACACCCTGATCCTGGGCCACATCGGCACCTTGGCGGTCAACCCGTTCATCTTCGACAAGCTGCCCTACGACCCGGTCAAGGACTTCCGGGCCATCAGCCTGCTGGCCAAGGTGCCCAGCCTGTACGTGGTGCCGGCCGAGCTGCCGGTGAAGAACCTGAAAGATTTCATCGCGCTGGCCAAGAGCAAGCCGGGCCGCCTGAACTACGGCTCGGCCGGCAACGGCAGCGCCGGCCATTTGGCGATGGAGTATTTGAAGATGGTCAGCGACACCTTCATCCTGCACGTGCCCTACCGCGGCACCGGGCCGCAGCTGACCGACCTGCTGGCCGGCCGGCTCGACATCGCGGCGGTCGGTGCGCCGGCCATCCTGCAGCACATCAAGAGCGGCAAGCTGCGCTGCATCGCCACTGGCAGCACCCAACGCATTGCGCAACTGCCTGATGTGGCGACGGTGGCCGAGCAGGGCTACCCCGGCTTTGAGATGACGCAGTGGTACGGCCTGTTGGCACCGGCCAGCTTGTCGGCCGCCGCGGCCGACAAGCTGGCGGTGGCCACCGCCAAGGCCGTCCACACCCCCGCATCACTGGCCCGTTTGCAGACCGATGCCGCGAACGCAGTGGGCGGCACGCCGGCCGAGTTCGTGCGCTTCATCGCCGACGAGCAAAAACGCTGGAAGCCGGTGCTGGCGCGCGCCAAGGTCAAGCCGGACTGAGGCTTGTTGTTTCGGAGGTCGTAGCTGAGCATTTGAAGGCGGCTTACGGCTCTGAGCTGCCTTTCGTTTTTTGGCCCGTAACCGGCCGTTCGTGGGTGTTGCACGACCGCGCCGCGCCGGGCTGGCGTGCCCCGCTCCGTGTCATTCCGGGCCGGAAAAGCACCGGCCCTCCCTTCTTTACCTGCG
>JBBQAH010000148.1:0-7381 GCA_038316145.1 Burkholderiales bacterium
GACCGAGGTGAATGCGCTGCTGGGCATGCCGGCCAAAAAGTACCAGTTTGCGCTCAAGCCTGATGAGGAGATCTGGGACTGGCGCTTCCAGGACGGCCAGGTGCGCAAGGTGTTCTCGGTGACCTTCGGGCCCGACAAGGCCGTGCTGCGCAGCGAAATCGGCGACGATTCGCGCGACGCCTCTCCCGGAGGCTGAGGCGGGGCCGGGCCGCCCCGCGCCGGCTCACCGCATCGGACGGCGCGCTGGCGCACCCACGGGCTCAGGCGCTCAACCCAGCCAGACCAGAACCGCCAGCCACAACGGCGCTGTCAGCGCAAAACCCAGCGTGGACAGCACGATGGCCGTGGTCGTTTCGGTCTCCTGCGCCCGGTAGCGTTGCGCAAAGATCAACGCATTGCTGCCGCTGGGCAACGCGGCCATCAGCACCACCACCTGCAGCGGCAGGCCGTTCAGCCCGAAACCCCAGTGCGCGACGGCCAGCACCAGCGCCGGCAGGCCCAGCAGCTTGAGCAGCGTCAGCCCCAGCGCGGCCCGCGCCGCACCGGCCACTGTCTTGCCGGCGGTGTAAGCCAGCGTGATGCCGATCAGCACCAGGCACAGCGGGGCCACCGCCGTGCCCAGCAGTTGCAGGGTTTCGTCCAGCACGCCCGGCAGCGGCCAGCCGGTGGCGTGCCAGACCAGCCCGGCCAGCACGGGCAGCACGACAGGGTGGACAACAGTGTTGCGCACGGTCTGGCGCAGCGTGCGCAGCAGGCTGGCGGTGGCCTCGTGCTGGGCCCGGGCGCGGGCCAGGTCCAGCTCGACCAGCACGGTCAAGGTGGTCAGCAGCACCAGCGCATGCAGGCTGACCAGCGCGATGTGGATGCCCAGACCCATCTCGCCAAAAAGCGCCGCCGCCATCGGGATGCCAACCTGCACCGAGTTGCCAAACACCACGGTGATGGCCTGCACTGCTGGCGCCGCGGCAGCGCGCTCACCCGCTTCCAGGTCAGGGGCCACAGCCCCGCGCCGCCGCCAGCGTGCCACGCCGTACACCGCCAGCAGCATCACCAGCACCGGCACAAAAAACGCCATCACCGTGGCCCAGGGCAGGCCGGCCACGTCCAGCCGGGCGGTGGTGCGGAACAGCAGCGCCGGCACAAAGATGTAAAACGCCGCGTTGCCCAGCAGCCGGGCCGGGTCGATGCCACCGGCCGGCTCACCCAGCCAACGCAGGCGCCCGGCCACCCAGCCCAGCGCGACGGTGCAGAAGATGGCCAGCAGCTTGTTGAGGACGATCAGCGACATGAGCCGCCGATCATGCGTCGCCTTGCAGGCTGGGCCGGCCGGCAACGGGCTGACGTCATTCGGCGCCCGGCAGCAGCGCCTTCGCCAGCCACGAGGCCACCTGGGCCTCGGGCAGGGCGACGAGCACCTGCTTGCGGCGTGAGGTGTCGCCGCGCAGCAAGCTCACCGCCCGCTTGGCGCAGCCCAGCTCGTCGGCCAGCCAGCCCAGCAACTGGGCGTTGGCCTTGCCGTCCACCGGCGGTGCAGCCAGCCGTACCCGCAATGCACCGTCGTGCAGGCCGTCGGCCGCCGTGCGCTTGGCGTTGGGCGAGACGCTGACATCGAGCCGGCAGCCCGCCGGGGTGACGGTCAGGCAAGGCCAGCCCGGCTTTAAAGCGGCCGGATCCGGCCCGGCCGCGACCGGCTTCACGCCTCAGGCAGCGCGTTTGCGCGCCGCCGCTTTTTTGGCCGGCGCCTTTCGGGCAACGGCCTTTTTGGTCGCCACCTTCTTGGCCGGTGCGCGGGCGGCAGCACGCACGTAGGGCGCGGCAGCCCCCTCGGCACCGGCCGCACCGGCAGCGGTCTTGGCCCCGGGCTTGGCCACCCGCGGCGCAAACTCGAAGGTCACCTTGCCCTCTTTTTCGTCCCACACCAGCATCGCCTTGAACTTGCGCTTGGTGCGGTTGGAAACGAACCCCTCCAACTGATCGGTCTTGCCGATGGCCAAGAGCTTGGTCACCTGCTCGTGCGTCACCGGCTGGGTCAGGATGATCTTGCCGGTCTTGAAGTCGCAGGTGATGGGCGCGCTGACCGCATGCTCGCAGGCGTAGTTGCTGCCGTGCTCATACACAGGGCCCTTGCACTTGGGGCAGGCGCCAAACGACGGCTGGCCGCTGAAGTCGATGGCAATCGCCTCGCCGTCGGCGCCCTTGGCATCGTCGCCAAAGTCGAACTCGAGCTTCCAGTTCTTGATCTCGTCGTCGCGCACCAGCTTGAGCTCGGCGCTGAACGGCCAGCCCGCCTTGGAGCGGAAGCCCTCCAGCGGCCCGATCTTGTGGTCGGTCAGGAAGGTCTCGACCTCGCGCAGCTCGAAGCTGCGGCCGGCGGGGATCTTGGTCATCGAAAAACCACAGCCTTCGGCCGTGCCCTCGGCCCCCGTACAGGTGAATCGCCGGTAGTTCTCCTTGACCACGCCGCCGCAGTTCGGGCAGGGTGCGGCCAGCGTCGCATAGTCGCCGGGGATGGTGTCGCGGTCGTACTCCTTGGCCTTCCTCACGATGCGCTCGGCCATCGCCGCGATGTCCTTCATGAAGGCCTCGCGGCTGAGCCGGCCGTGCTCCATCTCGGCCAGCTGGTGCTCCCAGTTGCCGGTCAGCTCGGGCTTGGTCAGGTCCTCGATGGCCAGCCCGCGCAGCAGTGTCATCAGCTGGAAGGCCTTGGCAGTAGGGCACAGCTCGCGGCCTTCGCGCAGGATGTACTTCTCGGCGATCAGGCCCTCGATCACCTGGGCACGGGTAGCAGGTGTTCCCAGGCCTTTTTCAGCCATCGCCTCGCGCAGCTCGTCGTCGTCGATCAGCTTGCCGGCGCCCTCCATCGCGCTGAGCAAGGTGGCCTCGGTGTAGCGGGCCGGCGGTTTGGTCTTGAGGGCATTGACCGCGACATGCTCGGTGACTACCGCCTCGTTGGGCAACACCGGCACCAGGTTGGCGTCCTCGTCCTGCGCCTCCTTGCCGTAGACCGCCAGCCAGCCCGGGTTGACCAGCACCTTGCCATTGGTCTGGAAGTGGTGGCCGGCGACCTGCGTGATGCGGGTGGTGACCATGAACTCGGCTGACGGGTAGAACACCGCGATGAAGCGCTTGACCACCATGTCGTAGAGCTTGGCCTCGATCTCGGACAGGCTCTTGGGCGCCTGCAGCGTCGGGATGATGGCAAAGTGGTCCGACACCTTGGCGTTGTCGAATACCCGCTTGGTGGGCTTGATGTAGCCGTCCTTCAAGCCCTTGCGGGCGTGCTGGGCCAGCTCACGCAGCGGGCCGGGCAGGTCCTCGCTGGCGATCATCTGGAAGGTCTGCTTGACGGTATCGACGTAATCTTCGGGCAGCGCCCGCGAGTCGGTCCGCGGGTAGGTCAGCACCTTGTGCTTCTCGTACAGCGCCTGGGCCAGGCCCAGCGTGGTCTTGGCCGAAAAACCGAAACGGCTGTTGGCTTCGCGCTGCAGCGTGGTCAGGTCGTAGAGCAGCGGGCTGGCCGAGCTGCTGGGCTTGGCTTCTTCGGTGACGGTGCCGGTCTTGCCCAGCACGGCGTCGCGGATGGCGTTGGCGTCGCGTTCGTTCCACAGCCGGTCGGCGCGGCGGTCGGGGTCGGGCAACGCATCCCCTTCAGCGCCTGGGGCGGGGCCCTTCTTGAACTTGGGGTCGAACCACTTGCCCTCGTAGCTGCCGGCCGCGGCCTCGGCCCCGACGGGCCGCCCCGAGGGGTCGAGCCCCCCATGGGGGGCAGGCTGGGCATCGCCCGGCCTTGGGGGCACCAGGAAGCCGGCCTTGATCTCCCAGTAGTCCCGGGAGACGTGTTTGCGAATCTTCTCCTCGCGCTCGACCATGATCGACAGCGTCGGCGTCTGCACCCGGCCCACCGTCGTCAGGAAGAAGCCGCCGTCCCTGGAGTTGAAGGCCGTCATCGCCCGCGTGCCGTTGATGCCGACCAGCCAGTCGGCCTCGCTGCGGCTGCGCGCGGCGTCGGCCAGGCCCAGCATCTGCTTGTCGCTGCGCAAATGATCAAAGCCGTCGCGGATCGCCTGCGGCGTCATGCTCTGCAGCCAAAGCCGGCGGATCGGCTTGTCGAGCTTGGTCTTGGTGCTTGCGGCGCCAGCGGCGCCTTGGCCATTCCCCGCGTACTGCACGATCAGGCGGAAGATCAGCTCACCCTCGCGGCCCGCGTCGCAGGCGTTGATCAAATCGCCCACGTCCTTCCTCTTGACCAGCTTGACCAGCGCATTGAGCCGGCTCTTGGCCTTGTCGATAGGCGCCAGGTCGAAATGCGGCGGCACCACCGGCAGGTTGGCAAAGCTCCACTTGCCGCGCTTGACGTCGTATTCCTCGGGCGCGGTGATCTCCACCAGGTGGCCCACCGCCGAGCTGACGACGTAGCGCTCGTTCTCGAAGTGGTCATCGTGTTTCTCGAACTTGCCTGCAGTGGTGGTCAGCGCTCGCACGATGTCCTGCGCCACGCTGGGCTTCTCGGCAATGATCAGGGTCTTGCTCATGGGTCGGTCGAATCCTTTGGGTGGGCGCAAGTGGGCACGGGCCGTGCCTACAATCCGCCGCTCATCTCGCGCGCGCTTGCACAGGTGTACACGCGCGCGCTCACATGGTTTCACTGTACCCAATGAAAGCTACCGTGCAAGCCACCGTCCGCAAGACCGCCAAGAACCCACCGGCGCCAGCCCCGTCGGCGCCGGACGCCGCACGCAACGCTGCAAGCACCGTCGCACCCCCACCGGGCACGCCGGTGCGAGGCCGCCGGCTGCAGGTGCGCAAGAGCGGCGTGCATGGCAAGGGCGTGTTTGCGGTGCAGCCGATCCGCAAGGGCGAAACCTTCATCGAGTACACCGGCGAGGTGATCGGCTGGCCCGAGGCACTGCGCCGCCACCCACACGACCCCGACCAGCCGGACCACACCTTCTACTTTCACCTCGACGAGGAGCGGGTGATCGACGGCCTGGTCGGCGGCAACGCCTCGCGCTGGATCAACCACGCCTGCGCGCCCAATTGCGAGGCCGAGGACGACACCGGCCGGGTCTGGTTGAAGGCGCTCAGAAACATCAAGGTCGGCGAGGAGTTGTTCTTCGACTACGGCCTGGTGATCGAGGAGCGCTACACCCCGGCGCTGAAAAAACGCTTTGAATGCCGCTGCGGTGCCAAGACCTGCCGGGGCACGATGCTGGCGCCCAAACGCGCCGCCAAAGCTTGAAAGCTTCGGCAGCCTCGGTTCTCGATGCCTCACGACCGCCGCCGTCCGTCCTGGGGCACTGACGCACTCTGGCAGCAGCTGTTGCCGCTGCTGCCCGGGCTGAGCGTGGAGGTGGTGGCCAGCATCGCCTCCACCAATACCGAGTTGCTGGAGCGTGCACGCCGTGCCAGCCCCGCTGCCGGCGGACGCCGGCAGACCGATGCCAGCCCCTGTCTGCTGGTGGCCGAGCACCAGACCCGGGGGCGCGGCCGCCAGGGCAAGGACTGGCAGTCCAGCGCCGGTGCGTCGCTGACCTTCTCGCTGGCGCTGCAGCTGGCACCGCGCGACTGGTCAGGGCTGTCGCTGGCGGTCGGCCTGGCCTTGGTCGAGGCGCTGGACCCGCCCCGGCCCGGCCAGCCGCTGCGGCTGGGGCTGAAATGGCCCAATGACCTGCTGATCGTCGGCTCCTCTGCTGCGACGCCGATCGGCCGCAAGCTGGGCGGCATCCTGATCGAAACCGTGCAGCTGGGCGACCGCCGCATGGCCGTGGTCGGGATCGGCTTGAACCTGCAGCCGCAAGCCACGCCCGAGCTGAGCTGGGGTTTTGGCTGTTTGCAAGAGCTTCAACCCGAGCTGACCGCCCCTGCCGCGTTGGCGGGCGTGGCGCCGGCGCTGGTGCGGGCGCTGCTGGCCTTCGAACGCGAAGGCTTTGCACCCTTGCAACAGCGCTACGCGCAACGCGACCTGTTGCGGGGCCAGCACGTCACCACCACCTTGCCCGGTGTGCCGCACGGCCTGGCCGACGGCGTGGACGAGACCGGCACGCTGTGGTTGCGCGTGGCGGGCGGCGTGGCGGCCGGCGAGGTTGAACGCCGGGTGCCGGTGAGCAGCGGCGAGGTCAGCGTGCGGCTGGCCAGCCCGCCCGATCCCGCCTCGGCAGGCGCGGCGTTGCCGCAGCGGTCCGGGCCCGAACTGCCCGACACTGCAGGCATGCACAACCCACCGCCCCCATCACCGGCCCTGCCAGGCAAGCCTGCCGCGGTCGGTGGGCCGACACCAGTGAGGCCCACCGGGTGCTGAGGGTCCTGGCGCTGGCGCTGTTGCTGGCCAATGCCGTGCTGCTGGCGGCGCAGTTTGGGTTGTTCGACGCGCTGACCGGTGGCACCTCGGCCAAGGCCGGCGCAGCGCAGCAACGTGAGCCCGATCGCCTGCAACGCCAGGTCGCGCCCGACGTTGTGCACATCCTGTCGCCCCAGGCTGCCAGCGCGGCGCTGGGCGCAGCGGCGGCGTCTGCTGCCCAGGCCGCGGACGCGGCCAGCTCGGCCGCCGCGGCACGCTGCCTGGAGGCCGGGCCTTTCAGCGGCACCGAGCTGGCGACCGCCGAGCGCAGCCTGCGCGACGCCAGCGTGGTGTCCGGCGCAGCGGCTGGCAACTGGGTGGCCCGCAAGATCGACGACAGCGGTGCGTTCATGGTCTACATGGGCCGCTACCCCGACCGCGATCTTCTGCAGCGCAAGCACGACGAACTCAAGCGCATGAAGCTGGACGCCGAGGACCTGCGCGGCCTGCCGGACCTGCAGCCCGGCTTGAGCCTGGGCCACTTCGACAGCAAGCCCGTGGCCGACGCCGCGCTGGCGCGCATGGTGTTGCGCGGCGTGCGCACCGCGCGCATCGTCACGCTGCGGCCAGCGCAGGAGCTGACCCTGCTGCGTGTGCCGGTGGCGGATGCGGCCACCCGGGCGCGCCTGGCGGGGCTGCGTTTGCCGGCGGGGCCGGGTTTTGTGGCTTGTGCCGGGGCAGAGATCGCCGCCACTGCGGTGTCATCGCCAACGCCAACGCCAACGCCAACGCCAACGCCAACGCCAACGCCAGGGGCCAGCGGCGCTGCGGGTACGCCGGCCATTGCCGTCCGCACGGCGCCGGTCGCGACATCGGCAGCCAGTCCGCTGATGGCTGCCGCATCCTCTGCTGCCCTACCCGCGGCGGCGGCCAGCAATCGGCGCTGAGCCAGAGGTTGGTGTTCGGCTGTCGGCTCGTTGCTGACGTACATCTCATCAGGATGCTGCCGTTCGACGAGTGGTCCGCGTGGCGACCAAGGCCGCCGGGCAACCGGCTCCCTCCATGTCCCCCGATGCCGGCCAAGGGGCCGACATCTCCTCCTTT
>JBBQAH010000551.1:0-1862 GCA_038316145.1 Burkholderiales bacterium
CTCATGAACACTCAGAGAAACAAGTTTTTCTAAAGCAAAAAGTTAAATTCTTGCTTGAAAAAAAATTTTGGGTTGGGACCAATTAAATTTTCTATTGGTTACGAAAAATAATGAGAGAACCTAATGCAGGATTGCTTTCCTGCAAAATTCAGAGCATTGGGAAGAGCAATATGTTCCTCTATGTGTCCTTCTGTGTTGTTTACGCGCGTGTCTGCGCGCTTACTGGGAAAGTATGCGACAGCTCACATAGAAAACGTGCTGCCTGACACGCGGAAACAACCCACACACAACAGCAAATGACAGGGTTACTCAACGACCGTTTCCCCAAATTGCAGCATGGCCATGCTACCCCAGACTTCCCGGGCGCCCAAACCGCCCCGCCTTATACAGTACAGTAGCTGTTAAGAAGCTATATCTTACAATTAAATATGATGGTCGGGATATAATTTTGCACTTTGTATAGATGTCAAACAGCTGCCGTAAATACTGATAACATTATTCATATGTATCTTGTGAATAATATTGGCCACAATTAATTCACAGAATCAGGCACTACCGTCTTGGAGAAACAGTCCACGAAACTCATCGGCGCCATTAGGCACAGTCTTTAAAACTGATAACGGCACACTTTATCAATACGATAGCACGACATGTTATTAAATGTAAACCGCGGCGTGTATACTCACGACATTAGAAGATACGATGTTACATTGAGTTCATTATTAGAAATCATTCGCCCACTGCGTTTACTGATTGCATAAAAGTTGTAACAAATAGATTGTAATGCGGGATTTGAATAGAGGTTAATCTTTATGATACACCGCCGCCCTGCCTCAAAAACTCATAAATCGTCGTGGCGGGGTCCTCTCCACACTGTCATTTGCCAAAATACACACACTTCCATAAACGCGTTGGGGAGTAATAATAATATAACCTCCATGGCCCCTGCCGCGCATCACAATCGAGACTCGGCGGCGTAAAGTACAGATTGTGTTGTTATTCGCCATGTATTATTACCTCCGTGATAGTGGTGGTGATTGTAGAAGTCCGGACACGTCATCCAGGCGGTTGCGTTCGGTAGCTGTATGAAAGGTCATAATATTAAAGGAGACAAGATTATAGCACCGCATAGACACGGTGTTTAAACAAACAGACGAGACACAATATGGGGGAGTGATAAACGGGCTGATTAATGTGGCCATTAAACGTTACAGATTCCCTCTAGATATGTAGTGTTTCATGGATTGAAATTTCAAGCAGAAGTTCCTTGCAATTTAACCAGGAAACCTTAACAGACAGACAGAACCCTTATTACAATCCAATATACATTAACCTTTTTACTGTCGTATGGATAAAAAACCCTATTGGTAGTTTGGTTTAAGGTCGTTGTATTCTGCGGTATTGTAATACGGTAGTTTATTGGGAAAACAAAAAAGCTTTGGTAATTCTGAAATAAAATGTCGAAATTGTTTCATCATTTGAACTCGCATCTATTTAGAGTGCAATGGTACATATTGAACCTGTAAACTATGAAGTATTGACGATGAGTAGTTCGCCTATTACGCTATCGGCGGAAAAACACGAAATATGCCAGCTCGTAACGGAAGTTCATATACTTTCTCGAACTCTATTTATATTTTTGAAATTGATCAGGCAATTGAATGTTAATAACGCAGTGACACTATCTGTGGGAATTCACCCATCAACAAGACAATGTAGTCAGCGTGTCCCAAGGGACCAGGGAAAGGACAAGGAGTTCTTTTCCGGTGATTTCCATAAAGCAGTACGTAAGGGACCATAAACATATTACGTAAGGCGGAGAGGGGGAGGGAGGGGGTCTACGGAATCTTACGTACATTGTT
>JBBQAH010000078.1:0-13682 GCA_038316145.1 Burkholderiales bacterium
CCGGAAAACTCAGCAGACACCACTGGCGGAGTAGCGCCGTGTCGGGCTGGCGTGTCCCGCGCAGGTAAAGAAGGGAGGGCCGGTGCTTTTCCGGCCCGGAATGACACGGAGCGGGGCACGCCAGCCCGGCGCGGTGCGGTCGCACACCACCCACGAACGGCCGGTTACGGGCCAAAAAACGAAAGGCAGCTCAGAGCCGCGACCAGCCGTTCACCATTCAATCCGATCGCGATGAATTCGCATCAAAAGTGGATGCCACGCATCATCTGCTGCATCGCAATCGCCTCGGCCGACAGCTTGGGTTTGTCGCCCTTGGCGCCCTTGGCTGCGTCGCTGTCCGGGAACATCCGGAAGGTGGTGTTCATCACGATCTGTGCCACCCGTGGCGCCAGCGCGTGCAGCACCTGGCCCGATATGCCCAGCCTGGTGGCGATGCGCACCGGCTTGTAGACGCAGGCCTGGGCGATCATGTCGGCCGCCTCCTCGGGCGCCAGCGTGGGCACGTTTTTGTAGATCTGGGTGGGCGCGATCATCGGCGTGCGCACCAGCGGCATGTTGATGGTGGTGAAGCTGACGCCCTGGTCGGCGTACTCGCTGGACGCACAGCGGGTCCAGGCATCCAGCGCGGCCTTGCTGGCGACATAGGCCGAGAAACGCGGCGCGTTGGTCAGCACGCCGATCGAGCTGATGTTGACCACATGGCCCTTGCGCTTCTTGACCATGCCCGGCAAGAAGCCCATCGTCACGCGCAGGCAGCCAAAGTAGTTGAGCGACATCGTGCGCTCGAAGTCGTGAAAGCGGTCGTAGCTGTTTTCTATCGCCCGGCGGATCGAGCGGCCGGCGTTGTTGATCAGATAGTCCACCCCGCCATGCTCGGCTTCAACCCGCTTGACAAACTCGGCGCACCCGGCCTCGTCAGCGATGTCGACCGAGTAGCTGAAGACCTGGGCCTTCTTGGCACCCTTGGCTTGGACGAAGGCATGGATCTCGTCCACCGCAAGTTGCAACTTGTCCTCGCCCCGCGCGCAGATGACGGTGATGGCGCCGGCTTCGGCAAATTTGCAGGCCGCTGCCAGGCCGATGCCCGACGAGCCACCGGTGATCAGCACCACCTTGCCGCCCACGGCGCCCTTCAAGCTGCGGTCGATGAACAGGTCGGGGTCGAGGTGGCGCTCCCAGTAGTCCCAGAGCCGCCAGGCGTAGTCGTTCAAATTGGGGCAGGTTATGCCGCTGCCCTTGAGCGCGGCCGTGGTCTCGCGGCAGTCAAAGCGCGTGGGGTAGTTGATGAAGGTGAACATGTCCTCGGGCACGCCCAGGTCCTTCATCACCGCGTGGTAGACCCGGCGCACCGGCGCCAGCGCCATCAGGCCTTTCTTGACACTTTTGGGGATGAAGCCCAGCAGCGCGGCGTTGATGAAGACATTCATCTTGGGTGCATGCGCGGCCTTGGCAAACACATCCAGCACGTCGCCCACGCGGTAGCCCTCGGGGTCGACCAGGTGGAAGCACTTGCCGCCCAGATCGGCCAAGCTGTGCGAGATGTGGTCGAGCGCCTTGACCACAAAATCCACCGGCACGATGTTGATGCGCCCGCCCTCCAACCCCATCGACGGCATCCAGGGCGGCAGCAACTGGCGCATGCGCTGGATCAGCTTGAAGAAGTAGTAGGGGCCGTCGATCTTGTCCATCTCGCCGGTGGTCGAGTCGCCGACCACCAGCGCCGGGCGGTACACCGTCCACGGCACCTTGCACTCGGTGCGCACGATTTTTTCGCTCTCGTGCTTGGTCATGAAGTACGGGTGGTCCAGGCCCTCGGCCTCGCTGAACATGTCCTCGCGGAACACGCCTTCATAAAGGCCGGCGGCGGCAATCGACGAGACGTGGTGCACATGCCCGGCGTCGATGGCCTTGGCAAACTCCACCATGTTGCGGGTGCCGTCGATGTTGACCGCGACCTGGCTGTCTTCGTCGGCGCTCAGGTCGTAGACCGCAGCCAGGTGGTAGATGCCGGTGATCTGGCCTTTCAGCGCTTTCAGATCATCGGCGCTGACGCCCAGCTTCTTGCCAGTCAGGTCACCGCTGACCGCCATCGCCCGGCTTTTGCCCACACCCCAGAAGCTGTACAGGTCGGCCAGCTTGCCCTCGCTGCCGGGACGAAGCAGGAAGCTGACCTTGGTGCCGCGCCGCGCCAGCAGCGCCTTGACAAGCCGTTTGCCGATGAAACCGGTGGCGCCGGTGACGAAATAGTGCATGGTTGCTCCTCTGGGGCGGTCTCTGGGGCGGTCTTGCAGCGGGGTTGCGCCGGTCCGACGGGTCAAGGCCCGGATTCTTGACGATGCATGCAGACACGCCGTTGCGCGCTAACCCCTAGCCGCCCGCCACTCACAGCGGCACCTCGAAGCGCTGGCCACGCACGCTGAAGACCACCGACTTCAAGCGGATTTGCTGCACCTGCAGCTCCGGCAAGGGCTTGTCGCCCTCGTGGAACACCTGGCCATTGACGATCACGATGCGCAGCGGTGCTTGATCGGCGTAGACCGAACCCCCCAGGTTGAGCGGCTGCACCTCGCGCCGCAGCGCCTCCGGCAGTTCGGCCAGGGTGGGCAGGCGGGTGGGCGCTGCGGCCGGACTGGCGGCGGCCGCTGGCTGCGCCGCAGGCCCGGCGACTGGCCCGGCCGCAGGCACGGTGGCCGCCGCAACAGCCCCCTGTGATCGGGCCGATGCCACGACCGGGGCGGCAGCCGGGTCGGCAGCCGGCGTGGCGATCGGCACGGCCGTCGGCACGGGCCGACCGGGCAGCAGTGCAGGGGCCGGGCCCACGGCCGACCCGCCCGCCGGCCCGGGCGGGGGCAAGGTCGGCGTCAGGGCTGCCGGCGCAGCCAAGGGGCCCGCTGCTGCACCGCCCGCAGGCACGACGGCCTGTGGCAGCGCCGGCGGCACCGCAACCGGCACCGCAACCGGCAAAACCACAGGGCGCGCGGCAACCGGAACGGCTTCGGATGCCGGCTTGAGCAGCCAGCCCAGACCCACTGCTGCAAGCAACAAGCCCACCAACAGCAGGCCGCCTGCAGCCACTGCGCCGGCCCGCCACGGGCGATGGGCACTGTCTGGCGCGCCCGAACCGCCATCCGCCAGCGCGCTGGCCACCGGCTGCGCGTGCAGGCCCGGCACGGCACCGCGCTGGCGTTCGGCCTCGGCCCGGCGCAGGGCGTCCAGGATGTAAGACATCGGCTATCGCTCCTGCGGGTCGTGGCGCAGGTGCGGCTCGAGCACGCCTTGCACCCGGTTCAATTGCATGAAGGTGGTGGGACCGGCAATGCCGTCGGAGCGCAAGCTCTGCGCCACCTGAAAGCCGGCCAGCCGCTCGGCCAGCGCGCCGGACAGCACCTGACCGGACGGTGGTGGCGGCGCCTGTCGGTCAGCCGCCAGTGCCTGCGCAAGCGCATCGACTGCAGGGCCGCGCGCGCCCGGTTGCAGCAGCTCGACATAGCCCGCCGGGGTGCGCCAGAGCGTGGCGAACCCGCCGCGCCAGACCCGCGCCAGCGCGTCCACCGGCACGCTGAAGGCCTGCCCGTCTGTGGCCAGCACCGCACGTTGGCGGCCCAGGCCGACCAGCCGCGCCACCCGGATCTGGGCCCCAGGCCCCTGCAACTGCAGCAGCGCCGGGCGGTCGAGCTGCCGCAGCAAGGCCAGCGTGCCGCCGGCGGTGCGGAAGCAGCGCAGCTGGTGGGCACGCACCGCCTGGCAGGGGTCGGTGTCACCCAGCGCCGCGGCATCCACCCCCCACAACGTGGCCAGGCTGCGCCAGGCCGCGGTCTCGTCGGCCGGGAACACCGCCAGGCCCTGCGCCAGATCGAGCTCAGGCAGGCTGGCTGCGGTGGCTGCAGTGGCTGCAGTGGCTGCGGTGGCTGCAGTGGCTGTGGTGGCAGCGGCCGGCGGTGACGCACTGGCGCCGACTGCGGCAACCGACGCCGCTGCACCGGCGCTGGCAGACGCCGCCAGGACTGACGCCGGCCGCACCGCCGCCGAGGCTGCAGCCGATGCCGAGGCCGCCGCCGTGGGCACGCCGGCCGTGGTGGCCAGGACGGCCGCACCCGGCTCACCACCCGCCCGCCCCCAGGGCCCGACGCGCAGCGCCAGCAGCCACAGCAAGGCACCACACGCCACCCCAGCCGCCGCGACGGCGGTCCAACGCCAACGGCCCGCACTGCGGGGCGCCCGTCTGGCATCGAACACCTCGGCCGCAGCGCGGTCGACGATGCGCCGGCCCACCTGGGCCCTGCCTTCGGCGTAGGCACCCAGCAAGGCCCGGTCGGCCAGCAGGTTGATGCGGCGTGGCACACCGCCGCTGCGCTGGTGGATGCGTCGCAGCGCAGCGGCATCGAACGGCAAGGCAGCGCTGCGGCCGGCCACCGCCAGCCGGTGCGCCAGGTAGGCGGCAGTCTCTGGCGCGGTCAGCGGCCCCAGGTGGTAGCGCGCAATCACGCGCTGCGCCAGCTGCTCCAGCCCGGGTCCTGCCAGCATGTCGCGCAACTCGGGCTGGCCGATCAGGATGATCTGCAGCAACTTGCGCTCGTTGGTTTCCAGGTTGGTCAGCAGGCGCAACTGCTCCAGCACCTCGGCCGACAGGTTCTGCGCCTCGTCGATCACCAGCACACATTGGCGACCCTCGGCGTGCGCGGCCAGCAAGTGGCTGTTGAGCAGGTCGATATAGGTCTTGACGGTAGCCAGACCCGAGGGCTGCGCCGGCACTGCGATGTGGAACTCGTCGCAGACCGACTGCAGCAGCTCGGGCACGGTCAGCTTGGGGTTGAAGATGTAGGCCACCTGGCACCCGGCCGGCACCTGCTCCAGAAAGCAGCGGCAGACGGTGGTCTTGCCCGCGCCGATCTCACCGGACAGCAGCACAAAACCACCGCCCCCGCCCACGCCGTACAACAGATGCGCCAACGCCTCGCGGTGGCGCTCGCTCATGAACAGGTAGCGCGGGTCGGGCGCGATCGAGAACGGCGCCTGCTGCAGGCCGAAGAAGGACACGTACATGGCCTGCAGGATAGCTGGGCGCCGCCGCACCCCCAAACGCGCGGCAACGGCGCGATCGGGCTGACGACACGACGGGCTGACGACACATTAGGCTGACGACCCAAACCGCGCTGCCTACACTGCGGGTGTGGTTGCGGGTGTCGCCCCGCCCGCCCAGTCCCCCAACGTGAGGAGTTCCCATGGTGAAGAAACTTCAAAAATCAACTGAACCGGCAGCGTCTGCGCCGTCGGGCCTGCTCGACAGCCAGTTGGCGCAGACCGTCAAGGACTCGGCGCACCAGATCTGGCTGGCCGGCCTGGGCGCGTTTGCCAAGGCGCAGGGCGGCGGCACCAAGGTGTTCGAGACCCTGATGAAAGAAGGCGTGAGCCTGCAGCGCAAGACCCAGGCCGCCGCTGAGGAAAAGCTGGGCGACGCAGCCGGCAAGGTGGCGGCGATGGCGGGTGAGGTTGGCCACAAGGCCAATGCGCAATGGGACAAGCTGGAGACCATCTTCGAGGAGCGCACGGCACGTGCCCTGGCCAAGCTGGGTGTGCCCAGCGCCAAGACGCTGGCCGAGCTGGGTGCCCGGCTGGATGCGCTGGCCACGGCAGTTGCACGGTTGCAGGGCGCGGATGCGCCTGCGGCCAAGCCGAGGTTCAAGCCCGGCAAGGACTTGGCGAACAAGGTTGCCAGCGTCGCAGCGCCAGCGGCGGCGGCAAAGCCCGCCGCCCGCAAACGGGCAGTCAAGGCGGCAACAATGCCTGCCGAGGTGGCGCCTGCGGTGGCGGTCAGGCGGCGCAAGGCCAAGGCTGCAGCCGCCAAGCCGGCGGCGGTGGCTGCGCCCGTCAAAGCCACACGCAAGCGGGCCGCAGCCAAGCCGTGAGCGGCTTGACAGCCCTCAAACGTTGAGGGTTTTTCATAGCGAGCAGGCGTCAGGCTGGACCGGCGGAGCGCAGCAACCGGAACGCACTTTCAGTACGTGAGGATTCCGGGCATCCAGCCAACGACGCACGGCGGCTGCGCAGTAGAAAAATTCTCAACCGCTCAGGCCAGGTAACGCGCCTCCAGGTGGGCCCGGTAGTGCGCCGGGTTCAAGGCCTCGCCGCTGGCGCGGCGCGCCAGTTCGGCGGTCGGCCAGCGGCTGGCCTGCTGCCAGATATTGCGGTCCAGCCAGTCGAACACCGGCGCCAGATCGCCCGCGCCGATGCGCCCGTCCAGGTCAGGCATCTCGCGGCGCATCGCGGCAAACCACTGCGCGGCGTACATCGCGCCCAGCGTGTAACACGGGAAGTAGCCAAACATCGCTTCGGGCCAGTGCACGTCCTGCCTCGGCCCGTCGCGGTAGTTGCCGCGGGTGTCCTGGCCCAGCAACTCGGCCATGCCGGTATCCCACAGCGCGGGCACGTCGTCGGGCTCGACCTCGCGCTCGATCAGCCGGCGCTCGATGTCGTAGCGCAGCATGACGTGCGGTGCGTAGGTCAGCTCGTCCGCATCGACCCGGATCAGGCCCGGCGCCACCCGCGTGACCAGCTTTTGCAGGTTGTGCACATCGAACGCCGGCTGGTCGCCAAAGGCACTGCGGATCATCGGCGCCAGCAGCGCCAGAAAACCCGGGTGGCGGCCCAGCTGCATCTCGAACGACAGGCTCTGGCTCTCATGGATGCCCATCGACCGCGCCAGCGACACCGGCTGGCCCAGCAGTTCGCGGGGCCGCATCTGCTCGTAACGGCCGTGGCCGGTTTCGTGGATGGCGCCCAGCAGGCTGGTGATGAACTCAGCAGTCTCGTAGCGCGTGGTCAGGCGCACGTCCTCGGGCACACCCCCGGCAAACGGATGGGTACTGACATCGAGCCGGCCCCGCTCGAAATCAAAGCCCAGCCGCTGCATCACCTGCACACACAAGGCGCGCTGGGTCTCGATAGCGAACGGCCCGTGCGGTCTGATCACGGCCTCGTGCCGCTGGCGGTCGCGCACCTGCTGGATCAGGCCGGGCAGCCACTGGCGAAGGTCGGCAAAAAGCGGGTCGAGCTGGGCGCAGGTCATGCCGGGCTCGAAGCGGTCCATCATCGCGTCGTAGGGCCGCAGGCCACTGGCCTGCGACAGCAGCGTTGCCTCTTCACGGGCAGCGGCCACCACCTCGCGGAAGTTGGGCAAAAAGCCGGCCCAATCGTTGGCCGGGCGCTGGCTGCGCCAGGCGTGCTCGCAGCGTGAGGTGGCCCACTGCGTGCGCTGCACCAGGGCCTCGGGCAAGGCGTTGGCGGCGCGCCATTCGCGCTGGATCTCGCGCAGGTTGGCACGCTGGAGATCGGTCAGGGGCTCGTCCTGCGCGCGGGCCAGCAGGTCGGGCAGGCCAGGGTCGGTGCGCAGGCGGTGCATCTGCGTCGCCACCTCGGCCAGCGCACCGGCACGCGCCTCCGAGCTGCCACGCGGCATCATCGCCGCCTGGTCCCAGTAGGCGATGGACTGCAGGTGCTCGAGATGGTGCAGGCGTTGGAACAGCAAGACCAGCTGGTCGTAGGCCGGGGTGCTGGCGCCGGTGTGGGCGCCGGTGTGGGCGCCGGTGTGGGCGCCGGTGTGGGCGCCGGTGTGGACATCGGTGTGGGTGGGGGTCTGCATGGCCGGGCATTTTGCCAACCGGGTCTGGCCCGGTGCGCACCACGGCACCCCCCGGAAGCGGGATTTTCGGGGGAGGCCGGTCGATCAGCCGCGCATAGGCTTCAGCGGCCAGGCCAGTGCTGCAGGGCCCAGAAAAAGCCGGCCGTCATCGTGACGTAGCGGGCCAGCTTGCCGATCGCCATGTAGCCCACGCAGGGCCAGAAAGGCATCCGCAACCAGCCCGCCACGGCACACAGCGGGTCGCCCACCACCGGCAACCACGACAACAGGCAGGCCTTGGGGCCGAACCGCCGCAACCAGGTCAAAGCGCGGCCCTGCGCGCTGTGGTGGGTGACACGCTCGTAAACGCGCTCGGCGCCATAGCCCATCCACCAGCTGATCGCACCGCCCACGGTATTGCCCAGTGTGGCCACTGCCACCGCCGGCCAGAACAGGTCCGGGTTGAGCTGGATCAGCCCGATCACCGCCGGCTCGGACCCCAGCGGCAGCAAGGTGGCCGACACCAGCGCGATGATGAACAGCGTGCTCAGCCCGTACTGGGGCAGGGCCAGCGCGGCCAGCAGCGCTGCCAGGTGGAGTTGTATCCAGGCTTCCATGCGCCGGCATCATAGGCCGCTGCACGGGGCGCGGCAGGCCCGCCGGCGGCCGGCCCGGGCAGGACCGGCGGCTATACTGGTGCCTGATTTTTCAGCAATTGCGCCGCCCAATCCCCCACCCTTGCCCATGCAGATCGGCCCCTACCCGCTGCCAAACCGGCTGTTTGTCGCCCCGATGGCCGGGGTGACCGACCGGCCGTTCCGCCAGCTCTGCCGGCGCCTGGGCGCGGGCTATGCGGTCAGCGAGATGGTGACCTCGCGCCGCGACCTGTGGGACTCGCTCAAGACCTCGCGCCGCACCGACCACACCGGCGAGCCCGGCCCGATCGCGGTGCAGATCGCCGGCACCGACGCTTTGATGCTGGCCGACGCCGCGGCCTACAACATCGACCGCGGCGCGCAGATCATCGACATCAACATGGGCTGCCCGGCCAAGAAGGTGTGCAACAAGTGGGCCGGCTCGGCGCTGATGCGCGACGAGCCGCTCGCGCTGGCCATCGTCGAGGCGGTGGTCGCCGTGTGCGCACCGCGCGGTGTGCCGGTGACGCTGAAGATGCGCACCGGCTGGTGCGATACCGAACGCAACGCGGTGGCGCTGGCGCGCGCGGCCGAGTCCGCCGGCGTGGCCATGCTGACGGTGCACGGCCGCACCCGCGAGCAAGGCTACCGGGGCGATGCCGAGCACCACACCGTGGCAGCCGTCAAGGCGGCAGTGCGGGTGCCGGTGGTGGCCAACGGCGACATCGATTCACCCGCCAAGGCGGCCGCGGTGCTGGCGCAGACCAGCGCCGACGCGCTGATGATCGGCCGCGCCGCCCAGGGCCGGCCGTGGATCTTCCGCGAGATTGCGCATTTTCTCGCCACCGGCCAGACCCTGGCGGCGCCCGGCACGCTGGAGGTGGGCCAGTGGCTGGTGGCGCATCTGCACGAGCACTACGCGCTGTACGGTGAACTCACCGGCGTGCGCAGCGCGCGCAAGCACATCGGTTGGGCGGTGCACAGCCTGCCCGGCGGCGATGCCTTCCGGGCGGTGATGAACCGGCTGGAGACCACCGGCCCCCAGATTGCAGCCGTGACCGACTATTTCGACCGGCTTGCCGAGCTGCACCCGCGCCTGCCGCTGGTAGCTTGCACCCACCCGGCCGCCAACGACGACCTCCTACGACGGGAAGCATGAGCAAAAAGGACATAGAAGACTGCATCCGCGACAGCCTGGAGCAGTACTTCAAGGATCTGCACGGCACCGAGCCCCGCGCCGTGCACGCCATGGTGGTCGGCACGGTGGAAAAACCGCTGCTCGAAGTGGTGATGAAACACGCCGCCGGCAACCAGAGCAAGGCCGCCGAATGGCTGGGCATCAACCGCAACACCTTGCGCCGCAAGCTGCTGGACCACAACCTGATCAAGTGAACGCGTGGCCATCGCCGGCCCCGGCCCCGGCTTGACGCCCCAGAGCCGCAGCCGCACGGCGCCCTTCACCCTTAGCGCCCACCCCCAAGTTTCGCCCAGATTCTTGCCAAGACCCCCACCATGACCACAGCCCTGCTCTCCGTGTCCGACAAGACCGGCATCGTCGACTTTGCCCAGGCCCTGCATGCCCGCGGCGTTAAATTGCTGTCGACCGGCGGCACCGCCCGCTTGCTGGCCGACGCCGGCCTGCCGGTGACCGAGGTGGCCGAGGTCACCGGCTTCCCGGAGATGCTGGACGGCCGGGTCAAGACCCTGCACCCGCGCATCCACGGCGGCCTGCTGGCGCGGCGTGACAGCCCGGCGCACATGGCCGCGCTGGCCGAGCACGGCATTGCCACGATCGACCTGCTGGTGATCAACCTGTACCCGTTTGCCCAGGCCACTGCCCGGCCCGACTGCACCCTGGAAGACGCCATCGAGAACATCGACATCGGCGGCCCGGCCATGCTGCGTGCCGCGGCCAAAAACTGGCCCGACGTGGGCGTGGTGATCGACCCCGCCGACTACGCCCAGGTGCTGGCCGAGCTGGGCGACCAGGGGCTGAGCCGCAAGACCAAGTTCAGCCTGGCGCGCAAGGTCTACGCCCACACCGCCGCCTACGACGGCATGATCAGCAACTACCTGTCGGCGCTGGACGACGGTGCCGAAGACCGCCCCGCCGCCGTGCCCCAGCGCAGTGAGTACCCGGCCGTCTTCACCCAGCAACTGGTCAAGACCCAGGACATGCGCTACGGCGAGAACCCGCACCAGAGCGCGGCGTTCTACCGCGAGCTCAAACCCGCGCCGGGCACCTTGTCGCAGTGGGTCCAGCTGCAGGGCAAGGCGCTGTCGTTCAACAACATCGCCGATGCCGATGCGGCCTGGGAATGTGTCAAGACCTTCAGCGCGCCGGCCTGCGTGATCGTCAAGCACGCCAACCCCTGCGGCGTGGCGCTGGGCGCCAATGCCTTCGAGGCTTACGCCAAGGCGCTCAAGACCGACCCGACCAGCGCCTTCGGCGGCATCATCGCCTTCAACCAGCCCCTGGACGCCGCAACCGCCGAGGCCGTGGCGCGCCAGTTTGTCGAGGTCATCATCGCCCCACTGGTCACGCCCGAGGCCCGCGCGATCTTTGCCGCCAAGCAAAACGTGCGGCTGCTGGAAGTTCCGCTGTCGCAGCAGGGCAACCTGCTGGACTTCAAGCGGGTGGGCGGCGGCATGCTGCTGCAGTCCACCGACTCGAAAAACGTCGCGTTGGGTGAACTGAAAGTGGTCAGCACGCTGCAGCCCACACCGCGGCAAATGGACGACCTGATGTTTGCCTGGAAGGTGGCCAAGTTCGTCAAGAGCAACGCCATCGTGTTCTGCGCCGGCGGCATGACATTGGGCGTGGGCGCGGGCCAGATGAGCCGCATCGATTCGGCCCGTATCGCCAGCATCAAGGCACACAACGCCGGGCTGAACCTGACCGGCAGCGCAGTGGCCAGCGACGCGTTTTTCCCGTTCCGGGACGGCCTGGACGTGGTGGTGGACGCCGGCGCCGGCTGCGTGATCCAGCCGGGCGGCTCGATGCGCGACGGCGAGGTGATCGCCGCGGCCAACGAGCGCGGCATCGCGATGGTGTTCACCGGCACACGGCACTTCCGGCACTGAGCGGGTTGGCCGGGTCCGCGCGGAAGGGTCTGCGCCCTCGGAAACCACGCCGGGGTTGACCCACCGGCGGAGCTGAGCGGCCACGGTGACCTGGGCTACCGCGGGCCTGGCTGTCTCGAAGATCTACGGCGCGGTGGACGCGAAGGCATATCCGGTCTGCTCTCGCTTGGCACGGTACATGGCCCTGTCTGCACTCTTCACCAATTCGTCTGAAGTTGCGCCGTCGCCTGGAAAAAGGGCAATCCCGATGCTGCAGCCGACACGAAGCGAAAGCTGCACGCCCTTTGAGTTCAGCTTGCACGGTTGCCCGAGTTCTGTGACGATTTTTCTCGCCACCGCGGCGGCATCGGCCTTTGAATTGAGTTCAAGCAGCAGGTACAAGAACTCGTCACCACCGTGTCGGCTGACCGTGTCATCGACACGTGTCACTGCGATGAGCCTGCTGGCAATTGTCTTGAGCAGACTGTCGCCGGCCGGGTGCCCGTGCGTGTCGTTGATGGCCTTGAACCCGTCCAGGTCGATGAACATGACGGCAAGGGTTCTGGTGTGCCGCTTTGCCTGAGCGAGCCCGTGCTCGAGACGGTCATTGAACAGCACGCGGTTCGGCAGCGACGTCAGCGGGTCGTGGAACGCCGCATCGCGCGCTAGTTTTTCCTGCGCTTGTGCCGCCTCCAGCGCATGCTCCAAAACCTCGCGTTCCCTCAGTTCGGCCTGCAATGCGCCGTTCACCGCAGCCAGGTCATCTGCACAGGCTTTGACCTTGCTTTCAACCACTTCGTTTTGCGCCAGCGCTTCTTCAAGGGCGGCCTGCGGCTGCAAGGCCAGTTCGTCCTTGAGTGCCGAATTGACCAACGCCAACTCTTCTGCGCAATCCTCAACGGCCCCCTTGATTTGCTCGCTCTGGCTGATGACGCGAGTCAGTTCGCGCGGAGTGGTCAGGTCCTGTGGCAGGTTCATGGGCGGGGACGGAATCATCTTTGGCGCGGGCGATTGGATTACGGCGCGCTGGAACCCAATCGCTCGAAGGCGGGTCACTGACGTCGGCGGTCAACAGTGGCAGTGTTCGCCCGCCATGTCTGTATGGCGGCGCACACAGCGTCGATCGGTGATGAGAACCATCCGGTTCGACCCTTCACCAGCCCGTCGGGCTGTCAAGTTCGCCGGCGCTGCGCTGGGGTGCCTGCCGAAACCTCGCCGCCGTGCCGTCTCTCTGCGCCGCCGCTGCACCGACCGCGCGGCACGACCGAGGCCGTTTGGTCACCAGATTTCCGGACTTGACTCAGCGCAACGGCCCGCTGACTATTCAACACAAGCGCGTGGCAGGCGCAAGGCAGGTGCGGCGCAGGCCCGCAGCGCGCGGTGTCGGGCAGGCAACGAAGCCTGCTTGACCTTTTTCCAGCAGCACGCGTCCTTCCCCAAGAGTCCCATGGACGCCATTGCTCCTTTTTTGCGCGCAACGGTTTGTGCCGCACGCTGTCTGCCTCACCGGTTCGCTGGGCTTGTTGTGGGGCATGGTGATCGCGGATGCGCTGATCGCCGCCGCCTACTTCTCGATCCCGGTGACCCTCTTGCGCTACCTGCGCAAACGCGGTCCGAAGCCGGGCACCTGGGTGGCGGGGCTGTTTTCGGCCTTCATCTTTGCCTGCGGCCTGACCCACGTGCTCGACATCTGGACCGTCTGGCAACCCGACTACGGCGCCCTGGTGCTGGCCAAGACCGGCACCGCGGTGCTGTCGATAGCCACCGCAGTCACGCTCTGGTTGCTGCTGCCCAGGGCGCTGAAAACCCCAGCGTGGGCCAGTTGCAGGCCGCCATCACGGCCTTGGAGGCCGAGGTGGGCCGGCGCCGCAGCGCCGAGCAACATGTGGCCGAGGTCGAGCAGAACCTGGCCGTGACCCTGGCCAGCATGGAGGCCGGCTTCATCGCCACCGACGCGCAGGGTCGGGTGACCCGCATGAACGCGCCCGCTGTCGCCGACTGGACAGGCCCACCGCGGGTAAATCGGCTTCCGGCAATCCGCTTGCCGGGCAAAGATCGCGGTCCATCGCCCAGCCTGCACCTGCCCGATACGGGTGAACACAACGGAGACACAGCCCATGCACAAGACCCACGGCAAACCCACCGCAACGCGCAACCCTGCAACTTTGCGCAGCCTGGCGGCAGCCGCCGCGCTGTGCCTGGCCGGCCTTACGCCGGCGCAGGCGCAGGAGACCTTCAAGGTCGGCATCGTCAGCTTTTTGTCCGGCCAGGCGGCCGAGAGCTTCGGCATCCCGGCGGTCAACGGCGCCAAGGTGCTGCTGGACGCCTTCAACAAGGGCGCGGCGCCGGCGCCGTACAACAAGGTC
>JBBQAH010000314.1:0-2548 GCA_038316145.1 Burkholderiales bacterium
CGTTCACGAATTTAAATAATAAATCTTAGAAAATCGACGAACCTAAATGTGGCATATTGCTTGTGTGCTGTAGTTTATCAAGTCAATATACAAAATGCGTAACCGTGAAAGACTTTAAATTGTTATTACCATTAGAAGCCTATGTAAAGCCACAAGAGTAAACATTTGTCGGTTTGTTAATTTCAACAGAGCCAAACTCCACAAGAACCGTTTTGAATCCTTTTTTTTATATTACCGGTACCACTACTCATGCCGTTTTAATCGGAGGCCAGTTTTAATCGGGAAGACAGCATGGCAATGAAGTAAAGTAGAGTCCTGAGAGCTAGGACCGCGCCGCATGCAGAAGCCGAGTTTTGCTCTTATATGTTTATCTTACAAAACTGTGTGGTACGATATGTAGTAGAAACTACAAAGTATAGTGTCCTGTACCGATGTAAACGTATAATAAGGTACGGTAGTTTACGGCGCAAGCAACAGGTCGAAACTATTCTGGGCGCTGTTGTTTAAACAGTGTGACTGCACTACAAATACAATACAGAGTAAGTGCCCGACCCAGGCGATAAGATACACTTGTAAGCAGACCTACCTCTAAACCAGTAGGTAAAGGTATTTGCTACCAGCAGAAGGAGTCCCTTACAGTCAGCGTTTGATTTATGAAAGACCGCTCTGATAAGGATATGGTCATGTAATTCACAGAAAGCATTCTTGCTGTCGCTGACATGTACATTAGCGTTACAATGTAAAATTGTAAATCTACGGCAAAGTATAGGATCATTCGTTGCTTGACTTTATCGAGAAAATAATGTAATTAATTAAACCGCCAAAATTCCGAAAAGCATTCCTGGTGGAAAACTGCGATCTTCAGAATAAATTGTCAACACGAGAAAACACTGCGGTCCAATTGCAACTATGAGGGACATAGTTTACGTCATAATCATCCTGTTTGCCGGTCTAGCGGGAAAGTTAGCAAGTGAGTAGACTCAGTATAGTAAAACGTAAAACTATGTATGATTTCAAACGGTTACAATATATTTATTCTATTATAAACTGTACTTTAAATTCTGATTGGCAGTTTTTAATCAATTATGTACCACAACTTTCATATTAACATAAATCGAAACGCAATTATATTATTTAGATATTATTTTATATATTCGCAGTTATAACCAAAACTTTTCAGTACCCGAAATTAAATGTAACTCAATATAAAATATCGACGTATAATACAACGTATTTTCTTCTTAACCCATAAATATTACATTTTGTTTGTCATTCTAGGTGCGATGGGAGAAAATGGAGTCATTTGCAACATGTGCAACTCAATGAAAAATGATGAAACCACGGCATGCCGCGAGCCAGACACCTATCACTCCTTCAATTGTACCAGTGTCATGCCTGCGGCCAAATTTTGCGTCATTATAAATGGAAATTTAACGATTGTCGACTCCAGTCGATCGAAAACTCAAGCGATCGGTAACATTTTTACTTTTAATTAAAAAAACCGTACAAAGGCTGGTTTAAGTTCGCAAATATCGATTCACAGAATTTAAGTTTAAACCGACTAAATTAAAAATAGTCAATTTGACCTGCCCGTACTTGCAGTTGTCATATACTCTCTATAGGCTCCAACCCTAGCGTTCAACCTTTTAATAAATAAATTTAACTGCGCACTAATCCAGTCACATTAAAACATTTTTTTCCTTCATCATTTTTCTGTTTTCTTACGGTCAACATACTGATAATGTTAGAATAATTAGCTTACTTATTTTCATATTTTCATTAAAAAATCAAATTGCAATTTTTATGACCGTAACATTTTTTTACCGCTGCTTCATTTTGCTCGATTAAATTTCGGCTGCATGATGATTCATTTTCAAAATGAACGACAGACGCATGGTCATCTTTCTCAACAGGACCGCGACGAACGTGCTTGTTTGACCTGGACCGGTACGAAGTGGACGAGGAAAACACCAAGAAACCCGGCTGCTTTAAGGCATTCGTCAACAGGACCAATTATCTTGCCTTTAAGTATTTCCATTTTGATGGGGAAATTTGCATCTGCAACGACGAGGATAACTGCAACTCGGGCGAGCGATGGACACCTAAGCCACCAACCGTGCCGCCGGCGAAACCTAAATCCAACGACCGCGGCATGGGCGCCAACGCTGGTGCTGCCATTGCGCTGCAGTCATTACTGCCAATCCTCGTGCTTGCTACTTTATGCCTATAGTTCTGAGAGCAATGAACATTTAAACAATCTAAGCTATGCATTTGAATATCGTGCATGTTCAGTCAACTTGACAAGGATAATCCATTAAACCTTTTCTCTCTTTCAAAAAAAGGTTATTACGGTATCATTAAGCAGGGACATGACCCAAGACATTACTGGGATGTTGGGGGTCTCTGAAATGGTTCGCAGCAAATAAGCAAAATTTTCACAGTGAACGTAAATTTAATAAATTTGTTAACTATTTTATTGCTATCGGTTGGAATAATAGTAACGGTAATTTAGTAGCGATATAAACCTGCCTGGAAGCTGCATGCGAAA
>JBBQAH010000569.1:0-1749 GCA_038316145.1 Burkholderiales bacterium
TGCGTTGCCCGCCACGCTCAACGTCACCGCCCTGACCTCCAACGTGAACGCCGCAATCAATAATGGGACCAGCACCGTCGCAGTGACGATTTCGAACAACAATGGAGTTCCCCAGTTTCTATTCCCCGCGAGTACGTTCTCTGGCGGCTTGACGTTGCTGAATAATACGCCCACCGGCACTCGCCTCGCTATCGTCGCCTCATCGACATTCGCAGGAACGCCGGGGGCGCTCACCAGCGGACCCTTTGGAACGGGGCCCATTACCATTGGGCAGGTGGCCACCGACAGGGCCGGGATCTATTTCGCGACAGTAGCCAACCTGAACGTCGCCAACGCGATTATCTTTAACACTGGGCTTGGGAATGATCGCTTCGGTATTCGCTCCGACGTGGCCGGCGCGCAACTCTCCGGCACCATTACTGCCAATGTCGATGCCGTGTTCAGCTCCAATGCGACGACCGGCCAGATGCTTCTGTCGGGTAAAATCACAGGTGCCGGCGGCTTGGTGTTGGATTTGAGCCAAACCAGCGCCACAGCCGCACTGAACTTAACCCTGAACAATGCGACCCCGAGCCCGAACGATTACGTGGGAGACACCAGCGTTGGCCGGGCGAATGGAGCGTCGGCCCTGGCCTACACGGCGACACTAACACTCGGTGCCGCCAATCAGATCCCCAACGGCGTCGGCACGGGCAATCTGATCCTCAACAATAATACGGCGACCCGCACTGGCACTCTGAACCTAGCGGGTTTCAATGAAACCATCAACGGCCTCAGCGGCAACGGCACCCTGAACAGCACCACCGGCACGCCGACTTTCACAATCGGCGACAACAATGCTACAGGGTTCACCTTCAGCGGCGTGATCCGGAACACCGCAGGTTCGCTCTCGCTGACCAAGATCGGCAACGGCACACAAACCCTCTCCGGTGCCAGCACCTACACCGGATCAACCACCGTCAACGCGGGAACCCTTCAAGCCGGGGTGGCTTCCATCGCCGGTGTCAGCGGGGCCTTCGGGAACAACTCGGCGGTCACATTCGCCAATGTGACGGGAGCGATCCTCGACCTCAACAACTTCAACACCCAAGTCGGTTCGATTGCGGCCGGTGGCGTCAACGGTGGCAACATCGCCATGGGTTCGGCAACGCTCACCCTCGGCGGCACTGCTATCGCCACGAGCTATGCCGGCGTGATCGGTGGCACCGGCGGCCTGACGATGAACGCGACGGGAACGCAAACCCTCACCGGAGCAAGCACATACACCGGATCAACCAACGTCAACGCGGGAATCCTTCAAGTCGGGGTCGCCTCGGTGGCCGGCGTCAGCGGGGCCTTCGGAAACAACTCGGCCGTCACATTTGCCAATGCGACGGGAGCGATCCTCGACCTCAACAACTTCAACACCCAAGTCGGTTCGATTGCGGCCGGTGGCGTCAACGGTGGCAACATCGCCTTGGGTTCGGCCACGCTCACCCTCGGCGGCACTGCTATCGCCACGAGCTATGCCGGCGTGATCGGTGGCACCGGCGGCCTGACCATGAACGCGACGGGAACGCAAACCCTCACCGGTACCAACACCTACACCGGCCCCACGAACGTGACCGCCGGCGAACTCCGCGTCAATGGAAACAACATCGCAGCGACCGGGAACGTCACTGTTTCCGGAACGGGTATCCTCAGCGGAAACGGGACCGTCGGCGGGGCTACCACCGTGCAAACGGGCGGCACGCTCACTGCCGGCACAGT
>JBBQAH010000109.1:0-10615 GCA_038316145.1 Burkholderiales bacterium
GGCACCAGATAGCCTGGCAATTTGACACGGGTGCCGTTGAGGCTGGGCTCGGTGGGCGCGTTGTCCCAGGCCTGCCGCATCTCGCTCATCAGGGCCTCGGTCTTGGGGTCGCCGTCGATCAGCACGCCGGGGTTGCTGACACCCTTGTCGCGCAAGCCCTTCATCGGGTCCCAGCCCTTGGGCACCAGGTCGTCCCAGCGCAACTCGGTGTAGCCGCCCGGCCCGGGCTTGGGCAGCGGCTGGGCGTGGGCGGCAACCGGGCCCAGCAGCACGGCGGGCAGCGCCAGGCCGGCGGCCAGCAGGCGGCGGCGGTGGGTGATCGGTTGGGCATCCCGACGCGGGTCGGGTTGAAGCGGATGGTGTGGCATGGGGAGGGCAGGCAGTTGCTGAGGGCGAAAGCGAAGGTCGGGTGCGGAGGTCGGGTGCCGAGGGTGCGTGCGCAGACCGGGTGTGGCGCTCAGATCCGGGGTGACAGGCCATCGACCAGCGACAGGCGGTAAGCGCGCCAGCCCGGCACCAGGCTGGCCAGCAGGCCGCCGGCCAGCAGCGCGGCGATCCAGCGCCATTCTGCGCTGCCCGGCATTTGCAAGTGCAGCGCAATGCCGACCTTTGACTGCACCCAGGGTGCCAGCAGCGCCACCGCGCCCCAGCAGGCGGCTGCGCCGACCAGCACGCCCAGGCCGGTGACCAGCGCACCCTCCAGCGCCAGCAGCAGCAGCATTTGGCGCGGCCCGGCGCCCACGGCGCGCAGGATGGCCAGCTCGCGGCGGCGCTCGTTCAGGCCGGCGGCGATCACCGCTACCAGCGCGGTCAGGCTGACCACCGCCACCAGCGCGCTCATCGCCTGCAGGCCACGCTCGCCCAGCGCCACCACCTCCCACAGCTGGTCCAGCGCCACGCCGGGCAGGATGGCGAGCAGCGGCTCGTCGCGGAAGGCCGCCACATCGCGCTGCACTGCAAACACCGCGGCGCGGGATTTCAGGCCCACCAGCGCGGCGGTGACGGTGTGCGGCGTCAGGTCGGCGGCGGCGGCCTGGGCCGCACTCACCGTCTGGCCGGGCAGCGGCACGCCGGCGGCCCAGTCCAGGTGGATCGCCTGCATGCCCTGCAGGCTGATGTGCACGCTGCGGTCCACCGGCGTGCCGGTGGGCGCCAGGATGCCGACCACGGTGAACGGCTTGTCGGCATGGTCGTTGGCTTGCATCGCGCCGTCGCCATGCGCCAGCACGATGGCCTGGCCCAGCCGGTAGCCCAACGCAGCCGCCACTTCGGCGCCGATCACCGCGTCGAACACGCCGTCGAAGCGCTGGCCTTGCGCCAGCACCAGTGGCTGGCGGTCGCCGAAGCGGAAGTGCTCGAAGTACCCGGTGCTGGTGCCCACCACCGTGAAGCCGCGGTGGCTGTCGCCCAGTGACAGCGGCACCACCCAGGCCACTGCGCGGTGCCTGGCCAGCATCTCGACACTGCTGTAGCGGATGCTGTTGCTGGCGTTGCCGATGCGGAACACCGCGTACAGCAGCAACTCGACCGGCCCGGTGCGGGGGCCGACGATCAGGTCGGTGCCTGAGACCGCCTGCTGGAAGTTTTGCCGCACATCCTGGCGCAGCCGCTCGATGCCCAGCAGCAGCAGTGTGGACAGCGCGATCGACAGCACCACCAGGCCCAGCACAAAGCGCCGGTTCCAGGCGCTGCGGGCGGCCAGCACGAGCAAGGCCTTCATTGGGGCGCCCCGGCGGTGGGCTGCAGCGCCCGGTTGATGTCGGGCAGGCTGATCACCCGGTCGAAGCGGCTGGCCAGCCGCAGGTCGTGGCTGACAAACAGCAGTGCGCTGCCGGCCGCAGTACAGCTTTGCAGCAGCAGCGCCATGAAGGCCTCGCGCAGGTCCTCGTCCAGCGCCGAGGTAGGCTCGTCGGCGATCACCACCTCGGGCGCGCCAATCAATGCACGTGCCGCCGCCACCCGCTGTTGCTGGCCGACCGACAGCGCGCTGGCCGGCTGGCGCCACAGGCTGGATTGCAGGCCGGTGCGCGCCAGCAATTGTTCAGCGGCGTCGCTGCCCACGGCTGCGGCGCGGGCGGCGCGGCGGCGCGAAAAGCGCAGCGGCAAGCGCACGTTGTCGATCACCGACAGGTAGGGCAGCAGGTTGAACTGCTGGAAGATGTAGCCCAGGTGGTCGGCGCGCAAGCGGTCGCGTGCGCCCGCGCCCAGCGCCGCCCAGTCCTGCCCCAGCAGCCGCACCGTGCCGGCGCCGGGCAGCAGCACGCCGGCGGCCAGCGACAGCAGCGTGCTCTTGCCGCAGCCGCTGGGGCCGCGCAGGAACACCGTCTCGCCCAGCGCCAGTGTCAGCGTGTCGATCTGCAGGATGTCGGCATCCGCGCCCGGCCAGCGGTAGCGCAGCTGGTGCAGGGCCAGCGCAGTCGCGGCGGGGGCTGTCATGGGGTGGGCGGGGAGGCGGTTGCAAACCGGGGCGGCGGGATGGCGGGATGGCGGTGCAGCGCAGCTTAGCAGCGCGTCGTGACGGGTGTGGGTGGGCTCTTGCGGGCGAGCGGCGCACCGGGCTTTGCAGTTCATCTGCCGCCGCTGCGCTTCATGCGCGTGTTGGCGGGCCTGGTCGCAAGCGGCTGGAAAGCCCGGGGCGCGCTGCCTAGAGTGCAGCCATCAACACCCTGTTCAACCGCCCCGTTCAACCGTACCCCAGGAGCCGACCATGACCGCCCACCTGCTGCAAGCCGCCCCCCGCCAACAAGCCCTGGCGCTGGGCTTGTCTGCCCTCGTCACCGCCGGTGTGTTGGCCGGCTTGCTCGGCCTGGCCGGCAGCGACAGCGCAGCCCAGCTGGCGCAGCAGCGCCAACAGCGGCAGCAAGCTGCAGCGCCGGCCACCGTCAGCCCGGCCCAACTTGCGCCGAGCACTTGATCGTGGGCCGGGGTGCGGGGGTGGACATGGGCCCGCGCCCGCGCCTGAATCCACTTTCTCCAGGTCAGCGCCGACCCGGCGCCTGACATCACGCGTGGCCGGTAAGCCGCCCGACCGCTACCATTGCCCGCTGCAGGCGGCCGCCAGCCTGGTGTGCCGCAGCCCTGCCACCGATCTTGAGGAGACCCCGGCATGAAAGCGACCTGGAACGGCGTGGTGATCGCCGAAAGCGACGACACCGTGGTGGTGGAGGGCAACCACTACTTTCCCGCAGCGGCGGTCAAGCCCCAGTACCTGGTGCACAGCAACCACCGCACCTCGTGCATCTGGAAGGGCCAGGCCCGCTACCACAGCCTGCTGGTCAACGGCGACTTGAACCCCGACGCGGTCTGGTACTACCCCGAGCCCAGCGAGGCGGCGGCCAATATCAAGGACCGCATGGCGTTCTGGAAGGGCGTTCAGGTGACCTGAGCGCGGCCTGCGGCGTCAACCGCCGCTCCACCCGCGGCGTCAACCGCCGCTCCACCCGCCGCGTCACCCGCCGCGCCACCCGACAGGCCGTCATGCCAGCCGGCCGGCCTGGAAGTCCTGCACCGCCTGAATCAACTGCTCGCGGGTGTTCATCACAAACGGGCCATGCTGGGCAATAGGCTCGCCCAGCGGAGCGCCGGCGATCAACAGGACGCGGGCGGGCGCGCTGCCTGCCTGCAACACCACGCCGTCGCTGCCCGGGGTATTGGCCAGTATGGCCATGCGTTGCAGTGGTACTGCCGTTGTGTGTGCCGGCACGTCACCCACGGTCACGGCGCCGCGGTACACGTAGAGCCCGGCGTTGTGTCGCGGCGGCAGCGGTTGCTCGAACCGGGCGCCTGCCGCCAGGTGGATGTCCAGCAGCAGCGGCTCGGTCACCGGCCGCTGTACCGCACCGGCAACGCCGCCGCTGTGGCCGGCGATCACGCGCACGGTGACGCCGGGTTGCTGCCACTCGGGGACCTGGGCGCTCGGGATGTCGCGGTAGCCGGGTGGCTGCATCTTGTCTGCGCTGTGCAGGTTGAGCCAGAGCTGGAAGCCTTCCATCCGGCCGTCTTCCTGCTCCGGCATTTCGCTGTGGGTCACACCGCGGCCTGCGGTCATCCATTGCACACCGCCGTCGTCCAGCAAGCCTTCGTTGCCGGCCGAATCGCGGTGCCGGAGCCGCCCTGCGATCATGTAGGTGATGGTCTCGAAGCCGCGGTGCGGGTGGCTCGGAAAGCCGGCGATGTAGTCGCCCGGCGAGTCCGAGCCGAAGGCGTCGAGCATCAGGAAGGGGTCGAGCCTGCGCTGCAGGTCCTGTGTCAACACGCGCGTCAGTTTGACGCCCGCGCCGTCGCTGGTGGCCTGGCCGGCGACCAGGCGCTCGACCTTGCGTGGCGCGACGATTGGGTGTGTGACCGTGGAGTTCATGCCGCCATGGTGGCACGCTCTCCGCTGGGCACCATGCCGGCTATTTGAACCCGGCATTCAACACGGGGCCTCTTGTCGCGACTGCTTCTCGCTTTGGAGGGGGGTCGTTCCCGGGGCGGCTTGCGGCTCCGTGCGGTCGTTCGATTGATCGGAATGCCGCCGTGCGACGGGTGCGCCGAATGGCGACCAAGGCCGACGGGCAACCGGCTCCCTCCATGTCCCCCGATGCCTGCCAGCTGGCCGACAGCTCCTCCTTTACTTACGGGATCCGGTCACCCAACGCCCTTGGCCGCCGCCACCGTTGCCGCGTGCGTTGGCTTGAAAAACCCAGCCCGGCGCGGTGCGGTCGCACCACACCCACGAACGGCTGGTCTATGGCGCGCCAACGAAAGACAGCTCAGAGCCGAACGCAGCCGCTCTGGCCAAACCCAGAAAACGTTTGCAACTCAAGGCTCGCCGTGCCAGTAGTCCACCGCGTCCCGACCCCGGAACACGCCGCGCCCGGTCACGCTGAGCTTGCCGGAGTCCGGGTACTCACACACGTCGGGTCGTTCCTGGGTGCTGATCGACAGGTAGCGCAGCGGCGCGTCGCTGGTGTTGATGATCTGGTGCGGGTACTCGGGGCCGGGCGGGATGAACACCACGTCGCCGGCCCGCAGCGGCAGCAACTCGTCCGCCACCCGCAAAGACCCAAAGCCCTCCAGGATCACGAACATCTCCTCCTGGGTGTGGTGGAAGTGGTAGGGGCACACCCGCTGTCCGGGCGCCAGGATGTCGTAGCCGGCACCCAGTTTGCGCGCCGCCGTGCCGGTGGACAGCCGCCCGCACACCGAGTCGTACAGCGGCGGCCGGTGCTCGTGTTGCAAGTCCACCTCGTCCAGGTTGCGCACCAGCTGGCGGCGCAACGCCAGGGCCACCGCATCGGCCGGTGCCTGGGCCGGCATGTCGCTGCGCGCACCAGCAGGGCCGTCCGTGGGCGTTTCGGGCCGAGGGTCCGCCAGCAAGGCGCCGGGCAAAGGCGCTGGCACGCCGGGGGCTGTGGCATCGGTCATGGTGGCGGTCGTGTCCGTTGAGCAGCTGGATGAGCCGACACGATAGCGGCCCTCTCCCTCGCCCCGGCGGTGCACCCTCGTTACCATCCCGGGTACATGCCCACGTCACGTACTGCCACCTCCACCTCGACCGACCCGGTCGACATCCTGCAACAGGTGTTCGGCTACGCCGCGTTCCGCGGCCAGCAGGCGGCGATCGTCGACAGGATAGTGCAGGGCGGTGACGCCTTGGTGCTGATGCCCACCGGCGGCGGCAAGAGCCTGTGCTACCAGGTGCCGGCCATCGCCCGGCACCGCGCCGGCCAGGGCGTGACGCTGGTGGTCAGCCCGCTGATCGCCCTGATGCACGACCAGGTGGGCGCGCTGGACGAGGCCGGCGTGGCGGCGGCGTTTCTCAACAGCACGCTCGAAGGCGACGAGGCCCGCCGCACCGAGCGTGACCTGCTGGCCGGCCGGCTGGTGCTGCTGTATGCCGCGCCCGAGCGCATCCTGACACCCCGTTTTTTGGCGATGCTGGACTCGCTGCATGAGCGTGGCCTGCTCAGCCTGATCGCCATCGACGAGGCCCACTGCGTCAGCCAGTGGGGCCACGACTTCCGCGAGGAGTACCTGGGCCTGTCGCAGCTGCATGAGCGGTATCCGGATGTGCCGCGGCTGGCGCTGACCGCCACCGCCGACGACCACACCCGCGCCGACATCGTGCTGCGGCTGGCGCTGGAGGACGCAACGCTGTTTGTCGCCAGCTTCGACCGGCCCAACATCCGCTACCAGATCGTCGAGAAGGACAACCCGCGGGCCCAGCTGCTGCGTTTCCTGCGCGACGAGCACGAGGACGACGCCGGCATCATCTATTGCCAGAGCCGCAAGAAGGTCGAGGAGACCGCCACCTGGCTGTCGGGTGAAGGCATCGCCGCGCTGCCTTACCACGCCGGTCTCGACGCCGACGTACGGCGCCGCCACCAGGACCGTTTTTTGCGCGAGGACGGCATCGTGATGGTGGCCACCATCGCGTTCGGCATGGGCATCGACAAGCCCGACGTGCGTTTTGTCGCCCACCTCGACCTGCCCAAGAACATCGAGGGCTACTACCAGGAGACCGGCCGCGCCGGCCGCGACGGCGCCCCCGCCGCCGCCTGGATGGCCTACGGCCTGGCCGACGTGGTCAACCAGCGCCGCATGATCGACGAGGGCGAGGCGGCCGAGGACTTCAAGCGCCTGCAGCGCGCCAAGTTGGACGCCCTGCTGGCGCTGGCCGAGGCGCATGACTGCCGGCGGGTGCGGCTGCTGGCGTATTTCGGCGAAGAAAGTGCCCGTTGCGGCAATTGCGACAACTGCCTGCACCCGCCACCGCTGTGGGACGCCACCGACGCGGCGCGCAAGGCGCTGAGCTGCATCTACCGCTTCCACCAGCAGAGCGGCTTCGGCTTTGGTGCCGGGCATCTGATCGACGTGCTGCGCGGCAAGGTGACGGACAAGGTGACGCAGCGTGGCCACGAGCGGCTGTCCACCTTTGGCATCGGCGCCGACGTCACCGAGCAGGCCTGGCGCAGTGTGCTGCGTCAGCTGGTGGCACTGGGCCATGTGAAGAGCGTGGGTGAGTTCAACACGCTGGATCTGAGTGATTCAGCCCGCGCGGTGCTCAAGGGCGAGGTGCCGGTGATGCTGCGGGTGGCGGCTGACGCGCCGGCCCGCGGCCGCGGCGGCAAGGCGTCGCGCGGCAGCACCGGCAGCAGCCGCAGCGCCGCCGGCAAACCGCCGCCGCTGCCGCTGGACGAGGCCGGCCTGCAGCGCTTTGCCGCACTCAAGGCCTGGCGCGCCGAGATCGCGCGCGAGCACAAGCTGCCGCCGTATGTCGTCTTCCACGACGCCGCGCTGGCCGAGATGGCGCGCGAGGCGCCCGACTCGCTGGACGCACTGGCCGGCATCAGCGGCGTCGGCGCCAAGAAGCTCGAAGCCTACGGCCCCGAAATCCTGCGGGTGCTGCAGGGCTGATGGAGTCACCCCGCCATGGCAAACTTTTTGTTGGGTTGGGAGTTGGGCGGTGGCCTGGGCCATGCCGGGCGGCTCAAGCCGCTGGCCGCTGGCCTGCAAGCGCGTGGCCACAACCTGACGATGTGGCTGCGTGATCTGGTGCAAACCGAGCGGCTGCTGGCCGACCTGCCGGTACCCAGGTTGCAGGCGCCGGTGTGGCTGCACCGCACCGTAGGCACGCCCGAGCCTCAGGTCTCGCTGGCCGAAATTCTGCTGGGCTGCGGCTACCTGCAAGCCCACACGCTGCAGCCGCTGGTGCAGGGCTGGCTGGCGGCGCTGCGCCTGAGCCGGGCCGACGCCATGCTGGTGGACTACGCGCCCAGCGCGCTGGTGGCCGCGCGCATTGCCGGCGTGCCCGCCGCCAGCATCGGCATGGGCTTCTGGCTGCCGCCAGCGCAGGTGCCGATCCCGGCGTTCCGCGACTGGCAGCCCATCGCCCCCGGCCGCGTGGCCCAAGCCGAGCAGCAGGTGCTGGCCAGCATCAACGGCGTGCTGCGCCACTACGGCGCGGCGCCGCTGCCGGCGCTGTGGCAACTGTTTGGCGGTGACCTGCCGCTGCTGTGCAGTTGGCCCGAGATCGACCACTACGCCCGGGCGCCGGGCGAGGTGGTCGAATGGCTGGGCCCCAACTACCTGCCCGAGGGTGGCCAGCCGCCGCAGTGGCCGGCGGGGGGCAACTCGGCAGGTGATGGGCCGGCAGCTGATGCGCCGGCAGCTGATGCGCCGGTAGCTGATGCGCCGGTAGATTTTGGCCGCGCAGGTGTTAGCCGCGCAGATGATGGCCGGGCAGCGGCAGGGCCACGCGTGTTTGCCTACCTCAAGGCCGGCCACCCCGACCATGCCGCCTGCCTGCAGGCGCTGGTGGCCGCCGGCTGCCGCGTGCTGTGTTACCTGCCCGAAGTGAATTCAGGTCTGAAGCCGCCGGTGGTGTCGCCCCGCATCCACTACGCCAGCGGCCCGGTCGACCTGAGCCAGGCGTTTACCGAGGCCGACCTGGTGGTGTGCCACGCCGGCCAGGCCACCGTGGTGCAGGCGCTGCTGGCAGGGGTGCCGCTGCTGCTGCTGCCGATGCAGGCCGAGCAATTTTTGATGGCGCGGCAGGTGGAGCGCTGCGGCGCGGCCATCAACGCCGCGTTGCGGCCGCGGCCCGCCGACTTTGGCGCCGTGCTGCAGCAATTGCTGGCCCAGCCCACCTGCCGTGCCGCCGCGGTGGCGTTTGCGCAGCGGCATGCGGGTTTCAGCCATGCCGCACAGGTGGCCGATCTGCTGGACCGGCTGGATGGCTTGGCTCGCCGAGCTGCCGCCCCACCAGCGGCCGGGCCTGCCGCCCCACCATGAGCAAGGGCCCCAGCGGGGCCCTTGCTTTTGACCGGGATGGCGGGTGAGCGCGCGTGGACGCGCTCAGCCGGCGCGTTGCCGTCGTCGCGCGGCGCCGCCTACCAGCAACAGCCCCAGTGCCATCAGGCCGTAGGTGGCGGGCTCGGGCACTGGGTTCGAAAAGCTCACATCGAGGCTGCCACGACCGGTCGCCACGTTATAGGGGAGGAAGTTCGAGGTACCGTTGGCGAAGTCAATCGTGAAAGGATCGCCCGATGAGGCGTGCGAGCTGCCCGGCATGCCCGGGATCTCGTGCGCCGGGACAGTGACAATTTCGCCGGGCACCAGCTCGCCCAAGTTGCCGTAGCCGCACTCGTTGCCGCAGAAGTCCACCCACTGGTCGGGCACCACGAAGGTCTGCTCCGGCACCATCACCCCGCTGCCGGTCACCGCATTGCCCCAGGCAAAGGTTTGGAGCGTGTAGCTCAACGAGATCGTCTCGCCAGCGCCGATCACGCCCAGGTCCACCGCGTAGTTGCCGCCGGCAATGCCGTAGAAGCGTTCGCTACCGGTGTACAGGTTGACCCCCGTTTGAGTGGGCGTATTGCCAGTCGAATCCGAATAGAGGCTGAAGCCGCTGCTCCACTTCGATACAGCATTGCGCTGGATGTCGAAAAACAAGCCCGCCCCCACAAATTGCCCGGCGCTCAAGCCGGCATAAGCGGTGCTGACCTGCCCCGGCGTGATGTAGAAACTGAAGGTGGCTTGCTGGGCGATGGCGCTGGTGTTCTCGATCGACATCGCAATGGCAAACCAACCGGCCACGTTGTAGACACCCGATCCGGACGAGCGGCTGCCGAAGTTGCCCGACGTGTTGCCGTAGGTGTGCAGTCCAACGCTGCTGTCCATGGTGTTCTGGAAATCCAGTACGTCCACCGGGTTGGAGCTCGGGTAGACGCTGAAGAGCGTATTGAGGCTGCCACCATCCATCTGCCAGTCGCCAACGGCCAGCATGTCGGTGACGACCACCTGCGCCGACGCGCTGGTGTGGGCGGCCAGCGCGGCAGCCACGGCAAACATCACAGAGCGCAGGCGCGGCAGCTTGGAAATACGATGGGCCATGGTGATCTTCCTGGTGGACGGCGACAGATGCCGGAGTCTAGGCGCGGCGCGGGCCAGATACCCCCCTCAAGCTGGGGGTGGGTTGTCTTGGCGCGCCCCCTGCCAGCCCGACAACGGCGCTGGCTATGATGCTCGGTTGCCCTCCACCGGCCTGCCATGTCCCGCCCCAGCGATTCCGTCCCCGTTGTCACCCCCGCCCAGGCCGCTGCTGACGCCGCTGCTGACGCCGCTGCCGAGGGCGCTGTAGCGGGCGCTGGGCCACTGGCGCCCAAGCCGGCCAAAGTGCCCCGGCCGCTGCCCGCCGGTGCCACCCACCTGCAGATTCGCGGCGCGCGCACCCACAACCTCAAGAACATCGACTTGGACATCCCCAAGCATGCGCTGGTGGTGATCACCGGGCTGTCGGGGTCGGGCAAGTCCAGCCTGGCCTTCGACACGCTGTACGCCGAGGGCCAGCGCCGCTACGTCGAGAGCCTGTCGGCCTACGCCCGGCAGTTTTTGCAGTTGATGGACAAGCCCGATGTCGATGTGATCGAGGGCCTGAGCCCGGCGATCTCGATCGAGCAAAAGGCCACCAGCCACAACCCGCGCTCCACCGTGGGCACGGTGACCGAGATCCACGACTACCTGCGCCTGCTCTACGCCCGCGCCGGCACACCCTATTGCCCCGACCATGACTTGCCGCTGCAGGCGCAAAGCGTCGGCCAGATGGTGGACGCGGTGCTGGCCCTGCCCG
>JBBQAH010000351.1:0-2009 GCA_038316145.1 Burkholderiales bacterium
TCTATAATACGTGAGAAGGATATCAACGTCAACTCTGACGCAAAGAACGAATAGGGGGTTAAGACGTAAAAAGCATACGCAAAGTTCACCGCTCAGTAACTCAGCATAGCTGGAAGTACCCTTCACGTGACCTATTGATGCTAGATGCTACACTGGCACTGACTTGGGGTCCATTCCAACCGTCGACGCCAGAATCTCCCCAAAATTATTCCAATCTAATCCCACCCTACGCTATAATTTTTAAAAATAGTCTCACCGCCAGAGAGTATCTGGCATTGGCAGCACAAAAATAGGATCGTCGGAAAATGTCCCTATCAACTGGACCACTGACCCTATTGATTGATTGCTTGATTAATCAATTAGCATACAGACAGTAACTGATTGATTGATTGGTCACCGTCCGTACTGCTGTTATTGATTGATCGCTTGATTGATAGGTCTTTATCATTCCGTTGTTGATTGATTGTTTGATTGATCCCCATGTATTATACTCTTGTTCATTGATTGTTTGATTGAACGTCTTTCATAATAACGATGTCGATTGATTGCTTGATTGGTCCGCCGCTATAATCCTTTTGTTGGTTGATTGTATGGTTGGGAGCATTGTAATATGGTGGGTGGTCGAACTACTGTATAGTGTTAACTCCGATACAAATGGTGGTACGCTTGACTGAATAAACGTAAAATGAATCAAAATGAAAACATAACGTGGAAATGATACTGAAAACAATCACAATCAATCAATTCGACTAATTTCAAATACGGTGGTCAATAAATCAACTAACCACTTGCATTGTCGTAAATGACGAGTTTGATGACCAATCAAGCAATCAATGAACAACAGTATAATACATGGGGATCAATCAAGCAATCAATCAACAGCGGAATACTAAAGACCTATCAATCAAGCGATCAATCGATGACTCTAGTACACACGGTGACAAATCAAGCAATCAATCGGTTCCTGTCTGCATGCAAGACATTCAATCAGCAATCAATGAACAACAGTATAATACACGGGGATCAATCAAACAATCAATCGACAGCGGAATAATAAAGAACGATCAATCAAGTAATCAATCGACAACAACAGTACACACGGTGACCAATCAAGCAATCAATCGGTTCCTGTCTGTATGCCAGTTGATCAATCAAGTAATCAATCAAAAACTTCAGTGGTACAGTAGATCCTGACATTTTCCGACAATCCTATTTTTGTGCTGCCAATGCCAGATACTCTCTGGCGGTGAAACTATTTTCAAAAATCATATAATAGGGTGCGGTAAAATTGGAATAATTTTGGGGAGATTCTGGCGTCGACGGTTGGAATGGACCCCAAGTGAGTCTGAGTGGAGAAATTGGGACAAAAACGGTTGAAAGCCTTTCTTCGCAGAACATCAATCACACAGGAATGGTACAACTGGACCATCAGTCGTGCCTCGTTCCCGGAAGTATGTCAATTTCACGGCCATTCACCGGGCATCAATAATGAATAAATACGAGGAGTTCCGCCATATTTCGGACAAAGCGTTTTGGCTTGACATTTGGATAGTAGAACAAAAACTCTTGTTAATTTTGTTGAAGTTCGCGGTATTCCAGTCTCGAATGACCTTAGTCGATTAAAACACATTGATGAAGATTTAAAAACCATGAAAAAAAATGTGCCGAACTTTATAACGTCGAAAATAGTGTCAAAAAGCAATAATGCAGGCCTTTAATTATAAGATGGGTGTTATAATATTCTACTATCTTAGGCTACTGAGTTCGAAAACTTCACCGTTCACTGTGAATTTTTTGCAATATGTTCATAATCGGTAAACTCCATTTCTAGGTGAATCTCTTTAGAAATGACACAGTCAGATATTTACAAAAAAAAATGTTCAAACTGTAAAGCAAAGATCGCCTACGGGACAATGTTGAGTATCTTAATAGTATTTGATGCTGATTAGTCAGACAGTGAAAATCTCGTTATTATGACATTATCGTAATGTATTAACAGTTTCAGAGGG
>JBBQAH010000087.1:0-13013 GCA_038316145.1 Burkholderiales bacterium
CTGTACTTGCCCGGGGTGCCCAAAGTGGAGCGGTCCATCTCGCCCGGCCGGCCACCGCCGACGTTGCGGATCACCAGTTGCAGCGCCCGGCCGATGGTGGCGTTGGCGCGGTGGCCCTGGCCCAGCGCATTGACGCCCGAGTTGATGCCGACGCTGCGCGCCAGCGGGCCGTTGGCGATCACCACCGGGCCGCAGAACATCGTCGTGCACAGCACGCCGTGCATGCCAAATTCATCGATCAGCGCCGCCTCCACGGCCGCCAGCACCACCGGCAGGTACTCGGGCTTGCAACCGGCCAGCACCGCGTTGATCGCCACTTTTTCGACCGTGCAGGGCGCCAGGTCGGGCGGAATCAGGCCGATCACCTCGTCGGGCCGGCGGGTGGTGCCCTGCAACATGCGCAGCACCCGCACGGCGGTGGGCGGCACCACCGGCAGGCCGTCGGACCAGCCGCGGGCGTAACAGGCCTCGATCGGGTCTTCTGCCGCGCCCAGATCAACCGTGCGGGCCACCAGGCCGCTGTCGCCGAAGCGCAGCTGCAGGTCCTCGGCCGTGCCGGGGTCCAGGGTTTTGGACGCGCAGCCCGGCCGCAACTCGGGCAGCGCCGCCCCCAGGTCGGGCAGGCCGCTGATCTGCTGCCAGTCGCCGCGGTGCCAGCCGTAGGTGCGTGCCTGCTCGACACCGCCCACTAGCCGGATCAGCGTGGGCACAAACTCGATGCCGGCGCGGAACGAGCGCTCCAGCGTGGCGTCGAGTTGCACACCCGCCAACCCCGCAGCGTAGGCCGGGTCGTCCTGCACATAAACGGTTAGCGGCAGACCACCCGCCGCCAGCTCGGCCAGCAACGGCTCGACCAGGGTGCAGGTCGGGCAGTCACGCTTGGCCACAACCACCAGGCCGTCGGTGGGCCAGGGCAAGGCAGCAGCAGGGGTTGTGGCGGGCATGGGTTGGCAATTGCAGTCCGGCGCTGATCGTGTCATCGCCGCGCCCGGCGGGCCTGTCTCTACCGTGACAAAGCGCCGGCGACAAACCATCGGCGGCGGGCAGTTTTGGACTGTCCGGCGTGCGCCAGCGTACAGAACCGGCCCCACCCGCGCGCCCATACTGGGCCATGACACCTGCCACCACCCCAATCGATGCGCCCCTCCTGCCGGCGGGTGCCACCGCCGGCGCCCAGGGCCTGATGATGTCGCCCGCGTCGACCGGCGCGGTGTGGGCCTCGCTTGGCGAAAGCTTTGCCAGGTTCTTCCCCTCACCAGCGAGCGCAACCGACGCCGGTGAATGCACGATGGATTCGCCCTCGCTCTGAGCGTCGGCTGGTACACCCGGGCGGCGTCAGGCCGGCGCGATCCCGGGCCGGTCCTCCCAGTCCAGCCAATCTACCGAATGGGTCTCCAGGTAGGCTTTGACCGCCTCGCCCAGGGTGTCGAAAAACCGGTCCTCGCCAAAACGCGTAAACAGCTCGAAGCGCTTGAGCTTGTCCTTGACCGGGTCTTTCATCTCGGCAAAACACAGCCGGACGCCGGCCGCCTGCAGGGTCTGGTCCAGGCCGTCCAGCACATCGGCGGCGGTGACATCCACGCTGGTCACCGGCTCGGCGCCCACCACCAGCCAGCGCACCGGTGGCGCTGACGGCGGCTGCGACGCCACGGCGTCCAGCGCTTGCTGCGCAAACAGCTCGGCATTGGCAAAAAACAGCGGTGCGTCCCAGCGGAACAGCACCAGCCCGGGCACGGTGCGGGCCTGCAGGTGGCGCGCCACGTCGTGGTAGCCCTTGACACCGTCGACCCGGCCCAGCACCGCCGAATGCGGCCGCCAGCCGGCCCACAGGAACTCGACCACCGCCACGCCGATCGCCAGGCCGATGCCGGGGATCGCGCCCAGCACCGCCACCCCGGCAAAACAGCCCATCGACAGCCAGAACTCCCAGCGCTGGATGCGGTAGATGCGACGCAAGTCGGTGATCTCGACCAGCGCACCGGCCGAGACGATCACCACGGCGGCCAGCACCGCGTTGGGCAGGTGACGCAGCAGGTCAGGTGCCAGCCACAGCAACACGGCCACGCTCAGCGCGCCGACCACGCTGGCCAGTTGGGTGCGGGCGCCGGCCGCCAGCGCCACCGGCGTGCGCGACGCGCTGGCGCCCACCGGAAAGCCGTGGAACAGCCCGGCCGCCAGGTTGGCCGCGCCCAGGCCGACCATCTCCTGGTTCGGGTTGGTGGGGCGGCCGGTGCGCAGACCGTAGCTGCGCGACAGCACGCTGGTGTCGGCAAACGACACCAGCGCCACCGCCAGGCCACCCAGCAGCACCGGTACGGCGTCGCTGGTCTGCAGCAGGCCAAAGGCCCAGACCGGCACACCCTGGGGCAACGGGCCCAGCACCGGCACGCCGGCTTGTGTCGCCAGGTCGAACCCGGCGCTGAGGGCGGTAGCGCCGGTCACCGCGATCAGCACGCCGGGCAGGCGCGGCCAGCGCTTGAGCACCAGGATCAGCACCAGCGTGCCCAGCCCCAGCGCCAGCGCCACGCCGTTGCTGCGGCCGGCTGCCACCGCGCCGGCAAAACCCTGTACTGCGGCCAGCAGGCCGGCACCCTGCGTTTGCAAGCCGAACAAGGCCGGCAACTGGGCCACCAGCACGGTCAGGGCGATGCCGTTCATGTAGCCGTAGCGGATCGGCTTGGACAGCAACTCGGTGACAAAACCGAGCCGGCCGGCGCCCGCCAGTACACACAGGCTGCCCGAGACCAGCGCCAGCGCACCGGCCAGCGCCAGCGCCCGCTGTGGGTCGCCGCCCGACAACGGCACCACCACCCCCAGCACCAGCGCCACCAGGGACGAGTCCGGCCCCAGCACCAGCACCCGGCTGGGGCCGAACAGCGCATAGGCCAGCAGGCCGAAGATGGTGGCGTACAGGCCACTGAGCGCCGGCAGGCCCGACGCCACCGCGTAGGCGATGCCCACCGGCACCAGCACCGCCGTCAGCACCAGGCCGGCGCCGATGTCGTGACCCAGCCAGCCGCGCTCGTACTGGCGCAGATCCACCAGGCCGGGCAGCCAGCGCTGCCAGCCGCTGGCGGGCGGCGCGGCAGGCCGTATCGGCCGGTCAGGCAACGCGGCTTCGGCTTCGGGGTCAGGGGCAGGCAGGGGCATGGGTTCAGGCGGGTGGCCTGGGCGCCGTGGCGGGCCGGGTCAACTGCGGTCCAGTATGCCCCCGGGGTTGCCTGGGTCCGGGCTTTGCGACAAGCCCGGACCACAGCGCAGCCTGACCGCCCGGCTGCCGTCGATGGCGCGCCAGCCGGCATCGCCAGCGCCAGAATGGGCGCCGGGACCTGCCCGGGTCACCGTAGTCCGCGTGGACACCATGACCCTTGACCCCATGACCCCATGACCCACACCAGCATCGACGTTCTCATCATCGGTGGCGGTATCGCCGGCGCGTCGCTGGCCTGCTGGCTGGCGCCGCACCTGCGGGTCACTGTGCTGGAGCGTGAGTCCCAGCCCGGCTACCACGCCACCGGCCGCTCGGCGGCGCTTTACATGCCCAGCTACGGCAGCCCGCAGGTGCGGGCGCTGACATTGGCCAGCGGCGCCTTTCTGGCCCAGCCGCCGGCCGGCTTTTGCGACACCGCGCTGCTGTCGCCACGCGGTGTGCTGTTTGTCGCCAGCCACGGCCAGCAAGCGAAGCTGGCGGCGCACTGGGCGCTGCTGCAATCGCTGACGCTGGCCGCGCCCGACCGGGCGCGCCGGCTCAGCACGGCCGAAGCCTGCAGGGTGGTGCCGGTGCTGCGGCCTGATCTGGTGACTGGTGCGGTGTTTGAGGCCGACGCTTTCGACATGGACGTGCATGCGCTGCACCAGGGCTACCTGCGCACACTGCGGCGGGCCGGCGGTGCGCTGGTGTGCAGCGCCGAAGTGACGGCGATCAGCCGCAACGGCGCTGACTGGCAGGTGCAGGCAGGTGGCGTGGGCACGGGCACGGTGTACCGCGCGCCGCTGCTGGTCAACGCGGCCGGGGCCTGGGTGGACGAGGTGGCGCGGCTGGCCGGCGTGGCGCCCATCGGTATCGAGCCGCGGCGCCGCTCAGCCCTGCTGTTTGCGCCGCCAGCCGGGCTGGATTGCCGGCTCTGGCCGATGGTGATCGGCGCGGACGAGGACTGGTACCTCAAGCCGGACGCCGGGCAGTTGCTGGGCTCGCCCGCCAACGCCGACCCGGTGGCACCGCAGGACGTGCAACCCGAGGCGCTGGATATCGCGCTGGCGATAGACCGCATCGAGACCCTGACCACGCTGCGCATCCTCCGGCCCAGCCACACCTGGGCCGGCTTGCGGTCCTTCGTGGCGGACGGCGACCTGGTGGGCGGCTTCGATGCGGCGGCGCCGGGATTTTTCTGGCTGGCGGCGCAGGGGGGCTACGGCATCCAGACCTCTGCCGCGATGGGCGAGGGCTGCGCGGCGCTGCTGCGTGGGCTGCCGCTGCCCGAGCCTCTGCAGGCGGCCGGGCTGACGGCGGCGATGCTGTCGCCGCTGCGCTTGGGTCGGCACGGCGAACTGGCTTGACCCGCCGGCACGCCGCAGTGGCTTGCCCCGTCAAGCCAGCGGCAGGGCTATCACGTCCGCCAGCGGCACACCTGCCAGCGGCACGCCACTGGCCACCACCGTGGCCCGCCCGGGCCAGGCGGCGTTATCGGCACAGTGGGCCAGCGCCTGCATCAGGTAGGCCACCGACGGTGTATCCAGCCCGGCCGTGGGCTCGTCCAGCAAGGTCAGCACACAGCCGGCGCTCAGGGCGGTCGCCAGCCAGACCTTGCGCCGGGTGCCGGTAGACAAGGCATACAGCGGTTTGGCCAGGTGCGGCCCCAGACCGAACCCCTGCAGGTGCTGCTGCCAGGCGGCGTCGTCGAACCGGGGGTGACTGGCACGCTGGCGCGCCGCCACCTGCGGCGGTGTCAGGGTATTGCAGGCTTGGCTGTCGGCACTGGCCGGGTCGTGCCAGAACAGCCCGCGCCGGTAGGCCACGCCATCGGCATGCAGATCAACACCGGCCAGCACCAGCCCGCCGCCAAACGTGCGCTCGCCGGCCAGCAGGCTCAGCAAGGTGGTCTTGCCGCTGCCGGTGTCGCCGTGCAGCCATGTCACGCCGGCCGGGATGGCGTGTGACCACTGCGCCACCAACGCCGGCGCGCCGGGGTAGGCAAAGTGCAGCTGCTGCACGTGGAGAACAGGCGTGAGAACGGGCATGGACAAAGGCGGGGATGAGGGCGTTGGCACGGTTGCGGGCTGCAGTCGAACGCATCGGACGGCTGATTCTGGCGCCAACCCGCGGCAGGCCCGCCGGCCCGGCGCACCGGCGGGCCATTGCGGCCGCCGGGGTAACTGGACAAACCTCACAGTTTGCATACAACGCCACGACACTAGCCATCACCGGCGAACCGCCGCTGCGACCGAAGGCCCGCCCAATGAAACACCGACACGTTGAAGTTGCCATCATCGGCGCCGGCACCGCCGGCATGAGCGCCTACCGCGCGGCGCTGGCGCACACCGACAAGCTGGTGGTCATCGAGGACGGCGCCTACGGCACCACCTGCGCGCGCGTGGGCTGCATGCCCAGCAAGCTGCTGATCGCCGCCGGCAACGCGGCGCAGGCGGTGCGGCAGGCCGCTGTATTTGGCATCCTGACAGCGCCGCCGCGCATCGACGGCCCGGCCGTGATGCAGCGGGTGCGCAGCGAGCGCGACCGCTTTGTCGGCTTTGTCACCGATGCCGTGGCGCACTGGCCTGCCGCGCACCGCCTGGTTGGCCGCGCCCGCTTTCTCGACGACCACACGCTGGACGTGGGCGGGCACACCCGCTTGAGCGCCGACCGGATCGTGATCGCCACCGGGTCCAGCCCGCGCGTGCCCTCAGCCTGGCGCAGCGCACTGGGCGACCGGCTGATCGTCAACGACGACGTGTTCGAGTGGCAAGACCTGCCCGGCTCGGTGGCCGTGGTCGGCGCCGGCGTGATCGCGCTGGAGCTGGCCCAGGCGCTGCACCACCTGGGCGTGCGGGTGCGGCTGTACGGCCGCGACAACCTGGTAGGCCCGCTGACCGACCCGGTGCTGCAGGCCTTGACGGTGCAGCTGATGGCCCAGCGGCTGCCGATGCAGCTCAATACCGGCGAGCTGGTGCTGGCGCGCCAGGGCGACCAGGTCAGCGTGCGCTGCAGCGCGGGCACCGGCGGCGACACCGCAGCCACCACCGACACCCAGCACTTCGACTGGCTGCTGGCCGCCACCGGCCGCAGCCCCAACGTGCAGCAGCTGGGGCTGGGCCAGACCACCCTGCCGCTGGACCCGGACGGCGCGCCGGTGTTCGATGCCAACACCGGCCAGGTCGGTGTCAGCACGGTCTTCATGGCAGGTGATGCCACCGGCACCCTGCCCCTGCTGCACGAGGCAGCCGACGAGGGCCGCATCGCCGGCGACAACGCCGGGCGGTTTCCGGATGTGCGGGTGCACAACCGCCGCGCCCCGCTGGCGGTGGTGTTCTGTGACCCGCAGATCGCGATGGTCGGGTCAAGCCATGCCACGCTGCAGCGCGCGGGCGCCAGCTTTGCGGTCGGCGAGCTGTGTTTCGACGACCAGGGTCGCAGCCGGGTGATCGGCAAAAACGCGGGCGCGCTGCGGGTCTACGGCCAGCACGGCACCGGCCGGTTCCTGGGCGCCGAGATGATCGGGCCGGCAGCCGAGCACCTGGGCCATCTGCTGGCCTGGTCGGTGCAACGCGGCGACACGGTGCAGCAGATGCTGGACAGCCCGTACTACCACCCGGTGATCGAAGAAGGCCTGCGCACCGCGCTGCGGGTCTTGCAGAGCGCCCTGCACATGGGCCCGGAGCCGGTGCCGAACTGTCTGGACTGCGGGCCCGGCGGCTGATCGTCCAAGGGCCCATACCAGGCCACCGCGGGGCGCGGCCGTGACGGCGCGGCCTGGCCGCGCCCGCCCCCAAGGCGGCGGTCAAAGCCCACCGCTGGCCAGCTACTGCGGCAGGTCCAACTCGGGATAGCGGCGGAAGATGCCCTGCTCGCTGAACGGCAGGCGGCGGTCGCTGCGCAGGTAGGCCGCGACCTTGGGCAGCGCGGCAACACGGTCATGCAACTGGCGCACCTCCGGCGTCCGGGCCAGCGCCCGGTCCGCTGCCAGCGGGAAGGCATAACGCAGGCCCTCGACCAGCTGAAACAGCGACAGGTCGGCATAACTCAGCTTGCCCGCCACCAGTTGGCGCGAGCCGGCCGGGTTGCGCAGCAGGATCTGCTCGAACCACTGCAAGAACTTGGGCAGGCGCTCGGTGCAGAAGACCCGGGCGCGGCGCAGCGCCTCGGGCTTCTGTTCTTCGTAGCTCAGGCTGCTGGCGACCGGGTGGTGGGTGTCGTGGGCCTCGGTCACCAGGTCGGCGATGGTCAGCTGGATCTGCAGTGTCCAGATGCGCGCCTGCTCGCTGCGCGCCACCAGTTTCAGCGTCGGGGCCAGGTATTGCAGGATCGCTGCCGTCTGACCTATCACCACGTTGCCGTCTTTCAGGAACGGCGGTGCAAACGGCGGATGGGCTTGGGCCGGGTCTTGCAGGGCTTGCATCATCGCGGGCAGACCGCGGTCAGGGCCGGGCGTGGCACGCGCCACGTCGGTGTAGACCGCGCCCGCCGCTTCCAGCGCCAGCCGCACAAATTCACCGCGACCTGGAATGGTCGGCCAGTAATGAAGTTCATATGCCATGCGGGCGACTGTAGCGTGCACCCGGCAGGCACCGCGGTGGGGCCGGCGCAGCCGCGTTGCGGCCGAGCGGTGTCGGTGGGTCAGCCAACCCGTCGGCCAGCGCGTCGGCCAGCGCGGCAATCAGCGCGAAATCGTCCCGACGAAGGTGACGAAGCCTTTGGCAGGAAACGCGCTGATGTCTTCGACGCCCAGCAGCGTGCCACTGCCCTTGACACCCACAAACTGGCCGGTGCCGCGGGTGAAGGTGTAGGTGCCCGACAGCTGCAGCAGGCCGGTGGGCTGCAAATCGGCCGTGCCGGCATACGCCGCGACAATCTGGTCGCCATTGGCTGCGGTGAGCGTCGACACCCGGCTGCTGAAGTGGAACGGCGGAAAGAACCCGTAGGGGCTGGCGGACCGCACACAGTCCACCGACGTGACGGTGAAGGCGCCTATCGAGGTGGCCAGACCCGACCCCTGAATGGTGCCGATGCCGGTGTTCGGGCTGGCGGGCCTCGGGTTGCAGCCGGGCGCGCTGCCCGGTACGTCATGTCGAAGCTCCAGTTGATCAGCGTCAACTCTACCCCCGCCCCGCACCTGTCAGGACCAGCTCACCGCCGCCGAAAACATGTAACCCGCGCCGTACACCGTCTTGATGTTTTTTGGGTTTTGCGCGTCCGCCTCCAGCTTGCGGCGCAGCTGGGAGATGCACACATCGATGCTGCGGGCCGGCGGCACCGCCATGTTGATCTCGACAGCAGTCGCCGACCACCTTGTCCAGCCCGGGCAAGATCTTCGGCCAAGCGGGTGCTGGCAGCGGCCAACGCCACCGCAGTGGCCCTGCCGGCCTGACCGAGGCGGCATGGCACGAGAACAACCGGGCTAATAGGCACCCATGTAGTCGCGCTTGCCTACCGCCAGCCCGTTGTGGCGCAGGATGTCGTAGGCGGTGGTGACGTGGAAGAAAAACTGCGGCGTGCCGTAGTGGGCCAGATAGGCCTGGCCGCTCAGCGTCCGCTCCTTGGGCGTGCCGGGACGCAACACGATCTCTCGCGTTTCGCTGCCGTCAAACTGCGCCGGGTTCAGGCTGTCCAGAAAAGCCAGAGTCTGGGTCAGCAGCAGGTCGAGACCGGCAAAGCTGACTTCCTTGCCGTCAAAAGCTGGCACACCAACACCGGCCAGACGGGCCGAGATGCCGCGCGCAAAATCGGCAGCGATCTGAACCTGTTTGAGCAACGGAAACATGTCGGGGAAAAGCCGCGCCTGCAGCAGCGCGTCAGGCTCTATCGATTTGGCCACGGCGTGGGCTTCGGCCAGCGAGAGTACGGCTTTCAGGGCCGCCAGCATTTGCTTGAAGACGGGGACGGCGTGGGCATACATCGCGCTGGGCATGGTCAATTCCTGGGGGTTTAAAAGGCTGAGGCGTCCAAAAGACCGCGCGGCACATTGGCACATTGGCACATTGGCACATTGGCCAAAAGCTGACCAACTGCGGGCATGGGATCACGGGCGACCTTCCCTGAGGGGCTTGAGCAGGTCGGACAGCGCATTGTGGTCAATCTCATGCATCAGGGCCAACAGCCGACCGATTTCACCCTTCGGAAAGCCCTCGCGGTCCCCAAGACCCGCTGCAGCTGAAGCGCCTCGATGATGCAGGTGAGCAGCCGAAGCGCGGTCACGCAGGGGCGGACTGTTGTCTTGTTCGAGCATCGGACGCCCAAGTCGCGATCCGGGGCGCATGGGGCTTGCAGCTTTTCATTCAAGGCCGCTGCCACAACGCCATGGCCGGGGCGGCGTCGATGGGGCGTATGGTTGAATCGCCGACTCCTGGTGGCGGCGTGTGCTGCTCACTTCACTCTCTGGGAGCAGCATGTCCTGCACGGCAAAAGGCACACCCGAAAGCACGGGCCCATGACACGCGTGTCGATGGCGATGCGCCGCTGGCGGCCAGGCGACACAAGGACCGTCGCGGTCGTCGCGGTTGTCGCTGTCGTGCTGGCAATACTGGCAGCGGTGCCCTTGCTGGCAACCGACTTTCAACTTTTCCGGTTCACCAACATCTTGATCTATGCGCTCGCGCTGATCGGGGTGAACCTGCTGGTGGGCTACAACGGCCAGATATCGCTGGGACACGGTGCGTTCTACGCGGTCGGCGCGTATGCGACGACCTTGCTCGTCGTGCATGCGGGTGTGGCGCACTGGGTTGCGGTGCCGGTGGCCGGCGTCGTTTGCCTGGGGGTCGGCTTTTTGTTCAGTCTGCCCTTGCTCAGGCTGCAGCGGGTGCACCTGGCGATGGCCACGTTCGCCCTGGGCGCAGCGCTGCCCAGCCTGGTCAAGTGGAAGGGCATCGAAAGCTGGACCGGTGGTACCCAAGGCCTGGGCATCGACGAACCCAGTGCGCCGTTCGGGCTGCCGCTGCGTTTCGACCAATGGATCTATCTGCTGGCCTTGCTGTTTGTCGCACTGTCGTTCTGGCTGACGTTCAATCTGCTGCGCGGTCGTGTAGGTCGCGCAGCCATCGCCATTCGGGACCATCCAATCGCCGCGCAGTCCATGGGCATCAACAGTGCCTACTACAAGGCGGTGATCTTCGGCCTGAGTGCCATGCTGGTGGGCCTGGCGGGCGGCTTGGCGGCGCTGTCCATGCGGTATGTCGCGCCGGGCATGTTCGGCTTGTTTCTGTCGTTCGGCCTGCTCATCGGGATCGCGGTCGGCGGGCTCGGCTCGCTGAGCGGCGCCTTGTTCGGCGCCGTCTTTCTGCAGTTCATCTTTCTCGTGGTCGGCGCGTCCGCCAGTTCATTGCGCACGGCGAACACCCCATTGCTCTATGGCGTCGTGCTGATCCTGTTCCTGTGCCTGTTCCCGGACGGCATCGCCGGTCTGGTGGCCAGCGCCCGTGCCCGCCTGGAAAGGGCACGGGATCGTCGTCGATAGCGTGCGCGGGGCGGTCAGAGGGTGGCGGCCAGCGTGTCGGGCCCCTGCATCGTGATCAGGCTGGCACCGCCCGGGCGCAGGTCGACGTCGGCGGCAAGGGCCTTCCAGGGTGGTGGGGTGAACCACTGCGTGATCAGGGCCGGCTCGGTCCGGCAGCGAAAACAGCGGCTGCCGGGGCGGGTCGATCAAGCGGGTGAGCACCCGCTGGTGGGCGGGAGTGGGGGTTGGCATGGGGGTGTCCTCGGCGGGGCGGGCGACAGGGGCGATGTGCGGCGTGCCGCGGGGCGCGGCCTACACCCACAATGTTGGCGCAGGCAGGGCCACGAGGCCCGCGCGTGACGCTGCCGTGACGCCCTGTGCCGATCATTGCCCACCAAGCCCCCGCCCCAGCCCCCGCCCGAGCGCCAGCCCACGCCCCCGCCCCCGCCCACGCGCCAGCCCATGCCTCTGCAACTGCGCCTGACCGGCGCGCCGGCCCTGCTGCAGGCCGGCGCGCCCGAACAAGCCCTCGACCGCCAGGCCGGGCTGCTGGCCACCGTGCTGGCCTTGCAGGGGCCGCAGCCGCGCGGACAGCTGGCCCAGCTGCTGTGGCCCGATGCGGCCGAGGCACGGGCCCGCGCCAACCTGCGCCAATGCCTGCACCGGCTCAAGGCGGCCGGCGGCAGCCCCTGGTGGACCGGCAACGCCGTGCTGGCCCTGGCGCCCGGCGTGCAGCTGCTGCCGCCGGGCGACCCCGACGCGGGCGAGCTGCTGGCCGGCTGGTCGGCGCCCGGATCGGGCAGCCTGTCGGACTGGCTGCAGCAGGCCCGCGAGCAAGCGCGCGCCGAGCAGTTGCAGACCCTGGCCGCACGCGCGCAGGCGGCCGAGGCTGCGCAGCAGTTCGACCAGGCGCTGGCCCAGGTGCAGCGCATGCTGGCCCTCGACCCGCTCGCCGAGGCCCACCACCGTGCACTGATGCGGCTGCACTACCTGCGCGGCGCGACCGACCAGGCCCTGGCCCAGCACGAGCGCCTGCGCCGCTTGCTGGCGCACGAGCTGGATGCCCAGCCGGATGCCCAGACCACCGCCCTGCTGCAGCTGATCCAGCAGGCGCGCAGCCCGGCGCCGGGCCGGCCAGCGCCGACGCTGCTGGGGGCCGCCCTGCAGCGCCCACCGCAGCTGGCGGGCCGCGAGGCCGAGCTGCAGGCGCTGCTGGGCCACCTGCAGCAGCGCGCCACGGTGCTGCTGATCGGCGAGGCCGGCATCGGCAAGACCCGCCTGATCGAGGTTATGGCCCAGCAGCAGGCCGCGCGGGCCGTGCTGGTGGTGGCTGCCCGGCCGGGCGACCAGGCCGTGCCCTATGCCCTGGCCAGGCGCTGGCTGCGCGCACTGGCGTCGCACGGCGGGCTGCCATCCGATGCCCGGGCGCGGGCGGCGCTGGCCCACCTGCTGCCCGAATGGGCCGAACCCACCGCACCTCCGGCGCTGGACGAGCCGGCCGCGCGCCTGCGCGCGGCGGCCCAGCAGCTGCTGGACACGGCCATCACCCAGGGTCTGGCGGCGCTGTTGCTGGACGACCTGCACCACGCCGACGGCGCCAGCATCGAGCTGCTGCAAGGCCTGTCCGGCACCGGCCGCTGCGCCTGGCTGCTGGCCCTGCGACCGGGCGAGGGCGATGCCTCGCTGCTGGCCTGGGTGCATGCCCTGCAGCAGGCTTCCAACACCCAGGTGCTGGCACTGGCCGCGCTGGATGTCGAGGCCGTGCAGCGCCTGGTCACATCGGTGGGCCCACCGCCTTGGGCCAGCGCGGCGCATGCCCGCACCTTGCACCGCCATACCGGCGGCAACCCGCTGTTTGTGCTGGAGACCCTCAAGGCCTTGCCCGACCCGACCACGGCGCCGGCAGTCTGGCCGGTGGCGCCCACCGTGCTGCGCCTGATCCAGCTGCGCCTGGCGCGGCTGAGCGCGGCCGCCCGGCAGGTGGCACGCTGCGTGGCGGTGCTGGGGCAGGACACATCGGCCACGCGGGTGGCCAAGCTGCTGAACCAGCACCCGCTGGCCCTGGCCGATGCCTGGGCCGAGCTGGAAGCCGCGCAGGTGCTCAAGGGCGAAAGCTTTGCCCACGACCTGATTGCCCAGGCCACGCACGAATCACTGCCCGAGGTGATAGCCCGGTCCCTGCAGGCCCAGGTGGCCGCCCTGCTGGCCCAGGACGGCGGCGAGCCCGCTCGGGTGGCCGGGCACTGGCTGGCCGCCGGCCAGGCGGTGCCCGCCGCACCCTGGCTGGCACGTGCCAGCGCCCAGGCCGCCAGCCTGGGGCGCCTGCGCGAAGCGGCGCAGCTGGCCGAGCAGGGCGCCCGCATCCTGCAA
>JBBQAH010000416.1:0-1824 GCA_038316145.1 Burkholderiales bacterium
CAAAATGAAATTAAAATTGATATTTTTGTATTTTCAACTACAAATTCATTTTTGAAATTTTTGAAATTTTAACATTCATCCCACTAGGTAAATCGATGCGTGGGCATCGAATGAGCTATTCAGATTAGCCGTAGCTGCCACAGTTCGAAAGATACAGGGAGGGCCATCCCAGGGCACATTTTCCGGGGGAGGGCCATCCCAGGCGCCAAGCCTCGTAATGTTAAAGGATAAAAGAAACCCTCATATCTTTTAGTACCCAGCTGCAAATGTTCTTTACAATTACAGTCTACCGTTTCACAATAATAACTATCAGGAAGTTATAGAATTCCGCCGTATATTATATTATTACTGTATATAATAATCCAGTAGAATGCAGAAAATGCTGTGGTACAGTATACAATGCAAGTGAATATAATTACCGGAATGCGAGGTGCCTATACTGTAAATATCATTACAAATTAGGTGTAATGTATTCGTACGCTTAATGTATTTATTGTTTCTCCAGTGGACGGCCTGTTTGAAGTTTGTGTAATTCTGTCAGTCAAGTCATCTTTCAAAAAAAGATAACGTGCAATTCACATGATCTAAAAAACCATTGGATTGGTAACCACAAGCCTATGCTTGGTTTCGAACTTGTCTTGATTGCGTTTTATAATGCGGCTTGCTAGTTACCGTGAAATGTGGTTTAGTTATGCAGAAAAATTCGATCATTTCGATTTTCTAAAATCAACTCTGAGAAAAAGTCTTATTGACGGGATTTCACGAACTTTAAGAAAGCACCCTTATATGTAAGTCTACTATGAAACTTATTATTCATGCCGGACATACCGGGTGTAAGCCTTATTTTTGGAAACTGTTTCGACTGAAATTTTTCAAAACTGGAACATCAAAATCTTAGGCAGTCTTCGGCATTACGATGGCTGAACATATCCTAGACATGTTTTATTGCACACGATTGAAGTTTTCAATAAGGCGGGAGAGTACCGGGAAATATACCCGACGAACCGTGTTTTGAAAAAGTGCTCGAGACAATGATCAATAAAAACAAAGAACCAGAAAGAAAAACCAATTTGAAAGTTTTCACTTGTCGAGAAGGTTATTGCGAATCAACTGCAGCGTTTTCGGGCCAGACGAAGTCCCCAGAAAGAAATCAGAGGGGTTCTGGTAAATCTGAAAATCATGCTTTGTTAAACAATCAATCAATCAATCGACAAGTGTTAATGTCGAAACTATGTAGCTTGTTGCCAGCAATGGGCAAATCCGAAAATTTCCCTGTCACTGTGACTTGTTTTAAAAAATGCGAACCATGCAAGCAAATCTAATGAATTGTCTGCCAAACTGTTTTAGCCGTTTTGGATTTAAAAGTGTACTCGAGGTGTGCGAAAATTTTTAATAAAAGTCTCGTCCGCCATACCATCCAGTTAGCACGCGAATAAAAATTATCGTTATCAGGACAAGGGAAAATTCTCCCCAACAACGAAGGCTTCGGCCCATGTGCCAATTGGCTTTCCCAACGACAACTTAAATCCCTGTGTAATAAATAAAAAACAGCAATTTTTTCATTTACCAGTCACACGCTGTCGCTCCTTAAAGTTATTCCAAAAATAAGGTTTACATCCGGTACAGTATATTCAAAAGTATATAAATTATGAATACAGTGTACCGAGCACCGGAAATCTATATCGTGCGAAAGGCCGTTTTTTAGGATTACGCTTAGTGTACTCTCATATAACCCCATTACGGCTTAATGAGGTGGAACTGACCGCCGTCGCTCGCCGAACCTCGATATATATGACGTACCGTATTTTCCGAAATAGAAGCTTC
>JBBQAH010000209.1:0-3978 GCA_038316145.1 Burkholderiales bacterium
CAAAGCGGGCGCTGACATCGGTCGAGCCGATCGAGGCTGAAAACGTGGCGGCGGTGCCGCCGGACAGCAGCAGCGTGGTGCCCGGCGGCACCTCGAAGTTGCCCAGGCTGCGCACACCCGTGCCGGTGTCCTGGCGGATCAGCGACAGCCAGCGCCCGCCGCCCGCAGGGAAGGCCCATTCGATGCGCGGCGGCTGCGGGTCGATGGTCGGGAAGTCCAGGTTCAGCGTGACCGTGCTGCCCGTCACCGTGGGCGTGGCAGCGCCCAGCATGAGCTCCAGCTTGGGCGCAAATTCCTCGACCCGCACCAGCCCGGCCAGGCCCTGGATCAGCGCGGCGGTGGCCGGCGGCATGCTGCCACCCGGGCCGGCCAACTGCTGGGCGAACAGCGCCAGGTCGTAGGGCAAGCCGAGTGCGGCACGCACCGCGCCCTTGACCGCCTCGACCGTGCCGCCGCCGATGAACGACGGCACGGTGGACTTGAGCAGCGGCCGGAAGGTGTCGTCGGCCTCGGGTGTGCCGTCGGGCAGCAGCCGGCGCTCCACGCCCATCAGCGCGCCCAGGCCGTCCAGGCCGCCGCCGCGGGCGTAGTCGATCCAGTGCGACTTGAGCAGGTCCTTGATGCCGGCGTCGCCCCGCATCAGCTCGGCGCCCAGCGCGTCCAGCACACCGTGCAGCAGCGACGCGCCCTCGCCCGATGCGTAGGCATCCGGGAACAGCGCAACGAGTCGGTCAGTCTTGAAGGACATGGCGGGCGGCGAGGCGGGCTGGGTTGGGTTGGGTCGGGTCTGGGTGTCAGCGGCGGCGCGCGGCCTCAGGCCACCTGCTGCAAATGCAGGCTGCCGGCCCGAACGCCGGGGTAGGCGGCGGCCTGCACCACCACTTCCAGCGAGGCCACGTCCAGCCCCGCCAGGCCCGGGATGCTGAGGGCGGCAAAGCTGGCCAGCGCCTGGTTGGCGGCGGTGAACGTGACCGTGCCGCTGACCTGCGCCACCTGCTGCAAAGGCTGGTTGGGCGTGGCCGCCGGCTTGCCGCGCACCGCTGCGACCACCGCCAGCTGGAACTGGCGGAACGTCACCGGCGCGCCGTCGTCGCCCAGCACCCGCAGTGTGCAGACCAGCGCGCCGCTGCCCTGGCTGAGCGTGGCGGTACCGGTTACCGCCAGGGCCTGCAGCAGCGCCACGCTGATCGCGCCCTCGTCGGGCCGGGCCTGCTCATCGGCACCGATCAGGAACGGGTCGGTGGCAATCGGCAGTACCGGCCCGGCACCGCGCTGGAACGACAGCTGCACCTCGCCCACGTCCGCCAGCCCGGCCACCTGGAACACCCTGGACGCCAGCTTGCGCGGCGATACCGACTCACCGATGCCCAGCGCCGCCAGTGCCGCCACCACCGAGGCCTTGTAGCGGGCCATGGCGTCCTTGCTGCCGCCGTTGACATCGGGGATGACCCGCAGCACGCCCGACAGCGTGACGGTGGACACCTGCGTCACCCGGGCCTTGATGCCGGCCGCGCGGGTCTTGTCCACCACCTCGTCCACCTCGGCCTGCAGCGCCGGCTTGCCGGTGGCATAGCGCACCCAGACCTCGCCCAGCGGGATGGCCGGATCGACCGAAAAATCGCGCACCTCCACGCTGTCGATGCCGTCGACGTTGAGCACGGCAAAGCGGATGGCGTTGAGGGTGGCATTGCCGGCCCGCTCCAGCGCGTGCTTGGCGCGCTCGCGCAGCGGCTCGTCGGCCTCGGCCGCTTCACCGCCGGCAAGCGGTTTGAGGTTGCTGACGCCGCCGTCCACGCCGCGCGGTGGTGTGGGCATCACCGTCAGGCTGCCCGACCCCAGGTTGCCCTCGGGCCCGGTGTCCAGCGCCACCACCGGCACCGTCACCGTCGGTGTCTTGGCCAGATAGCTCAGCACCAGTGTGCTGCCTGCTGCTGGCGCAGCAGCCAGCGTCACGGTCTGGCCGTCATTGCCGAAGGGCTTGCCGGTGGCGCTGGGCACGGTGGCCAGATTGGCCGTGCTGCCCGACAGCCGCACATGCACCAGGCTGGCGATGGCTTGGACGGCGTGCAACACGCTGGCGCCCGGCAGGGTTTGGACCAGTACCGCCGGGATCAGGCCCGGCGCGCTGACCTTGAAGACCCGGCCGCGGGCGTCGGCGACACGGGTTCCGGTTGGGATCGCCACATCGGCCCGGGGCGCTTTCTTGAGCGTGAACGTCACCTCGCCCAGCGCCGGCAGCGCCAGGTTGCGCGAGATGCCCAGCAGCGCCACCACGTTGTCCAGCGCCACGCCCTGGGCGTAGTCGATAAAGGCCCGCTGGTAGGCCTGGTCCATCTGCTCGTAGAGCAGCTTGAGCTCACGCGACACCGCCCGCACCAGCGTGCCGGCCACGCTGCCGGCGTTGAAGTCGGTGATGCCCGAGGGCAGGTCGCGGTAGAGGTAGCCCACCGTCAGGCGCGAGTTGTCGTCGGGGAACCAGCCGGCGGCAAAAGCCGGGTCGGCCGTGTCAAGCGGCTGCCAGACCAGCTGGCCCACTGCATAAACGTAGTGGGTGTCCAGCGTGAACAGCGCCGGTTTGCCGGCCACGAAGCCGCTGATCTGGCGGGCCAGGCCGCTGACCGGGCCGGCGCCCTTGATCGGGTAGGCCGCCGTGCTGCTGCGGTAGATCAGCTCCAGCGCGCCTGGCTGCTCGACACCCAGCAGCAGGCTGTCCTGCAGCGAGTCGGCCAGCGAGGCAAAGCTGCGCGAGAAGGGGTGTCCGACGTCGATCATGGGGTCTCCAATCCGCCCGGGCTGGCGTTGCCCAACACCGGCGAGCCCACCTCGCTGGCCCCGATGACAGTGGCCGACAGGCCGTCCAGTGCCAGCGCGTAGACCAGGTTGAGCGGCCGCGTCATCGAGGTCGTCGAGATCACCCGCACCGTCAACATCAGCCGCAGGATCTGGCGCTCTCCCGGCAGACGCACGACGTCCACAGCCTCGACTTTGAGCACACGCGGGTCGGCCTCGATCGCGTCGCGGGCAAAGACCTGGGCTTTGAGGCGGGTGCGCGGCAGGTCGGGCTCGCCGATCAGCTCATGCAGGCGCGATCCGAAGTCGGGCCAGCCCAGCAGCGTCAGCTCGCCTTTGCGAACCCGCAACCGCATCGTCAAGGCCTGAATGATGTTGTCATTGCCGCTGGCACGGGCGATGTCGCCCGAGGCGCCGACGGGGCCTTGCAGGCCGAGGTCGGCGCCGCCTGCGCCGTCGCGCAGCAGCAGGTCGGTGCCAAAAAGGGTTTGTCGGGTGATGGCCATGGTCGGGTTCTGATTCGGCAGACCGTCAGGCCACCAGCACGATGTTGCGGCTGACGGTGACAGACGCTGCAGTGGCGCCGCTGCCAGCGCTGGTGATCAGCGACAGCACATGCGCGCCTGTGCCCAGGTTGGCCGGCAGCGCGCCGGTCCAGCGCAGCCAGGTCTTGTCGTCGGCCCGGAAAAAGGGCAACGCTGGCAGCAACAGCGCGATCTCGGCACTGTTGGCGGGTGTGGGCGCAGCGACCGGGGCCAGCCGCAGGCGCAACGCCAAGCCGTTGATTGCCTGGTAATCCAGGTGGGCCACCCAGGCGCCGGGGGTGGCCGGATCGGGTTTGGCCCAGACCCCTGGCGCCAGCAGCTCGACCGTGGTGGCTGCCTTGGACAGCGACAGGCCGGCGCTGGCGGGTGTGCGGATCAACGCGCCGACAACCTGGTGCACCACGCAGGGGGCCGGTGCCGACGGCGGTGCGGGCGGTGGCAGCGGCGCACCACCGGTCATCGCCGACCGGGTCACGGCCTGGATCGCCGCGATGCCGATACCGTCCTGGTCGGTGGCGGCCAGCAGCAGGCTGTGGCTGCCAAACTCGCCCAGCGCCGAGACGCTGCCACCCAGGCAGGTGGCGCTGTGGTCGGCGCTGTTGATCTCGGGGTGGGCCTGGCTGGCCAGCGCGTTGAGCGGCGA
>JBBQAH010000422.1:0-6050 GCA_038316145.1 Burkholderiales bacterium
GGTCGATGCAGGACCTGTCGCCGGTGTCTCACTTCCCACGGTCAGGCTGTGCAACACCAGATGGTAGGTCATAAGGGCCGGTGGGAGAAACCCATTGTCTCCATGATCCATTATGCGAAGATCCGCTGGTGTTCGCTGTTGGATGGACACAGCCATCGCTGAAGCGAGGGAAAGTCCGTCAGACTGCGTGTCGTTCGCGTCCAGCCAGTCCAGCAATAGAGTCCTCATGAGCCGCCGCAGATTGGCCAATTCTGTCCCCGTTTCGCCGGCAAACACGGCGGAATGAACTTGAAACGCAAACCGCAGTCCGCTGTCCCGCAGCAGAATCGGAGGGGAATGATGCTGAAATAGAAGTTGAAAAGTTACGGCAACTGCCGTGCCACGTTACCTCCAGACAAATCAGGCGCCAGACGGTTCTCGGTCGTTTGATTTCCATGACAGAAAAGTCCAGTGATCGAAGAGTCCCTTTCTTTGAAAGGTCATCGGGGTTATTTTTCCTGGGCATTTCATTGACCAGTCTGTGCGTGAGTCGGGGCGGTGGCCACTTGGTCGTGTTGTTCAGCTTGGTGTCTGGGGAGAGGTATCTGTTGTGTGGACGGATTACGTAACGATTCAGACCACCACAATTCGTTGCACGCCAAGAATCGTCCCATTACGATTCGTCCCTTGACAATTTGTTTTCACGTACGGTTCCTCTCCGCGCCAACTCGTCGCGCGACAAAAAAGATCGGTTCTCGGAGGAAGTATATTTTCGAGATGTACAGAGTACAGAGATTTTGCCTAAGTATAAATTGGATTTGCGTGGAAAAAGTATGAGCTTTTCACTTTGACCGCTCATAACTTTTCACTCCCTTGATCGTTTGTCAAGTCCTTGGTGGCATTGAATAGGAAAAATAGTCTGCTGAATCATGATGTAAAGAACGATGGCATGCACGGGTCCCTGGAATACTGGAGACGAATTTCTCAGACGGTGTCTGTCAAAGTATCTTTTAAGATGGCGGCCTACCAGATGCATGATGGATTTATACTTTGGAAAGTGCCCCAGTTTTGCCGGAAGCGAATTCAACCGCGGTTTACGCAGTAAATACGGAACTTATTCAGTTTTGTTTCACTATTTTCGTTTCGTTATTGAAACTCCACATATTTTGTCGGCTGAACCATGCTGAAGGTGCCTCTCAATTCTGAATCTAATGGCGATGTCAGAATTGAATTTCTTCGGCGGGGAACCGAGATATCGGGCATGACGATTTATCGGGATCTTCCGCCTGACAGGTTTCATGCCCAATATCTCGGCTATCCGTTGAAGAAAATCAATTCTGACAACGCCATCAGATTCAAAGCAGACAAGTATCTTCAGGATGGTTTAGCCGAACAGATCTGTCAAGTTTCAAAAAAAGTTGATTTTGCCGATCTTAGCCATACAAACCGCTTACCCAATCAATCAAGTCAATCAACCATAGACCCGTATGGTAAACAATAAAAATTAGTTTTATTCTCCTGGCCAACAGGACTTTCAGTCGAGGTGTTCATATGTCTTTTGCAACTCTCCTAGGGATGGGCAACATCCTTATTTGATTTGGAGTATGTGCTGTTTCAACCTGTGCGATGTTCCCCAAGTGAGAACTATTTGCAAATCCTTTCTAAATTCCGAATCAGTCACCAGATTGAGATTTTTCTTTGAGCTGATGACAGTGCAGTGTCTGGAAGTGAGGCATGTCATCGGGACTTATACTTGGGCGAAATCCCTGTAACTATTTTTTATAAAGAACCAAAGTCCGACCGTCGAGCGGCGTCGGCGTCCGTTGATTAATACTTGCATTGTGTATACGAGTACTTGTAAAGGTCGGCGTACACACTTGTTGCAGATTTTAAAGACGAAAGATACAGCAAAAGATCCGATAATTGAATGACGTCATCAGTGGATTTTTACTCGGTTGTCCGAGTCATACAGTACAATTCAGAGTATGAGACAAAAGAGTAGAAGTCCACTGCCTACGTCATTTAGTTAGGGGAGGTTTACTGTACCTGAATCAGAACACAGCTCAACTTAGGAAAGACCCGCCCGAGTCAGGTATTTTACCGCTGAGAACCGCATCAAGTTTCGCCGTCGACTGTATCAGCGACCTCACTACCCTTGTATCAGTAGCGAGCGTCTGCCGGTACCGAGGCTCCTCCCTAATTTGGGAGTACATTCTGCTATTGGTCATCGAATATATATAAACTCACCCACTGAAGAGTTTCACGCAACAGCACAGCACAGTGATAGTAGCCAGACAGTTGCAACATCTCATTCCAGTTCCAGTTCCACCCTCGCATCATGCTGGTGTCTGGACCGGGAGAACTATCCCGCTGCGGACACTCCACCAGGGAACCGCCAAAGAAGCAGTCCACGCTCAGCAGCGAGCCCACCGGGTCCCCACCACTGTGCTTCCCGTCACGGACCATGTACAGGGCCGCGTTGATGGGCTCCACCAGGGTCTTAAAAAAAGGCACAAAAAACGCGATACTGTTCGCGTTTAGCAGGGCTCCCCGGTCCACCGTGCACTCCGCCACGATCAGGTCCCTCACGGGCTCCGCGGCCAGCAGCTGGTTCGCCACGCTATCCATGCGGCTGGCCAGGACCTTTAGGATGACCCGGGGAGTAAAATCGAGCGCCGCCACCGAACGGGCCAGGGTCCGCTGACAAATGGGGAGAGCCGTGCCGCGGCAGGTGAAACGTTGCCACGGGACGGAGGTCGCCGCGAATTCCGACCCGGAAATGTGGCCGAAGGACTTTTCCGTGGCACAGGTGATGTTCGGTGGTGCGGCCTGGCCCTCAGCGAGCGCCAGTGGTGCTCCCGGGCGTTGCAGCGGCGGCCCGGCCCAATTGGAGTCTCCGGTCAGGTTTCCTACCCAGATCGTGTCCCCGGTCAGGTTACGACCATCCGACCACTGCCAGAGCTCCCGCACCGGCAATCCGTCACCGGGGTCAGTGACCTGGGCCATGGCGTCCGTCCAGTGAGGCACTGAAACGCCAAAGTCCCGCCACGCGAGGGGTAAGAGGTATCGCGAGTAAAATTGCTGCCCGAAGGAGAGGCTCCGGACAAGGGTTGCATTCAGGGGCCGACAAAATTGAGCCTGCGCGGTCTCATAGTCGGTCCCTAAGAGATTTTCCCATGTGGTCCCAAATTCTGCATTCGTTAAAGATTGGATTGCCTGTGGAACGAAGTAGCAGGTGCTGCTTTGTGGGCCTTCGACGAGGGTGGTGGACCAGCGGCGTACTCGGGCAGTTTTGTTGGCTGCTGCGGCGAGGGTGGCGCTGACGGCGGTGTACGGGAAGAGGTCTTGGCACGGCTGGTCTGCCAACAAATAATGAACACGAAAAACGTTGAAACAAACAAACAAACGAGTTTCTCTAAATGTCTATAGACGTTACGTTACCGTTACAAGGATTGGCACCCAATTCCGGACAACGTGTTTGACTCCCAGTTCCGGACACAAATAACTGTTTCACTTCTCAACTGATTCAACCCAAACTGAGATAAAAATCGAACGATAAGAATTTGAAGAAAAAGCCGAATCCAACAAAGTGCAAGTTTTCAACTTGAAAATGATGAAATTGTTCGTCTAAAAAAAACAAACAACAACCGGGGGGCGGATATCTGAGATGGACTTTTTCACGTTTGCGGATATTTAAACTTTGAAAACTACACCTTTCTTGATTTCTAAATTTGTATGTAATTATTCCCGTTAGATTAAGGCCAGTGTGGGCTGAATCAGATCAGAAGTAAAAAAGCAGGCATAAAAAATGTCCGGAATTGAGAGTCAAAACACGCTGTCCGGAAATGAGTGCCAATCCTTGTACATGAAATAATAATACACAGTAGAACCTCCAATAAGGCAATTGCGTTCGTATCAGTGCATTTTTACTCGTTCGTTTGAGTACAAGACAGAATATGACACAAACGAGTAGAAATCCACTGCATTCCGTCACGGCCCTTTCGGAGGTTGTACTGTAGGACGAACGAGTAGAATGAGTTTTTATATAAGATTGTATGTAAATAAATGAATCTGCAGTCTATAAAAGACTAGCATTACTTGTAAAAATGAGTGTATTATCATTATTAACTAATTACGAAGCTCTATTATTGGGTACGATAAATGGATATAATTAATACTTACGTTATTGGGATTTGTATTAAGAAAAGAGCTAAACGATATATACGATGTATATAAAACCCATACATAGACAATTTTAGCGGTACAGTAACAGAATAGAATTAATTAAACGATGTCCCGTAATGTAAAATCAGATCTAAAATTAAACGAAGCAATGTACGCCAAAAAAGGTCACGACTTACATGTCCGATACAAGGCTGCTGGAAAATATGTGCCATTAACCAGGGTGGTGACTTTTATTTGTCTGCGCTGCTCCTCCGTCATACCCGCTAGCTGGAACTGGATTTCAGAAGACATCCATATTTCGTTGTAATACGAAACAGCTTCCGCAGAGCTGTCCGTCAAGCCCTGCTCCAGACTGGTGATCGATTTCTGGATGTTGCGAATGCTGAGCTCGCAGACGAATGAGAGGCTGGCCTTGCAGTCCTGCGGTGACAAGGTGAGCAAGTTGCTATTGTTTCCGTTGGTTATCCGGAGGGAAGCGCACCGAGCAGTGGGATTCCATTGCGTCCCACTACCCGTAGAATCGCCCCTCACCCGTAGAATTTCCCCGAACAGCATAAGATAATACCTCTTTCTACATAGTAATAAAGCAGGGGAATGCATGAAAACATTCTGCCGATTACGGATACCCCGCAATGTGTCAGTTATTTTTCTGTGAAGAAATACATGTATCGGATCTGTACGAGAGTTGTGTACAATTTTGGACAAGGCGTTTTTTTTGTGTAATTTTGGACAGTTTTGTTTTGCAAATTACTCACTCATTTTCGGGGCGATCCATGCCCCGACCGTCTTATTTGATTAAGCAAGTCTTGCAGAAAATGCATCAAGCCGAAAATGTCATGTTTTCGAACTATGAACAGGTTGATAGTTTGTCAAAGGAACCCATCTCAAAAACCTGGATATTTGAGATAGCACTTTTTGAATTTTTTTATGTTTTGAAGTCTAGAAACTTAGCTTTTTGAGGTCTATGCATGTTTTACAACATTTTCTCATTGTTGGAGACAATTTTAGTTTGAATCGGATGAAAAATTACAAAGTTGTACGCAAAACAAAACTGTCCAAAATTACACAAAAAAAACCCTTTGTCCAAAACTGTGCACAACTCCTTGTAGTTTAAAATTCTATATTTGTACGATATTGAAAGTTCAGTGCGTTAGAGAAATCCGCTCCTCTATAAAACACGATAACAATTCTATAAAAATGTGATCGTTGTACCAAAATGTCGTGTAATTAATATTATTTATATTATTTATATTGAAGGAGTAATTGTGAATTAGGAATAACGCAAAATAAAATTGCTGTAATGGAGTGTAGTAATGCTACAAGAAAAAAACGGGTTGCACACTAATCATAACCGTTACACGCTTTAATATATGACTCCCTGCTGCAAAGTGCTTACATTTCCGTATTGGGATAAACCTCAAACTCCAGCCTAACAATCTCGGCGAGACTGGCCAGTCGTCGTATCCCGACATGACGGTCTTGCCCGTAGATAGTCTCCTTATACCAGTCTTCCACTCCCGGAGGCACCTTTAAAAACCCAAATAATGGTCCATCTATAGTTGCGAGGGCTGATGATGACATGGAATCCTTCTGTTTCCAGTTGATCCACCAGTGAGTGATGTTGGCCGGTGACGTTCCGTAATACGGGGCCGTGCCTAGATGGGCTCGGTCTTGCCGGCAAATGCGATCCGCTTCCGACCATGACCGGCCCTCGGTGTAAATGCGTTGACATAACGGGCGAAATAACTCGTACGTGAACCGATAACCCAGTGGACACAGTCCAGGTGGTGTGACGTCATCTGAAATTGGGTACGAGGTACGGTGCTTTAAGGGGTCAGGTGAGTGGAAGTGGTAAAAAAGATAAGTTAAGTTTTATAAGTTTTAGG
>JBBQAH010000536.1:0-1963 GCA_038316145.1 Burkholderiales bacterium
TACCGGGCCGGGTTCTCGGTCCTGGTGGGACGGCCCAACGCCGGCAAATCCACCCTCACCAATGCCCTTGTCGGGAAAAAAGTCGCGATCACCTCGGCGAAGCCGCAGACAACGCGCCACACCATCCGCGGGATCGTGCACCGGGATGATGCCCAGCTGATCCTCGTGGACACGCCGGGCCTGCACCGGCCGCGGACCCTGCTGGGGAAGCGGCTCAATGAGCTCGTCGCGGACACCCTCGCCGAAGTCGACGCGATCGGCTTCTGCCTGCCCGCGAACGAAAAGATCGGCCCCGGGGACAAGTTCATCGCCGCGCAGCTCGCTGCCGTCGGGAACAAACCGATCATCGCCATCGTGACGAAGTCAGACACGGTCGACCGTCAGGCGCTCAACGAACAACTGCTCGCCGTCGCCGCACTGGGCCGCAGCGTGCTGGGGGACGAGGGCTGGAAGGACATCGTGCCGGTGTCCGCAACCGACGGGTTCCAGGTCGGGACTGTCGCCGACGTCCTGATCAGCCACATGCCGCCGTCGCCTATGCTCTACCCCGACGGTGAACTGACGGATGAACCGGAGGCCGTGATGGTCGCCGAACTGATCCGTGAAGCCGCACTCGAAGGCGTCCGTGACGAACTGCCCCATTCCCTCGCCGTGGTCGTAGACGAGATCGTTCCCCGCGAGGGCCGGCCGGAGGACAGCCCGTTCCTCGACGTCCGGGTCAACCTTTACGTCGAACGTCCCTCCCAGAAAGCCATTATCATCGGCAAGGGCGGCGCCCGGCTCCGCGAAGTCGGCACCACCGCGCGCAAGGGCATCGAGGCATTGCTCGGAACCCGGATCTACCTCGATCTGCATGTGAAGGTGGCCAAAGACTGGCAGCGGGACCCGAAGCAACTCGTCAAACTGGGCTTCTAGGCAGGCGGCCGCGGGCTGCACCGAACCCGCAGCGCCGCTCCGGGGATGGCCGCCTTGGGTATTTTCACAGACTCGGACAGTAAAATTGGCAGACTCCCGTCTGTGAAAGAAGGCTCAACACGTGGTTCGTCCCCCTGAAAACCGTGCGCACGATTCCGGCGCGCCGGCACGATCCAGCGCTGCCGCCCGGCATTCGGAGGACCCTTCGGTCGGGCCGGCCCGCCATCTGGGTGCTGTCCGGGGAACTCCGGCCTGGCTGAAAATCGGCACCGGCGTCGTCGCTGTTATGCTCGTCGGCGTGCTGGCCTTCGGGGCCTATTGGGTCATCCGGCTGCAGGGGAACATCACCAAGGCGCCACTGAGCGCCGGCACGGGCGCTGGCGAGACCGTGAGCAGCGACGCCACTGACCGGATGCAGATCCTGATCCTGGGCTCCGACACCCGCGACGGAAAAAACTCCGACTATGGCACCTCCGATGACTCGACGGGGTACGGCCACTCGGATGTCATGATGCTGGTTGACATCTCGGCCGACAACAAGCGGGTCAACGTCGTCAGTTTCCCCCGCGACCTGCTCGTGGATATCCCGAAGTGCAAGGATCCAAAGACCAAAACGGAATATCCTGCGCGGACGGGCACGATGATCAACACGGCGATGTCCGAGGCCGGAATCGGTTGCGCCGTCGATACGGTCAACAAACTGACCGGGCTCAAGATTGACCACTTTATGATGGCTGATTTCAACGCGGTCAAGGAACTTTCCAACACCGTCGGCGGCGTGAGCGTCTGCATCAGCGACGCTGTGTACGATCCCGATTCACGGCTCAGGCTGCCCAAGGGCACCTCATCGGTGCAGGGTGAGCAGGCGCTGGCCTTCCTGCGAACCCGCCATGCCTTTGCCGATGGCGGCGATCTGGGCCGGATCAAAGCCCAGCAGGGCTTCCTGTCCTCGCTGACACGCAAGCTCAAGGACGAGGGCACGCTGTCCAATCCCGCGAAACTGCTCCAGATCGCCGACGTCGTCACGCGGAACCTCACGATCGATGAC
>JBBQAH010000305.1:0-2784 GCA_038316145.1 Burkholderiales bacterium
CCTGGTTCATCATCTACGTACTATTCCTCATCGTCATCGGCACGGACATGATGATGCCATCTTGCACGAACATTGGCCTGGACATTGCCGTGTTCGTATTGACTGCCCTGCTCTGGCTGGAATTGGTCGTACGGTAATGAAGAGTAATACATACTTTTTTATTTATTTTCCGTTGGAATCAGTAAACAAACTGTTGCTTTCACAATGGATCATGACTTAATTATTCAATAAATTATCTATACATTTTTATAAATAAATATAATACAATCATTTATATATCTATATATAACATAATACATATATAATATATATATATAAATAATATAACATATATATAATAATACATATAATATATTGATATATAATTATTTATATATTACATTTTTATTACACTGTTATAGTATTTATTATGTTTACCTTAGTTATCTCGATGCGTAATGTCATACTGTAAACATAGCTGACAACGAATATTGTATCGTTTTATAAATGTCTAGATATAAATTTAACTTTGCTTATCATTTTAGGACAATTAACGATTTTCTATGGCGGAGGAGGATGAATGTTCCGCTTCGTATCATCGATATCATCTTCCAGACCGTCTTTAACGTCCTGTTCTTTCTTTATCGGATCGCGCCGTACCGTGTTGATCATCCTTTTGCCGGGCGGGTCATTTTGGCCTTTGGTAAGCTTCAAAGTGTACTTTTTAAGTACTCTAACGTATACTAATCAGCACTTTTGTTTTTCAGGCGTAATGTATTACTACTACAGCGTCTGGCAAATGTTTTACGTTTTCAATCGTCAGCTAGGTCCACTCGTCCGCATTTGTATGATTATGTTCCAGCATGACCTGCCAAAGTGGATTGTCATGATGATGCCGTTTTTCGTAAGATTTCAGCTTGCTCTATTCTTTGGATATTATATTTGATCAACTATTTGACTGATTGAGTTCTAATACTGGGTTGTAGTATGTCTACTATTATTTAGATAGTCAATGATTAATTAATGGTGGGGTTCGTTGTTTATCAGTCTGCATGTTCATTGATTGATTGTTAGTTTTTCGTTTCTTAACTGTTTGATTTAATAATTAATTAACTGATAGCCGTTTGGATTGATTGTTTGATAGGTTGAGTTTTTTAAAGTTTTTTAAAATTTGTTCTTTAGGTCTCCACCATGGTTGTTTGGCAAGCGGTTATTACGCCTGATTATCCTTTCACGGGTGAGGACTGGAGGAAGGCGTTCTACCGGGGCATGTATACATTATTTGGCGCATTCTACAGCGAACTCGAATAGTAAGCCATTACTATGCACTATCAGGTCTTTCGCTTCTCAATTGTTTGTTAACTTTCTTCCTGTAGGTCACCGAACAGAAAAGGTTCTCGTTTATACTGAACTATGTAATTGAGTTATTGAATGAAATTATGAATAGAAAGAAAGACAAAAAAAATTTAATAAAAAAAAATTTAAAATTTATTAATACTTAAAAAAAACTTAATAAAATTAAAATTTATTAAAACTTCTTAATAATTTATTAAAATTGTTATCAATAATTATTTATTTAAATTCATTAATTCATTAAAATTATCAAGTTATTAAATAAGTGAGTTGTAGGCATTCCTAGATACAGGTGTAGCTTGAATTTTCAGTAGCGACCAGTGTGAGAAGAGGTCGCTGATCGATTGGAACAATTTCACCCAACCGGCGACAGCCTACCCACAGGTAAGCGCGGACAATCGACTATTTATTATAGTAGAAAAATGTATACTGCATTGTACTTGTAGAACATAATGTTGTCGGTCAGATAATTCAATTGAATTGAAAAAAATTAAAAAAATTGCAGGAATGTAATTGGGTAACAGTTATGGCAAAAACGTTTCTTCTTCCCTTGCAGGACCGGTGCTGGCTGGGCGATTACACAGACCACACCTGTGGAACCGTTTCGTTTTGGGCCTATTTCTTCGTCATCAACTACTATTTCTTCCTCAAGCTCGGGATGGTCATCATTCTCGTCGTTTTCTACATGTAAAGCGATCCAGTCAAATAATCTCGCATGCCAACTACAAAATGAACCTATAGTGACAAATTCCGTTGTGTGTGCCGGTTTCTTATCATTTGCAGTTTCCGACAGAGCGTGGAGATGCCAAAGGCCAATCTCATCTGGCGGTATTCCCGCTTTCAGACTCTCTTTGAGTACTACTGGCGTTCGAGCTTACCCTTTCCGCTCAATATTCCCGGGACGATTTACTTAATCATCACCAGATTTACTGCGAAGAGTAAAGATGAATTTGTACGTAATTTAACGAGCTATGAGGAATATTAGATAATATTAGTATTTGTCATTTGGATAGCTTTTGTCATATTGTAGTATACGCAGTTTCAATAGATTAATGCGACTATTTTCAATTTCTTAACCTACGGCGAAGACGTAAACCAAACCTAGAAATTTCGAGCCTACAAAAAATGATTGATTAGTTTTTTATTAATTATTGAATTTTCAAAATATTAAAATTATCATTATTATTATTAATTTTTATTACAATTTTTATTTATTTTGTTTTTTATTTTTTATTTATGCAAAAACTTGTGTTTTATAGTTGATCAAAACCGACCCGGAACTTCTGAACGTTAAACAGGACACTTTCATCTACTGGAAAAGCATTGCCGCTGATTATTTTTCGAGGAAAGACCGGGAAGAAGCCAGTCGAGCCATACCGATGAAGCAAAATGCACTGTACGCAAATATTAGTGTTTCATTACATGACTGTAACAATTCTAATATTCATAGAG
>JBBQAH010000495.1:0-3089 GCA_038316145.1 Burkholderiales bacterium
TCACGGTCACGAAGGAGGACGTGAAGTCGACCACCTCGAATTGGACGGCATGGCTGTCGCCGACGAGGGGCCGCACGCCGGTCACGACCCGCGGCAGGTCCGTGTCCTTGATGAGGAGGGAGAAAGTGTTGAAGGGGGAGGGGAGACGCCAGTCGATTTGCCGTAGCATCATGTACTTGTTCATCGGCTCGTACCTGCAACGAAATGTTTAAAGTGTAGATTTCGAAAGATGGTTTTGAAATGGGACCGACTTTCAACTGATTGATTGATCGATTACATGATAAGTTGATTGATTCATTGATTTTGATTCATTGATTCATTGATTGATTATTTGATTGATTATTTGGCCGGTGGATGGATTGATTGATTGATTGGATTCGTCGCGTTTGAATCTTGGTTTTGATGTGGACGCATCCGGTAAATTATGTCTGCGTTTCAAGCTGTTAATTTTCGAACTCCGCGAATAGCGTGTCAAATTAAATCATCGGTCGGAAAGTGGTCGTGACCTGACTGCTTCGCAGAAGTCAATTTTCAGTACAGTAAATATAAATACTATGGGCAAAAATACTTTCGATGTGTCGTGGAGGAACGAGCCAAAATTCATTTTCCAAGTAAGTAAACTTTAATACAATATTTAAAATTAAATTATTCAGTACTCTTTTTGCTGAAATTCTCACAAATACATTTTGAAAACTCATTAAGCCTAATAAACAAAACAACACAAAACCTGTTCCTACGATCCTACCATTGCATGAGGATCACGTTGGAGGGCATGGCGGCGGCCAGGTAGCGGGATCCGTTAATGGTGTTTTTGCCGACGCAGCAGCGGAGACAGCCACGCGTCTCGGCGACCTTCGAGGAGGCGATAAACTTTTTCGGCATCAATTTCTCCGGGATACGGTGCATGTTGATGGTGAAGCGGTTGGCATGGCGCGCGTGTAGCGCCACCAGGTCATGTCGGTAGAGGTGCGGCGTCTTCCCGGAGATCGTCATGAGGCTGCAGGAAAAAAAATGACAAGATCGATTACTATACGCAAAGCCTGATCAGACGTGAAACGCCCGATTCAGTTTCCGCTGAATCTCGGAAGTTTTTAAAGAATTAAAATCTTTAGCAACAAAGTTAGTTATGAATTTTATTTCTGATTCACCATCTCTAAAATTTATCTGAGAGCTACATACCGGTACCGTAGGCTACAACGAGAAAATGGATTGTCAGAAATTTTTGAAAGAAAGTTATTCATTCACCAACCAATCACTCAAAAAATCAGTCGATCAATCAATCAATCAGTCGACCAATCAATCAATCGATCGATCAATCAATCATGCTCAAAACTCATCAAATTTCACGAATCTACACGTACTAACAGCTAATTTATCCGAAGAAAGTGCGTTTGATTGAAAAAGTAACGATCTCGACAGGTTGGATCTTACATGTCATGGCTCACGTGGAGCCAAACTGTCCGTCGATTATGCAACAAATCCATGGCCAACTCATGGAGCTCATTCAAATTCAACGTGTAGAGGCCCTCCTCGCAGGCGAAAAGTATATGCTGATCTCGCGTCACCGGATGGATCCACGATGCCGTACCGTGGATGTGAAGAGGGCATTCGTTGAAGATTTTCGAAAAACACGCCCCCATATGCACCAGAGGAGTACGGGGAAGACCATTGGCCACCAGGGTGCCACCATTAGTGCTCTTCTGTTCCGCCGTCTGCTTCTTGCGGATATGTTTAGTGCGTGGCGGCGGCTCGGGGTGCGCTGGAGGCAGCATGGCTTCCCCCTCCATCCACTCGACATGGTGCGGCTCTGAGTGTCGCGATCGGCCGATTCGCAACGTGGCACTGAACTCATCGTCATCCAACTCGAGGTCTTCGATGCTGGGCTGTTGTGAGGACATGGACGGCAACACGGGAGTCGATCGAGGCCGACTGCCACGTTCCAGTGGGCGTCGGATAGTTTTATCCAGAGTTTCGCTGCTGCTGACACTGGCATGTAGTCCACTGTCAGTGCTGCCCTCTAATGTCGGCAGATGGACCGCCTCAGGACTGCTTTGACCGGGAATATGATTTCGGAACCTAACAAATTTCAGTCATAAAAAACAGTCTGAATCAACCAATCAATGCAGCAATCAATGAATGAATTTAATAAATCAATCAATCAACTGAAATACTACCAAATAACAATACGAGCAGTCAGCGTACAAATCAACCAATCAACCAATCAGTGTAAGCATCAACCAACCTGCCTAATAAATTCAGCCATCAAACATCAATCAATCAAGCGATCGAAACCAGTCAACAAGTATAATAATCTAGCTGTTTAAATAACCTCTAATACAAAATATAAGATTAATCCATTTCAGCAAATTATTTCGTAATTGTGGTAATACCGGGCAAGAACGGTCGATAAATTAGGTGAACCCTTTGGATTTGACTCTTCCGGGGGTCTTTTTGAAGGGATTCGCTTAAGCTGTGGTGGATGGTTGAATCCGGCCTCGTCATCTTGCTCATTCAGACTCTCCCGGTCACTACCGACACTCCTATTGGGATTCCTCGACTGATCGATCAAATCACGACCCAACGCCGAGCCCAGGTTCGGCTGCCGAACAAACGGGTGGCTCTCCAGCATAATTGCGGTCGGGCGCTTTTTGGGATTCTTCGTCAGGGCCATCTTGACGAAGCCCTGGTAGTCGTCGGACCATTTCCGTTTGTCTTTCAGTACCGGTGATTTGTAACTGCTCTTTGACAGGAGGTATAACGCGCGCATCGGATGGAGATCAAAAAGGGGTGGCTGCAGTTCGGCGAGTTCGATGGCGGTGATGCCGAGCGACCAGATATCACACTGCTGATTGTAGCCGCCTTTCCGCTCGACCGCCGCAATTTCCGGACTCATCCTGAAACACCACAAATGCGAAGCACTCCATATAACCACCCCCTTGTGTCAACCGAACTTAAAGAATACGATAGCAAAGAGCCAATCAGTAGTAATCAATCGATCAAACGCTCAATTCAATCAACCAATCAAGCAACCACTGTAAAACCTATAAACCCATTTCAATGTGTGATTGAGTGGTCGATTGATTGATTGA
>JBBQAH010000210.1:0-3957 GCA_038316145.1 Burkholderiales bacterium
AACTTCATGTCGTGCTCCACCACCACCAGCGAGTGTTTGCCCTCCAGCGACAAAAACAGCTCCGCAGTGCGTTCGGTCTCCTCGTCGGTCATGCCGGCCACTGGCTCGTCCAGCAACAAGAGCTTGGGGTCTTGCATCAGCAGCATGCCGATCTCTAGCCACTGCTTCTGGCCGTGGCTGAGCAGACCGGCAGTGCGCTGGGCCTCGTGGCGCAGGTGGATGGTGGTCAATGTCTCGCCGATGCGGTCGAGCTGGATGCCAGTCAGCTGAGAAAACAGCGAAGCCCGCACCCGCCGGTCGTCGGCCAGCGCCAGCTCCAGGTTCTCGAACACGCTCAGCTCCTCGTAGACCGTGGGCTTCTGGAACTTGCGGCCGATGCCGATCTGCGCAATCTGTGGCTCGGTCAGGCGCAGCAGGTCGATGGTCGAGCCAAAAAATGCCCGTCCACTGTCGGGCCGGGTCTTGCCGGTGATGCAATCCATCATGGTCGTCTTGCCGGCGCCGTTGGGGCCGATGATGCAGCGCAGCTCGCCCACATTGACTGCCAGGCTGAGCTTGTTCAAGGCCCGAAAGCCATCGAAGCTGACGCTGATGTCGTCCAGGTACAGCGCTACGCCGTGGGTGAAGTCGGGCACGCCCAGCTTGGCGATGCGACCGAAGGCGGCTTGGCGGCCGCCGCTCTCGGTGCCGGTGCCGGCCTGCTGGCGGGCGGCGTAGGCTTCGCGGCGCCGGGCGCCTTCTTCCATCAGGTCGGGGGTCATGCGTGGGTCCGGTTGGCCGCGTCGTTGGCCGTGTCAGCGGCGCTGCGGCTGAACCGCTTGAACAAACCGACGATGCCTTGCGGCAAAAACAGCGTCACGGCGATGAACAGCGCGCCCAGGAAGTACAGCCAGAACTCCGGGAAGGCGACGGTGAACCAGCTCTTGGCGCCGTTGACAAAAAACGCGCCGATGATCGGCCCGATCAGCGTGGCGCGGCCGCCCACTGCTGCCCAGATCGCGATCTCGATGCCGGCCGAAGGGCTCATCTCGCTGGGGTTGATGATGCCCACCTGCGGCACGTACAGCGCACCGGCCACGCCGCACATCACCGCGCTCAGCGTCCAGATCGACAGCTTGTAGGCCAGCGGGTTGTAGCCGGTGAACATCACCCGGGTCTCGGCGTCGCGGATCGCCTGCAGCACCCGGCCGTACTTGCTGTTGACGATCCAGCGCGCCAGCAGATAAAAACCCACCAACGTGGCGCCGGTGATGATGAACAGCGTGATGCGGGTGGTGGGTGTGGCAATCGGCTGCCCCAGGATGCGCTTGAAGTCGGTGAAGCCGTTGTTGCCACCAAAACCGGTCTCGTTGCGGAAAAACAGCAACATGGCCGCGTAGGTCAGGGCCTGGGTAATGATCGAAAAATACACCCCCTTGATGCGCGACCGGAAGGCAAACCAGCCGAACACCAGCGCCAGCAGCCCGGGCACCAGTACCACCAGCGCCATCTGGGCGATGAAGGAATCGGAGAGCGCCCAGGTCCAGGGCAGGTCCTTCCAGTTCAGGAACACCATGAAGTCGGGCAGATCACTCTTGTAGTTGCCGTCGCGGCCGATCTGGCGCATCAAATACATGCCCATGCCGTAGCCGCCGAGCGCAAAAAACAGGCCGTGCCCCAGCGACAGGATGCCGGTGTAGCCCCAGATCAGGTCCATCGCCAGCGCGCACATGGCATAGCACAGGATCTTGCCGGTCAGGCCGACGGCGTAGTCGCTCAAGTGAAAGACGCTGTCAGCCGGCACCACCCTGTTGAGCAGCGGGATCAACACGGTCAGCACCGCCAACGCGCTGAGCACCGCCGTCCAGCCGCGCACACCCAGCAGCAGACCGCGTTTTTGTTGAAGCGCTTGCGGCGACATCATCACGGTGCTCATGCTTCAGCGCTCCGGCCCTTGACGGCAAAAATACCTTGGGGTCGTTTCTGGATGAAGACCACGATGAACACCAGCACCATGATCTTGGCCAGCACCGCACCGGCCCAGCCCTCCAGCAGTTTGTTCATCAGCCCCAGGCCCAGCGCGGCGTAGACCGTGCCGGCCAGCTGCCCCACGCCGCCCAGCACCACCACCATGAACGAATCAACGATGTAGCCCTGGCCCAGGTCGGGCCCGACGTTGCCGACCTGGCTGAGCGCACAGCCCGCCAGCCCGGCGATGCCTGCACCCAAAGCAAACGCCAGCATGTCGATGCGCGAGGTGTTGACACCCACGCAGGACGCCATGCGCCGGTTCTGGGTCACGGCGCGCACAAACAATCCCAGCCGGGTCTTGCCGATCAACGCGGCCATGGCCAACAGCACCAAAGCCGCAAACACCAGGATCGCCAGCCGGTTGTAGGGCAGCACCAGGTTGGGCAGCACCTGAACGCCGCCCGACATCCAGGCCGGGTTCTCGACCCCGACGTTTTGCGCGCCAAAGATCGAGCGCACCGCCTGCATCAGCACCAGGCTGATGCCCCAGGTGGCCAGCAGCGTCTCCAGCGGGCGGCCGTAAAGCCAGCGGATCACCGTGCGCTCCAGTACCGCACCGACCAGCGCACTGGCCAAGAAGGCGGCGGGAATAGCCACCAAGATGTACCCGTCGAAGGCGCCCGGCAGGTAGTTCTTGAACAGGTTCTGTACCACGTAGGTGGCGTAGGCGCCGATCATCATCAGCTCACCGTGGGCCATGTTGATCACGCCCATCAGGCCGTAGGTGATCGCCAGGCCCAACGCCACCAGCAGCAGGATCGAGCCCAGGCTCAATCCCGTGAACAACAGGCCCAGGCGCTCGCCCCAGACCAGCTGGCCCTGCACGCTGTCGAGTGCGGCCTGGATGGCAGCCTTCACGGTGGCATCGGGTTCACTGCCCAGCTTTTCCAGCAGCAGGGACCGGGTGGCAGGTGAGCTGCTACCCGAGAGCGCCTTGGCGGCGGTCAGCCGCTTGGCCGGGTCGTCAGACGAGATCAGCACCGCTGCGCGCAGCAGTTGCAGCCGGGCCTTCAATTCAGGGTCGGTCTCGGCGGTGGTCGCCTTGTCGATCAGGCCGAGCTTGCCCTCGTCGACCTGGTCTTTCAATTCGGTGATCGCCGCGGCCCGCACCGCCCGGTCGGGCGACACGAGTCTGAGCACCGCAATCGCCGATTCCAGCTCGCGGCGCATGCGGTTGTTGGTGACGGTGTCTTCGGCGTCGGCCGGCAATACAGCGGGCTTGCCGGTGGCGGCCTCGACCGTCTTGCCGTCGGCCACGATGTAAGCCTTGCCCGCCGACGTCTTGACGGCCTCATCCAGCAATGCTTTGACAAACGGCTCCAGCGCAGTGTCCGCCTCGGCCACCACCGCATTGAGCGTCTTGATCCGGTCGTCGAGGTCACCGGCCGCGATCTGGCCGGCTTGCTCGGGGGTCAGTGCAAATACCAACGGCGGGCACAGCGCCCCCAGCAGGCAGAAGATCCAGAACAGACAGCGCAATTGCACGGTTTCCCCAAAAACAATCCCGAATGCGGCGCAGCCGGCCGGCCGCGCCGCTCAATCACTCACTTCTTTTCAGGCTCATCCTTCTTGCCTTTGTTCTCGGGGATGTACGGGCTCCAAGGCTCGGCCCGGACCGGGCCCTTGGTCTTCCAGACCACGCCAAACTGGCCATCGGCCTTGATCTCGCCGATGAACACCGGCTTGTGCAGGTGGTGGTTCTTGGCGTCCATCGTCGACACAAAGCCGCCCGGCGCGGGATACGTCTGGCCGGCCATCGCCGCGATCACCTTGTCGGTGTCGGTGCTCTTGGCTTTCTCGACCGCCGCCTTCCACATGTGGATGCCGATGTAGGTGGCCTCCATCGGGTCGTTGGTCAGCGGCTTGTCCTTGTGGCCGGCGATGCCCTTGGCCTTGGCATAGTCGCTCCACTGCTTGACAAAGGCGGTGTTGGCCGGGCTCTTGATG
>JBBQAH010000031.1:0-22331 GCA_038316145.1 Burkholderiales bacterium
GGCCAGCCGCTGGCGCTGATGGACCCGACCCGGGTCGAGGCCCAGCAGGGCGAGAGCCGGGCTAAACGCCTGTCGTTGCTGGCCGCCGTGGCACGGCTGCAGGCCGAGGCCACCGGCAGGCCGCTGAAGTTCACGCCCGAGTTGGCGGCCGTGCCGCTGGTGGTGCAGGGCGAAACCGACTCGTACAGCGCGCGCCAGCGTGCGCTCAACGACGCGGTGGGCATCAACTCACGCAACCAGCGCCTGCTCGAGCGTGAGCTGGGCATGGCCGAATCGATGTCGGCCAAGGGCCTGATGAGCGATGTCGAGGTGATGCGGCTGCGCCGACAGGTCAACGACATGAACATGCAGACCCAGGAGCGCATCAACCGTTTCCGTCAGGACGCCAGTGCCGAGCTGGTGCGGGTGCAGACCGAGCTGACGATGATGGGCGAGCAGCAGGTGGTGCGCGACGACATGATCAAGCGCACCATCCTCACGTCGCCAGTGCGCGGCATGGTCAAGAACATCCGCATGAACACCCTGGGCGGCGTGGTGGCCGGCGGCGCACCGGTGATGGAGATCGTGCCGCTGGGCGACCTGGTGCTGGTGGAGCTGCGCATCAAGCCGGCCGACATCGGCTTCATCAAGCTGGCGCAGCGGGTCGAGATCAAGCTCACCGCTTACGACTACGCGGTCTACGGCAGCCTGCGTGGCAAGGTCATGACGATGAGCCCCGACGCGCTGGGCGACAGCGAGCGCAACGCCGGCGCCGAGGGCACCTGGTACCGTGCGCTGGTGCGGGCCGACCCCACCACCCTCAAGGCCGGCGGCAAGCCGCTGACGGTGCTGCCCGGCATGGTCGGCACGGCCGAGATCAGCACCGGGCGGCGATCGGTGCTGAGCTTCCTGGTGCGGCCGATGATGAAGGCACAAGAGGCGTTCACCGAACGCTGATGGTCAGCGTTCGTGCCGGCTCGCGGGCGAGCCCGTGGCCGTGGCCGGGATTTGGGGTGCAAAACGGGCCGGAGTTTGGCGATTGCCCTCGCGGCGGCAGGCGTCTACTGCCCACAGAGCCCGCGCCCGGTGCGCCGGTGATGCCCCCGTAGTGCCCAGTGCTGCTGTGTCCGCCACCATGAAGCCGATCCCTCCTGCCCCAACCCCTGCATGCCCGACCCCAGGCCGATGCGGCCGTGCGCTGCATGCCGCTGTCTTCCTGGGTTTGCTGACCAGCCTGCACGGCGCCGTCCGGGCCGCCTGCATCGACGAGCTACGGCCCGAGCCGGCTGCCGGCGCGGCGTTGGCCGCCGGGCCGCTGGCCGCCAGCAACCCGCGCAGCCAGCTCCAGACGCTGGTGCACGACGCGCTGCAGCGCAGCAACGGCATCGGTGCGGCCCGCCTGCTGGCCGAGGCGGCCGAGCAGGATGTTGGCGAGGCGCGGGCCAGCAAGAAGCCGATGGCCTCAATCAACGCCTTGATCAGCCCTGAGCTCAACACCGGCACCGCTGGCGCGCCCCGCAGCAACCTGCAGGCCCGCGGCGGCGTCACCATCAGCCAGATGATCTACGACGGCGGCCGCAGCGACCGCATCGTCGACTGGCGCCGCTTCCAGGCCGAGGCTGCCCGGCTGGGCCTGCTGTCGACCCAGGAGCAGATCACGCTGGCCACCACGTCGCTGGCTTTCGAGCGCAGCCGCTTCCGCATGCAGGCGGTGATCTACGGCCAGCAGTTGCGCAAGATGGGCTGCCTGGTGGAGTCGCTGGAAGCGATCGTGCAGGCCGACAAGGGCCGCACCAGTGAGCTGGTGCAAGCCCGCAAGCAACTGCAGCAGACCGAGCTGCAGCAGACCCAGGCCCAGTCGCAGGCCCGGCAGGTCGAGGCCAGGCTGCGCCGCATCGCCGGTGATGGCCTGCCCGGCACCGAGGGCATGAGCACCTTGCTGCTGGCGGTGCCTGACCTGCCCGGCGTGCTGGCCGCGGCCGAGCGGTCCGCCGACATCAGCCAGCTCGACGCCAACACGCGGTCGCTGCGCGAAATGGCGCGGGTGGTCGAGGCGGGCAACAAGCCGCAGCTGAGCTGGAGCGTTGGCGGCAATGCGCTGGTGGCAGCGGCCGGTGGCACACCGCGCACGGCGGGCCTCAACGCCGGGGTCACCGTCAACATTCCGCTGCTGAATCCCTCGTTGGAGTACTCGACACAAGCCGCCCGCAAGCGCGCCGATGCGGCTGCGCTGCAGCGGGCCGAGGTGCTGGAGCAGCGCCGCCAGCGCATCGTCGAGGTGTACGAGCAGGCCGACTCGGCCTTCGACCGGCTGCGCCGCATCGGCCTGGTGTTGCGTGACAGCGACCGGCTGCGCAACTTCACGCTGCAGCAGTGGCAGCAACTGGGCCGGCGCTCGCTGTTCGACGTGATCGGCGCCGAGACCGACCACTACGGCCTGCGGGTGCAGTACGTCAACGCGCTGCACGACGGCCAGCAGATGAACGCGATGCTGCTGTCGCTGGGCACCGGGCTGTCGGCCTGGCTGCAATGAGCGGCGTCCCGGCGCTGAACTGACCGGGAAACCTGCGGTTTTCCGGCGACCCCGGACCCTCAAGATCTGGAGAATCGTTTTTGCTGCGCGAGGCGCAGCACAAGCGCAGATTCTCAAACAGGCGGTGACCAGATGTGCGGGATTGCAGGCATTCACTTCAAGCAGGCCGTGCACAGCAGCGTGCTGGACCAGGCGGCGGCGCACTTTGCGCTCAGCCTGAAGCACCGCGGTCCGGACGCCTTTGGTGCGCACCGCACCGACCGGGCGGTCTACGCCAACCTGCGGCTGGCCATCGTCGACCGCAGCGGTGGCGACCAGCCGATCTACGCACCCGATGCAGCACGCGGCATCGTCTACAACGGCGAGGTCTACAACTGGCAGGCCCTGCGCCAGCCGCTGGCGCCCAGCTACCCGTTCACCACCCAGGCCGACACCGAGGCCGTGCTGGCCACCGTGCTGACCCAGGGCGACGCCGGGCTGGCGCGGCTCAACGGCATGTTTGCGCTGTGTGTGTGGAACGACCACGACGGCTCGTTCCTGCTGGCGCGTGACCGCTTTGGCGCCAAGCCGCTCTATGTCTACGAGGACGCCAACTGCATTGCCTTTGCGTCCGAGCTGCGCACGCTGTTGGGCCTGCCGGGGCTGGACCACACACTCGACCCGGTGGGGTTTCAGGACTACCTGACCTACCGCTACAACCTGGCACCGCACACACAGTTCCTGCGCATCCGAAAATTGACGGCGGGCTGCGTGCTGCAATTGCGCGACGGTGTCAGCGAGATCCGCCGCTTTGCCGATGTCAGCCTGCAAGAGCCTGTGCCCGCCAGCACCCGCCCCGAGCAAAGCTACATCGACGAGCTGGATCAGTTGCTGGGCAAGGCGGTGCAATCGCAGCTGATGGGCGAGGTGCCGATCGGCGTGCTGCTCAGCGGCGGGCTGGACTCCAGCGCGATTGCGGCCTACGTGCACCGCGCCGGCGCCCGGCTCAAGGCTTACAGCATCGGCTTCCCAGAAGTCAACGAGTTTCAGTTCTCGCGCGAGGTGGCACGCCACTTCGACCTGGACTATGTCGAGATCAGCATGGGCCGCGACGAGCTGTGCAGCGGCATGGACGCTGTCATAGCGCAGCTGGACGAGCCGATCGCCGACCCGGCCTGTTTTGCGTTGTCGCGGCTGTGCCAGCGCATCCGCGAGGACGTGACGGTGGTGTTGTCGGGCGAGGGCGGCGACGAGATGTTTGCCGGCTACAGCCACCACCAGCTGGCGCTGCAGCCGGGGCTGGAGCGCAACCATGTGTTTGCGCACTTCTTTCACCAGAGCGCCAACAACCTGGACGCCAACCAGTGGCTGATGGACAAGGCCATGCCGCCGCACCACCTGCGGCTGCGGCCGTTTTTCGACGCGGCCGACACGGTGCTCAACGGCATGCAGCGCTTCGAGCTGCACAGCTGGATGCCCGAGAACCTGATGATGAAGGCCGACAAGGTGCTGATGGCGCACTCGCTGGAAGGGCGTTTCCCGTTTCTGGATCTGGACCTGTACCAGTTTGCCGCGACCCTGCCGCAGGCGATGAAGCTGCCACACGCCGGCTCGTCCAAACATGTGCTGCGCCGGCTGATGGCCGACCAGCTGCCACGCTCGGTGATCGAGCGCCGCAAGATGGGTTTTACCGTGCCACCGGCTTTCATGCTGGCGCCGCTGCGCCAGCGTCTGCTTCACGCAGTCGAGGCGCTGCGCAACCAACCGGTGGCCGATGTGCTGGACCTGTCGGCCATTGCCGACCTGCTGGAGCGCCACTACCGCGGCGAGGCCGTGCCGGTTTTCAAGGTCTGGAACCTGGCGGTGCTGCTGCTGTGGTGGTCCGGTGTTTATCCAGGCGTGCGGGCGCAGGGCAGGTCGGCCGCAGCCCAGGCCGTGGTGTTGCTGCCGCTATCGCCCGAGGCCGGGCCGAAATCTCAGGCCGACACCCCCGCCCCGCCGCGCACCAGGCTGGTGGTCTATACCGCGATGGTCGGCGCCAAGGAGGCGCTGGCCAACCCGCTGGCCGGCTTGCCGGCCGATGCCGCGACCGACCTGGACATCGACTTCGTCTGCGTGACGGACGATGCGGCCCTGCGCTCGCCCGTGTGGCGCTGCCAGTTGATGGCCGGTGGCCATGTGCCGGCCGAGAAACTCTCGCGCCGGCCCAAGGCCATGCCGCATGAATACTTTCCCGATGCCGCGTACAGCTTGTACGTCGACAACACCGTCACCTTCAAGCGCCTGCCGCAGGCCAGCGACCTCGCCACAACGCGGCCCAGCCTGTTCAAGGCCTTCCGCCATGCCACCCGCCACGATCCGGCGCAAGAGGCCGAGGCGGTGGCGATCCTGGGCTACGACGATGTGTCGACGATCTGCGCGCAGATGGATTTTTATGCCGCCCAGCAGCCGCTCGACAGTGTGACTCCGCTGACCACCGCCACCGTGCTGCTGCGCGCCCACCACAGCCCCGAGGTCGTGCGTTTTGGCGTGACCTGGTGGGAGAGCATCCTGGCGTTTTCCAAGCGTGACCAGCTGTCGTTCGACTTTGCACTGCGGCGCAGCGGTTGCGCGGTGGAATACTGGCCCGGTGGCACCCACGACAACCCGCTGGTGGAATGGAACGGCAGCGTGCTGCAGCACCGTGTCAAGGCCAGCTTCGATGCCAAGCGCTACGCGTGGCTGCACCGCGCCGAGCCCGAGGCCCAGCGCGACCCGAAGGCGCATTTCCTGGCGCACGGCGCGGGCCAAGAGGCCAGCTACCTCAAGTCGGCGCCGCTGCTGGAGTTCATCTGTCATCGCCACCAGAGCAGCCTGGGCGGGCAGGTGTCGCCACGCCGCAACCTGGCGCCGGCGCTCGAATCACTGCTGGGGGCACACCGCCGCGCCGGTTGCCGCTACCTGCTGGTGCGGGTGCAGGGCAGCCCGCAGCGCCATGCCTTCGATGCGGTTGAGCTGGACGCCGCCTCGCGTGCGGTGTCGGTCTTCTTGAGCCCCGCCAAGGGCACGGTGCTGGATCTGCCCTGCGACGATTTGCAGCCTGACGGCAAGGTCTACACCAGCAGCCAGGATCCGCACGACCTGCTGGTGGTGCTCGGCTTGCCGGGCGAACTGCTGGTGGCAGCCAGCCAGAAGCTGCAGCGCCTGCTCAACCCGCAGCGCGGCGCGCTGGTGGCCGTGCTGTGCAGCCCCGTCAGCCTGAAGCAGGCGGCCGAGGCCGAGCGCACGATCGAGGCCACGCTGCAGGCCAGTGCGCTGAGCGCCTTGCACGGCTCGCAGCATGACGACGAGCGGGCGGCCCTGCCCAACACCCTGATCGGCATCAGCTGGCAGCACGCCACGGTGCCGGTGGAGCTGCCAGCATGAACCATGTCTTGTGCGACGGCGGCCTGTGCAACCGCCTCAATGCGCTGATCTTTGCGCTGATCCTGCAGCGCAAGTTCGGCCCGCTGGGCCATGATTGGCAGATCGCCTGGCCGCAGAACAACTGGTGTGGTGCGTCGTTTGGCAGCCTGTTCACCAGCCCGCTGCCGCAGGACGATCGGACTATCGAGGACTTCAAGCAGCAGCAGGCCGGCCACTTGCTGTTGATGCATGAAAACCAGATCGGGTTCGATGCCGACCGGCTGATCCTGAACCGGTCGCTCACCAGCTACGGCGACTACCGGCGTCAGCTCGACAGCGCACGCGCCGATGGTCTGAGCGTGGTGTACTTCAACAGCCTGCTGCCGGCCTTTGTGCAGGACGACGAGGTGCGTGATGCGCTGCAGTTGCTGGGTCTGAACCCGCAGCTCGCCGCCACCGCCGCGCGGTTCGTTGAGTCCCGCCAGATCGACCGCAGCACGCTGGGCCTGCACATCCGCAAGACCGACTTTGGCGATCTCATCGATGACCAGGCGCTGTTCGTGCAGGCCCAGGTCAGCCCGCGCCGGTTTTTTGTCTGCTCGGACGATGCGGCGGTGAATCAGCGCTTTGCCGGCCTGGCCAACGTCGCGGTGTTCGAGAAGACCGCTTTCCCCGAGAAGCTGGCCAGTGACGCAGCCTGGCTGCACTGGACCACCGACGCCGAGGGCCGACGCTTTCCGTTCAACATCACCCGCTCCGGCGCGTCGGTGGTCGAGGGTCTGATCGATCTGCTGATCCTGTCGCAGACCGAGATCGTGCCCACCTCGGGCTCGACCTTCCTGGCCACTGCGCGGCTGTTTGGCCGCTGCGGATTTTTCACCCCCGCCGTGGCGGACACCGCCGCAACCTCCGTCCCCGCCACCCCCCCAAGAGGCCCCGCCATGACCGATCAAGCCACCGCCACCGTTGACACTGTCGCCGCCGCAACTGCAGCGCCCGCCGTGGTCAAGCCGGTGACCCAGCCCGAGCTGTTCAACCTGCTCAACTTGATCCGCCCCTGGCAGATGATCAGCGACACCAAGCTGCGCATGGGCTCGGACGCCGATGGCGGCTACGTGATGCCGTCGTCGTCGCGCCGCAGCAATACCGCGATCTCGATCGGTATCGGCAACGAGGTCAGCTTCGACAACGAACTGGCCCGGCAGGGCGCCCGGGTGATCCAGTTCGACCACACCATAGCCGCCGCACCCAGCACGCTGCCCGGCATCGAGTTCAACCGCCTGGGCTGGGGCGCGCGCGACGAGCATCCGTTTGTCAGCCTGCAGGCCATGGTCGGCATGGTCGATTGGGCCCGGGCGGTGCACCCCATCCTCAAGTTCGACACCGAGGGTGCCGAGTGGCACTGCCTGGTCGACGCCCGCAGCGAGGACCTGGACCGGTTCGAGGTGCTGACGGGTGAGTTTCACGACTTCCACAACCTGGTCAACCGGCCGCACTTCGACCAGGTGATGGCGGTGTTTTCCAAGCTGTGCATCACCCACCGCGTCATCCACATGCATGCCAACAACGCCGGCGGCATGGTGATGCTGGGTGGCATCCCGTTCCCGCGGCTGCTGGAGCTGACCTTCATGCGCAAGCGCTCGGCGTCGTTCCACGGCCATTCGTCCGAGCCCATCCCCGGCCCGCTCGACCGGCCCAACGTGCCGCAGCTGCCTGACCTGGTCCTGCGCGCCTTTTGATCCCGCCGCCCGCACCCACGGAGCCCCCGATGACGACCCGAATCACAGACGCCCCTGGCGCAACCCTGGCCGCCAGCCCGCCGCCGATGACACCCTTCCAGGCCATGCTGGCCGAGCTGGATGTCGGCGCGGCGATCGACGCCCGCCGTGCGCTGGCCAAGATCGCCGCCGCCGGCCCAGGTGCACGTGGCCTGTTCATCGACTGCGGCTCGAACCTGGGCCAGGGCTACAAGCAGTTTGCGCGGCACTTCCCCACCAGCCACTTCGACTACATCCTGATCGAGCCCAACCCGAACTGCCTGCCCGAGCTGAAGCGCCTGGCCGCGCTGGCCGAGCGGCCGCACGAGATCCTGGCCCAGGCCGCCAGCACCCATACCGGCAGCGTCAAGTTCTTCGGTCTGGAGCAGGACCCGACGTCCCAAGGCGGCTCGATGCTGGCCGAGCACAACAGCCGCTACTACGCTGCCGACGACGCGCGTGCGCTGGAGGTGCCGTGTTTTTCGCTGGCCGAGCTGATCCGCAGCCGCAGTGGGGGCTACGCATCGGTAGTGCTCAAGCTCGACATCGAGGGCGGCGAGTACGAGGTGCTGCCGGACCTCATCCATCAGCAGATGCACCTGGTGCTGGACGCCGCCTACATCGAGTTCCATTCGCAATACATGGCCGAGCCCAAGGCCACCGGCTACCGCGCGCTGGAGGCGGCCATCCGCCAAAAGCTGACCCAGGACCGGGTGCCCTACCGCATCTGGATCTGAGGCCGCCGCGCCGCCTTGCCCCATGCAGCCAACACGCTGCCCCGAACCCTCCCCCAGGACACCCCATGAGCGATAAACCTGTCACCCAGACCGACCTCTTCAACCTGCTCGACCTGATCCGGCCCTGGCAGATGACCAGTGATTCGAAGATCCGCATCGGCGCCGATGCCGACGGCGGCTACGTGATGCCGTCGGTCAGCCTGAAGAGCAACCTGGTGCTGTCGGTCGGCATCGGCGACCAGGTCACTTTCGATGACGAACTGGCCACCCGCGGCGCCCGCGTCTACCAGTTCGACCACACGATCACCGCCACGCCCAGCGTCGATGCCAGGTGCATTTGGCAACGCAAGGGCTGGGGGCCCAACGACGGGGGCGAGTTCCTGTCGCTGCACAGCATGGTCGAGTCGATGGACTGGACCGATGCCCGGCACCCGATCTTCAAGTTCGACACCGAGGGCGCCGAGTGGCAGTGCCTGCCCGGCGCGCGGCAAGAGGACCTGGCGCGGTTCGAGGTGCTGACCGGCGAGTTCCACGGCTTCCAGCAGTTGATCAACCGGCCGCTGTACGACATTGCGTTCTACACCTTCCGCAAGCTGGCCGAGACGCACCGCTGCATCCACCTGCACGGCAACAACTCGGGCGGCATGGTGATGCTGGGCGGGCTGCCGTTTCCGCGTGTCTTCGAGCTGACCTACATCCGCCGTGACGCCGCCAGTTTTTACGGCCATTCCAACGAGCCCATCCCCGGCCCGCTGGACCGGCCGAACAACCCGGCACTGCCGGACCTGTACCTGCGCGCGATCTGACCCCCCAGCACTGACATCACGACAAACGCCCACCATGCGCAACGCCATCACCGGCCTGGTCCGCGGCTATGCCGACCCGGCCCGCTACCAGCCGCTGATCCTGCGCAACCGCGCTATCGTCAGCCGGGTGCTGCCCCAGGTCGGCGCAGCACAAACTGACCTGATCCTGTTCCACGAGGGCAACATCCCGCCCGCGCACCAGGCCTTCATCAATGCGCAGTCGGGTGCGGAGTTTCGGTTTGTCGACCTGCGCCAGACGGCGCCGGCCAGCGGCTTCGACCCCGGCCGCGAATGCGCCAACCGGGTGCCCGAGATGCGCGGCTTTGGCGCGGGCTACCGCCACATGTGCCACTTCTGGTTTGTCGATTTCATCGACTACCTGGCCGACTACCGGTTCATCGCCCGCATCGACGAGGACTGCGTGGTACACGACTTCCCGGACCTGTTCGCCGACATGGACCGCGCCGGCGTGGTGTTTTGCTCGGCCGGCGTGATCACCGACTCACCCGAGGCCGTGGTGGGCCTGGCTGAGTTTTCTCGATTTTTCAAGGCCAGCCGGCGTGAGCCGCTGACCGGCTTCCCGCCGGACCCCACCGGGCCGATGACCAACCTGATGGCGCTGGACCTGGCATTTTTCCGCGCTCAGCCGGCCTATGCCGACTACCGGCGCGCCATCAGCCAGTCGGGCATGGTCTACAGCCACCGCTGGGGTGACCTGCCGCTGTGGGGTGAGTTTCTGGCGATGTATGTGCCGCCGCAGCGCCTGCGCTTGCAAAGCTCCGAGATCAGCTACTTCCACGGCTCGCACGGCATGCTGATCAATCGTCCGGTGGGTGACGCCCCGTGGCTGCGCGACCTGCACAACGTGGCCCAGGACAAGCCGGCGCGGGTCAACTCGGCGATGGCCGGCTGGGCCGGCACACCTGCGGCGGCGGTGAACGGCCAGGCCAGCGGACGCTTTGCCTTCCACACCGACCTGACGGCCAACCCGGCCTGGGAGGTGGATCTGCAAACGGTACAGCAACTCAAGGCGGTGCGGGTCTTCAACCGGGGTGACGCCTGCCAGGAGCGTGCACTCGGCCTGCGGGTCGAGGTGTCGGCAGACGGCCAGACCTACGACCTGCTGCACACCCAGACCACGCCGTTTGGCGGCCTGGCCGACGGTGCACCGGCGCTGCTGGACCTGCGCGCTGCCCAGCCCCCGGTTTGCGCCCGCTACCTGCGCCTGTCCCTGCCGCGCGAGGACTATCTGCACCTGGACCAGGTCGAGGTTTACGCCTGAGGGCAGGCTGCCTGCCGCGCGGCTGCCGTGCCGCCCCGGGAGGGGCGCCAGAATGGAACTGAAACACCATCCCTGACCAATCGAGCCCGCCCTGTGCGGGCTTTCCGCATCTTGCGGCAGGGTTCCAGGCCGGACGCTGGTCAGCGCGCCGCACTGCACCAGCGCTTGTTCGGTGATGGACCCGGGGCCTCGGTCGGGGCGCGGCCTCAACGCATGAAAAAAGCCCGGCGGCCGCCGGGCTAATTCGGGCGGTGGGTGGGCACCGCCCCGGCTGCCGCGTCCACCGCGCTGGTCACCTGGGTGCCAGCGTTGCTGCCGACCGGCCGGCCCGGGTTGCGGGCTGGCCGGTCTTTGCAGGTCAGAACAGCGGCCCCTGCTGGCTGCGCAACAGCTCATCCTCCACTGTGCTTCGGTGCAGACCGGCATGGCTGACAGGGGGTGCCGATGCATCGCCTGCCGCCGGCCCGGGCGTGGGCGGTGTGGGTGCCCCGGGCTGAGTGGCCGGCAACAAGTCGGCGGCCGGTGCGGCCAGCACGTCGCCCAGTTGCACCGGGGTTGCGCCGGGTGCCGCGCGTGCCAGCCAGACGTCGGCCATCTCGTGCGTCTGCCCATCTGCCGTCTTGTAGCCCGATATCAGCGCCACCGCATTGCCGTTGTCCATCCGGCTGCTGTGGCCGAAGCTCAGGTCCAGCTCGGTGATGCCCAGGTCCACCAGCCCCTTCAACTCGCCGGCATCAGTCTTGCCGTCGTGGTTGGCGTCGACCCAGACCTTCAAGTCGGTGAAGGCGGCGTCGTGGCTGTTGACCTTGCCGTCCTGGTTGAGGTCGAGCGCGGCCAGTGCATCGTAGCCATGCGCCGCGTTGTGGCCGTTGGCCAGTTTGGTCGCCGAGCCGAACAACTCGCTGCCATCGTTGATCACACCGTCGCGGTTGTGGTCCAGCGCCAGCAAGCCATCGCCGCCCCCCACCCAGCCGTACTTGGCATGGTTACCGGTGCCGGTCAGGTCGAAGGTGACCCCATTGGCCGCCGACACCGTGCTCACGCCGTTGCCGTCCAGGTCCAGCATGATCGGGGTGACGAAGAAGTTGTCCATGAAGGCCTGCTGCTGCGCCGTGCCCAGCGAATGGATGCTTGCCGTCGTCAGTGCCTGCACCTGGGCGTCCGTCATGGCCGCGATGTCTGCCACGGTGAAGGCATTCAGCTGGCTGGTGCTCAGCGTGAAGACCTGGGCGGTGGTCAAGGACATGATCTGGTCAGGTGCCAGTGCCCGGATGTCGTCTGTGCCCAGCAACACGATCTGGGCGGTGGTCAGCGTGGCGATCTGGGTGTCGCTGAAGCCACCGATCTGGGCCGAGCTCAAGGCATTGAACTGGCCGCTGCTCAACAGTTGCAGGTTGGCCGTGCTCAGCCCGAGCATCACGTCGGCCCGCAGGCTGCCGATGTCCGCGGTCTCGATCGCCAGGACCTGGGCCGAGGTCAAAGCCCCCAGGTGGTCCTCGCGGAAGCCGGCCAGGTCACCGGTGTCGAGCTTCAAGATGTCGGCCGTGGTGATCGCCATGATCTGGGCGGTGGTCAGGGCGGCCAGGTCGGCGCTGTCCAGGCTGGCGAACTGGAAGGTCGTCAGCGAGGCGATCTGCGCTGTGCTGAGCGAGAACATCTGGTGTCCCGTCAGGTTGTTCAGGGCGGTTGTCGTCAGCGCCGAGAACTGGTCGGTCGTCAGGGCCTGCAACTGGTCGGCCCCCAGTGCCTGCCACTGCAGCGATTGCAACGCGTTGAGCTGGGTCGAGCTCAGCACCTGCATGCCGCTGGTGGTCAGGCCGGGGATGGCGTCGGCCGTCAAGGCCGCCAGGTCGATCGCCTTGATGCCCTTGAGCTGCGCAGTGGTCAGCGCCGCTGCCGCCTCAACACCCAGGCCCGCCAGCGCACCGGCGCTCAGCACCGCCAGGTCATTGGTGCTGATGGCCTGGATCTGTGCCGTGGTGAACACCGAGAAGTCTTTGCTGTCGAAGCTGGCGAACTGCGACGCCGTCATGGCCGCGATCTTGTCGGTTGTGAGTCCGGCAAACTGATCTCGCGTCAGTATGTCCAGGCTGGCCGTGGTCAGCGCGGCGATCTGCGCGGTGGTCAGGTAATTGAGCTGCTGGGTACTGAAGGCACCCCATTGCGAGGTCTCCAGCGCCCGCAGTTGTGAGTTGCTCAGGGCGCGGATGTCGGCACTGTCCAGGCCCACCATTGCATCGGCTGACAGGGCCTTGATGTCGGCGTTCTGGATCGACGCGATCTGGTCGGTGGTCAGCGCGGCAACCTGCTCCGAACTGAACCCGGCCAGCACGCCGGTTTGCAGCGCAATGATGTCGGCTGTGCCGATGGCGCGGACTTGCGCGGTGGTCATCACCGACAGGTCGGTGCTGTCCAGGCTGGCAAACTGTGTGAGCGTCAGGGCCCGGATCTGTGCCGTGCTGAGCGACGCGAACTGCGCACCCGTCAGGGCGTTCAGGTCCTCGGTGGTCATCAACGCCACCTGGGTGCCCAGGCCACGCAGCTGTTCTGTCGTCAGCGCCTGCCACTGGCCCGATGTCAGCCCGGCCAATTGCGACCCGTTCAGCAGGCCGATGTTGGCCGTGCTGATGCCGGCCAGGGCTTCCGCGGTCAGGCTGCCGATATCGGCCGACTCGATGGCCTGCAGCTGCGCGGTGGTCAGCGCCGCCACCTGGGCCGAGCCAAAGCCCGCCAGGTCGCTGCCTTGCATTGCGATGATGTTGTCGATGCTGATCGCCTTGACCTGGGCCGTGGTCAAGCCGGCCAGGTCGGCGCTGTCCAGGCTGCTGAACTGGAAGGTGGTCAGCGCGTTGATCTGCGTGGTGGTCAACGACTGGACCTGTGCACCGGTCAGCGCGTTCAGGTCATCGGTGGTCATGCCGGCAATCTGCTTGACCGTCAGGCCTTGCAGCTGGTCGGTGCCCAGCGCCTGCCACTGGGCAGAGTTCAAGGCCGCCAGCTGGGTGGTGCTGAAGGCGCCCAGGTTGGTGCTGGAGATGCCGACGATGTTGTCCGCGTTCAGGCTGGCCAGGTCGGCCACTTCGATCGCCTTGAGCTGGGCGCTGGTCAGCGCACCCAGCTGGGTCGATCCGAAGCCACCCAGGTCGGCAGCTTCCAGTGCCACGATGTCGGCGGTGCTGATCGCAGCCACTTGAGCGACCGTCATCACCGCCAGATCGGCGCTGTCCAGGCTGGCGAAGTGTGCGGTCGTCAGCGCGTTGATCTGCGCGGTGGTCAGGCTCTTGAACTGGTCGCTGGTCAGCGCGTTCAAGTCGTCGGTGGTCAGGCCCACGATCTGCTTGGTGGTCAGGCCTTGCAGCGGGGTGGTGCCCAGTGCCTGCCATTGGCTGGCGTTCAAGGCGGCCAGCTGGTCAGTGCTCAACACGCTGAGGTTGGCGCTGGAGATGCCGACGATGGCGTCCGACGTCATGTACACCAGGTCAGCCGTCTCGATGGCCTTGAGCTGGGCGGAGGTCAGCGCTGCGATCTGGGCCGAGCCGAAGCCGGCCAGGTCGCCGGTGTCGAGCGCGACGATGTCGGCCGTGCTGATGGCGCGGATCTGGGCCGTGGTCATCGCGGCCAGGTCGGTGCTGTCCAGGCTGGCGAACTGGGCAGTGGTCAGGGCAGCGATCTGCGCGGTGCCCAGTGACATGAATTGGTCGCTGGTCAGCGCGTTCAGGTCATTGGTGGTCAGGCTGGCAATCTGTCGGGTGTCCAGCCCCCGCAGCTGGTCGGTGGTCAGGGCCTGCCACTGGGCCGAGTTCAGCGCCGCCAGCTGGCTGGTGGTCAGGATGCTGATGACGGTGCTGCTCAGGCTGCTGAGGGACGCGGCGTCCAGGCCGATGATGTCGGCCGTCATCATGGCCTTGATCTGGTCGGTGGACAGCGCGGCCAGCTGGACCGAGCTGAACCCGGACAGGTCGGCGGAGTCCAGCGCGGCAATGCCGGCGGTGCTGATGGCCCGGACCTGGGCCGTGCTGAAGGTCGACAGGTCGGTGCTGTCCAGGCTGGCCATCTGCGCGGTGGTCAGCGCGTTGATCTGGGCGGTGCCCAGCGCGGCGAACTGGTCGCTGCTCAGCGCGTTCAAATCGACCGTGCCCAGCGCACGCAGCTGGCCGGTGGTCAGCAGGCTGACAGCCAGGGTGCTCAGGCCGGCCATGGCGGCCGAGGTCAGGCTGCCGATGTCGGCGGACTCGATGGCCCGCAGCTGGGCGGTGGTCAGTGCCGCCACCTGGGTCGAGCTGAAGCCGGCCAGGTCGCCGGTGTCCAGCGCGACCATGTCCATGGTGCTGATGGCCCTGACCTGTGCGGTGGTCATTGCGGCCAGGTCGGCGCTGTCCAGGCTGGCGAACTGCCGTGTGGTCAGGGCGGCGATCTGGGCGGTGCCGAGGGCGCTGAACTGGTCGGTTGTCAGGGCGTTCAGGTCGTCGGTGGTCAGGCCGGCGATCTGCGCGGTGTCCAGGCCGGCCAGCTGGGCCGTGCTGAGCGCGCGCCACTGGTCAGACCCGAGTGCGGCGAGTTGTCCGGTGCTCAGGGCGCGCATATCACCGCTGCTCAGGCCGACGATGGCGTCGGTGCTCATGCTGCCGATGTCGGCGGTGCCGATGGCGCGCATTTGCGCGGTGGTCAGTGCAGCGATCTGGGCCGAGCCGAAGCCGGCCAGGTCGCCGGTGTCGAGTGCTGCGATGTTGGCCGCGCTGATGGCACGGACCTGGGCGGTGGACATCACCGCCAGGTCGGCACTGTCGAAGCTGGCGAACTGGGCGGTGGTCAGTGCAGCGATCTGGCCGGTGCTCAAGCCAGCAAACTGGTCACTGTTCAGCACGCTCAAATCGTTCGTGGTCATGGCCACGATCTGGGCGGTGCTCATGGCGCGCAGCTGGTCCGAGCTGAGGCCCGTGAAGGCGGCGCTGGACAGCTTGGCGATGTTGGCGACGGTGAGCGCCTGGATCTGTCCGTTGCTCATGCCGGCCAGGTCGGTGCTGTCCAGGCTGGCCACCTGGGCGGTGGTCAGCGCGGCGATCTGGGCGGTGCTCAGGCCCAGGAACTGGGCGGTCGTCAGGCCGTTCAGTGCGGTCGTGGTCATGGCCGCGATCTGCGCGGTGCCAAAGGCACCCATCTGTTCCGAGCTCAGGCCCTTGAAATCCGAGCTGTCGAGCTGGCCGAAGTTGGCCGCGGCAATCGCCTTGATCTGTGCCGTGGTCATGGCCGCCAGGTCACTGCTGTCCAGGCTGGCAAAGTGGGCGGTGGTCAGCGCGCCGATCTGGGCGGCGTTGAGCGACGCAAACTGGTCGCTGGTCAGGCTGTTCAGATCAATCGTGTTGAGCGCAGCGATCTGGCTGGTGCCCAGGCCGTCGAGCTGGCTCGACGTCAGCGAGCGCAGCTGGGCCGAGGTCAGGCCGTCGAGTTGGGCGTTGCTCAGGCCGCCGAGCTGGCTGCTGCTCAGGCCTTCCAGGGCGTCGGTGCTCAGGCCCCGGATGTCGACCGAGCCGATGGCGCGCACCTGGGTGGCGGTCATCGCAGCCAACTGCTCAGAGCTGAGACCGCGGAAGTCCACGCTGTCAAGCTGGCCGATGTTGCTGGTGCTCAGCGCCTGGATTTGCGCGGTGGTGATTGCGGCCATATCAGCGCTGCTGAAGGTGGCGACCTGCGTGGTGGTCAGCGCTCCGATCTGGGTGGAGCTGAGCGACGCGAACTGCACGCTGGTCAGCGCGTTCAGGTCGTCAGTGGCCATGCTGGCGATCTGCGCCGTGCTCAGGCCGTCGAGCTGGGCTGCAGACACGGCTTGCCACTGCGTGGTGCCCAGGCCCGCGAGTTGCGCGCTGCTGAGCTGGCTGAAGGCGGCGGCGCTCAGGCCCGCGAGGGCGTCGGTGCTGATGCTGCCGATATCAGCGGCCTGGATGGCGCGCAGCTGGGCGGTGCTGAGGGCCGCCACCTGGTCGGAGCCAAAGCCGGCCAGGTCGTTTGGGTTCATCGCGACGATGTCGGCGGTGGTGATCGCCTTGATCTGCGCGACGCTCATGGCGGCCAGGTGGGCGCTGTCCAGGCTGGCAAACTGCGCGGTGGTCAGTGCGGCGATCTGGGCAGCGCTGAGCGAGGCAAACTGGCCGGTGATGTTGAGGGCACCCAGCGCGTCGGTGCTCATCGCCGCGATCTGTGCGGTGTTGAAGGCAGCCAGCTGGGTGGAGTTCAGGCCCGAGAAGTCGCTGCTGTCGAGCTTGGCAAAGTTGCTCGCGCTGATCGCCTTGATCTGGCCGGTGGTCATCACCGCCAGGTCGCTGGCGTCGAAGCTGGCGAACTGGGCGGTGGTCATCGCCGCGATCTGCACCGCGCTCAGGCTCATGAACTGGTCGCTGGTCAGGCTGTTGAGGTCGGTGGTGTTGAGCGCGGCAACCTGCAGCGTGCCCAGCCCCGCCAGCTGCACAGCGCTGAGGCTGCGCAGCTGGTCCGACGTCAGGCCGTCGATCTGGGCGGTGGTCATCGCCCGGATGTCGGCGCTGCTCAGGCCAGTCAGGGCATCGGTGGACAGGCCACCGAGGTTGGCGGCGGTGATGGTGCGCACCTGCGCGGTGCTCAGTGCAGCCACCTGGGCGGCGCTCAGGCCGTGGATGTCGCTGCTGTCGAGCTGCGCCATCTGGCTGGCGGTGATGGCCTTGACCTGGGTGGTGCTCATCGCGGCGATGTCGCTGCTGTCGAAGCTGGCGAACTGCGCGGTGGTCATGGCGGCGATCTGGGCCGATCCCAGGCCCTGGAACTGGTCCGTGCTCAGCATGTTCAGCGCGGTCGTGCCCATTGCCGCGATCTGCGTGGTGCCAAATGCACCCAGCTGGGCCGCGCTCAGGCCGGCAAAGTCGCTGGTGCCCAGGGTGACACCCAGTTGGGCAAAGTCGGCCGCAGCGATGGCCTTGATCTGGGCGGTGGTCATCGCGGCCAGGTCGGCGCTGTTGAAGCTGGCGAACTGGTAGGTGGTCAGTGCCACGATCTGCGCGGTGCTGAGCGCAGCAAACTGATCGCTGGTCAGGGTGTTGAGATCATTGGTGCTCAGGCCGCCGATCTGCGCGGCGGTCAGGCCACGCAGCTGGGTGCTGCTCAGCGCCTGCAGCTGGTTGCTGCCGAGGCCGTCGATCTGGGCGTTGCTGAAAGCGGCGATCTGGGCGGTGCCCAGGCCGGCCAGCGCGGCGGTGGTGATGCTGGCCAGGTCGGCGGACTCGATGCCCCGCACCTGCGCCGTGGTCAGCGCAGCGAGCTGGGTGGAGTTGAAGCCGGCCAGGTCACCGGTGTCGAGCTTGGCCATGTTGACTGCGCTGATCGCCCGGATCTGGGCGGTGCTCATCGCGGCCAGGTCGGCGCTGTCCAGGCTGGCGAACTGGTAGGTCGTCAGCGCGGCGATCTGGGCGGTGCTCAACGATTGCAACTGGTTGAGCGTGGTGGTGCTCAGCGCGGCGATCTGCGAGGTGACAAAAGCACTGATCTGGCCCGAGCTCAAGCCCGCGAAGTCACTGCTGTCGAGCTGGCCGAAGTTGGCCGCGGTGATGGCCCGAATCTGCGCGGTGCTCATCGTCGCCAGGTCGGTGCTGTCGAAGCTGGCGAACTGCAAGGTGGTCAGCGAAGCGATCTGCGCGGTGCTCAACGCGGCAAACTGGACGCTCGTGAGGGTATTCAGGTCGGTGGTGTTGAGGCCGGCGATCTGCGCGGTGCTCAGTCCCCGCAGTTGGGCGTCAGTGAGGCTGCGCAGCTGCACGGACGTCAGGCCGTCGAGCTGGGCATTGTTGAGCGCCCGGATGTCGGCCGAGCTCAGGCCGACCATCGCATCTGTGCCCAGGCCGATGATGTCGGCCGAACCGATGGCGCGGACCTGTGCCGTGGTGAGTGCTGCCACTTGGAGCGAGCTCAGGCCGTTCAAGTCGCTGCTGTCGAGCTGGCTGATGCCGGCGGTGGTGATGGCCTTGATCTGGGCGGTGCTCAGCGCGGCGATGTCCGAGCTGTCCAGGCTGGCGACCTGCCAGGTCGTCAGCGCGGCAATCTGGGCGGTGCCCAGGCCCAGCACCTGGTCGGTGCTCAGCGCGTTCAGCGCATCGGTACCCATCCCGGCAAGTTGGGCGGTGCCGACGGCGCGCAGCTGGGCCGAGCTCAGGCCGGCAAAGTCGGTGCTGTCGAGCTGGGCAAACGCAGCTGCGCTGATCGCCTTGATCTGCGCGGTGGTCATCGCCATCAGGTCGCTGCTGTCCAGGCTGGCGGCTTGGTAGGTGGTCAGCGCGCCGATCTGGGCGGTGCTCAGCGACGCAAACTGGTCGCTGGTCAGGCTGTTGAGGTCGGTGGTGTTGAGCGCGGCGATCTGGGCGGTGCTCAAGCCGCGCAGCTGTGCGGAGTCGAGCGAAACCAACTGGTCCGAGCTCAGGCCGTCGATCTGGGCGTTGCTCATCGCGCGGATGTCGGCGCTGCCCAGGCCCAGCAGGGCGTCGGTGCTCAGCCCGGCGATGGCGGCGGTGCCGATGGCCTGGATCTGGCTGGTGCCGAATGCAGCCACCTGGTCGGACGCCAAGCCGCGCAGGTCGGCGCTGTCGAGCTGGCGAATGTCGGTGGTGGTGACGGCCTTGATCTGGGCGGTGGTCAGCGCGGCCAGGTCGCTGCTGTCGAAGCTGGCGAACTGGGCGGTGGTCAGCGCAGCGATCTGGGCTGTGCCAAAGCCCTGGAACTGGTTGGCAGTAAGCGAGTCGAGCGCGTCAGTGCCCATTGCCGCGACTTGCGCGGTGCCGAAGGCGGCCAGTTGCGCGGCGCTCAGGCCCTTCAGGTCGGTGCTGTCGAGCTGGCGCACGTCGGCCACGCTGATCGCCCTGATCTGGGCGGTGGTCATCGCCGCCAGGTCGCTGCTGTCGAAGCTGGCGAACTGGAGGGTGGTCAGCGCCGCGATCTGGGCGGTGCTCAGCGACTGCATCTGGCTCGCGCTGAAGGTGTTGAGGTCGGTCGTGCTCAGCGCGGCCAGTTGCCCGCTGGACAGACCCCGCAACTGGTCGGCGCTCAGGGCCATCAGCTGCTGCGGCGTCAGGTTGTCCAGCTGTGCTGAGGTCAATGCGTTGATCTGGGCCGAGCCCAGCGCGGCGATCGCCAGCGTGTCAAGCGCGGACAAGGCCGCGGTGTTCAGCGCCTTGATCTGCGCCGAGTTCAGGGCACCGAGCTGGGTCTGCGACAAGGCGGCCAGGTTGCTGCTGTCCAGCGCGGCAATGCCGGCAGTGGCGATCGCCCGGACCTGCACCGTGCTGAACGCGCCCAGGTTGTCGGCTGCCAGGGTCTGGATCTGTGCGCTGGTCAGTGCCGACACCTGCACGGCCTTGAGCGCGCCGAACTGCTCGGTCGTCAGGCTGTTCAGGTCGTCGGTGGCCAGCGTGCGCATCTGCGTCGTGGTGAAGCCCTGCACTTGCGCGGTCGTCAGCGCCTGCAACTGGGTGACCGTCAGCACGCCGAGCTGCCCGGTGGCCAGCGCTGCAATCTGGGCTGACCCAAAAGCCGCCAGCTTGTCAGCCGACAGGATCGGCAGCTCTGCCGTGGTGATGGCTTGTATCTGGGTGTTGCTGAAAGCCTTGATCTGCGTCGAGCTCAGCGCGTCGAAGGCCGCATTGCTCATCGCGCTGATACCGGCGGTGGCGATGGCCTTGACCTGCGTCAGGCTCATCACACTGAAATTGGCGGCGTTGAGCGCACCAATCTGCGTGCCGGTGAGCAAGCCGACGTTGGTCGCTGAAATCTTGACCGTCTGGTCAGGTGTCAACGCCGCGATCTGACCGACGGTGAACACGGCCCAGTCGCTGGCCGTCAGGGCTGCGATCTGCGCGGGGGTCATCGCAGCAATGTCGGCAGCGGTCATCGTCAAAATCTTGGAGGCCATGTTGCGAATCCTTCGGCGCGGGTTTCTGGGGCAGTCTTTGGTGGGGTCGGCAGCGCGGTCTGGCTTGGCGATACAGCACAGGCGGCACCTTCGACGCGTTCCTCATGGGCATATCGGGCAGCCCTGCTGACAACTTGAGCGCCAAACCGATCTGGCGGGCCAACACCTGCTTTTTTCACGCTTAAGTACATGCCTGGGGTCAAGTTTGGTTTTGGGGGTCCGATAACCCCCGGTTCGCCGGTCCTTTTCCGCCCTCCCGGGCGCTGGCCGGCCGGCACCATGGCGTTCACGGGCGATCACTGCCCCACCCCCAGCCATGGCCGACGCGCAAGACCGCAACCTCCCCGCCTCACCCAAGAAGATCCGCAAGGCCCGCGCCGAGGGCCAGGTGGCGCGCTCGCGTGACCTGGCGCACCTGCTGGTGGTGGGGGCAGGCGGGGCGATCCTGGTGGCGGTGCTGCCGCAGCTGGGCAGCTGGTTGCAGCGCATCCTGGCCACCGGCCTGCAGTTCGATGCCCAGTTGCTGGCCCAGCCCGGTGTGCTGACCCAGCGCCTGGCCACGCTCAGCTGGGCCTGGCTGGCGGTGCTGCTGCCGCTGGGTGCGGTGTCAGCGGTGCTGGCGCTGGGCGCCAGTGTGGCCTCGGGCGGCTGGAACTTCACCTGGCAGCCGCTGGCGCCCAACTTCGGCAAGCTCAACCCGCTGACCGGCCTGGTGCGCATGGTGTCGGGCCACCACCTGGGCGATCTGACCAAGGCCTGTGGCCTGTCGCTGTTGCTGGGCCTGATCGGCGGGGCCTATCTGTACACCCACCTGCCGCAGTTCCACGACGCCCTGGCGCTGCCGCTGCCGGTGGCGCTGGCCCACACCGGCCAGACCCTGATCAGCGGGCTGGCGCTGCTGCTCGTGGTGCTGGTGGTGTTTGCGGCGATCGACGTGCCGCTGCAGCGCCAGATGCTGTCCAAGCGTTTGAAGATGAGCCACCACGAGGCCAAGCAGGAGAACAAGGAGGCCGAAGGCAGTGCCGAGGTCAAGGGCCGCATCAAGGCGCGCATGCGCGAGATGGGCAAAAAACGCATGCTGGCCGCGGTGCCGCTGGCCGACCTGGTGGTGATGAACCCCAGCCACTACGCCGTGGCGCTGAAGTACGACCAGACCGGCATGGCTGCGCCCCGGCTGGTGGCCAAGGGTGCCGACTTGATGGCGATCAAGATCCGCGATCTGGCGCGTCAGCACAACGTGCCGGTGCTGCAGGCGCCGCCACTGGCCCGGGCGCTCTACACCCACACCGAGGTCGACCACGAGATCCCCGCCCGGCTGTTCTCGGCCGTGGCCCAGGTGCTGGCCCATGTCTACCAGCTGCGCGCCGCGCTGGCCGGCCGCGGCCAGATGCCGGCCGACTTGGCCCACATTGCCGTGCCGCCGGACCTGGACCCGCTGATGGCCGACACCGCCGAGGCGGCCGAATCGGCCCGCAAGGCCGAAGCCGCCAAGGCGGCCGAAGCAACCCAGTCCGCCGAGGCCAGCGCGGCGGCGAAGAACAGCAAGACCGACCCAACCTGACCCGACCTGACCCATGAATCCGCTGATCGCACAACTGCAAACCCTGATGGGTGGCCGCCTGGCCAGCCAGGCGATGGGCCGGCTGGGGGTGTTGGGCAACTTGCTCAAGACCCTGGGCGCGCCGGTGTTCATCGTGATGCTGCTGGCGATGATGGTGCTGCCGCTGCCGCCGTTCATGCTGGACCTGCTGTTCACCTTCAACATCGCGCTGGCGTTGATGGTGATGATGGTGGCCGCGCACATGGTGCGTCCGCTGGACTTTGCCGCCTTCCCGACCGTGCTGCTGGTCACCACGATGCTGCGCCTGTCGCTCAACGTCGCATCCACCCGGGTCGTGCTGCTGGAGGGCCACACCGGCGCGGCGGCGGCCGGCAAGGTGATCGAGAGCTTT
>JBBQAH010000136.1:0-8641 GCA_038316145.1 Burkholderiales bacterium
CATGACGCTGCACAACGGCAAGATTGCCGAGATGCGCACCGGCGAGGGCAAGACCCTGATGGCCACGCTGCCGGTCTACCTCAATGCGCTGTCCGGCAAGGGCGTGCACGTGGTCACCGTCAACGACTACCTGGCCCGGCGCGACGCCGAATGGATGGGCCGTCTCTACGGCTTCCTGGGCTTGAGCGTGGGCGTCAACGTGCCCGGCATGGACCGAGAGCAAAAGCAGGCCGCTTACGCCGCCGACGTCACCTACGGCACCAACAACGAGTTCGGCTTCGACTACCTGCGCGACAACATGGTCTACGAGTTGCGCGACCGGGTGCAGCGCGGGTTGAACTTCGCCATCGTCGACGAGGTCGATTCGATCCTGATCGACGAGGCCCGCACGCCGCTGATCATCAGTGGCCAGGCCGAAGACCACACCGAGATGTACGTGCGCATCAACAGCGTCGTGCCGGGCCTTAAAAAGCAGACCGGCGAGGCCGATCCACGCACCGGCGAGGGCGTGATCGAGGCTGGTGATTTCACGGTGGACGAAAAAAGCCACCAGGTCACGCTGACCGAAGACGGCCACGAGAAGGCCGAGCAACTGCTGGCCGAGGCCGGCTTGCTGGCCGAAGGCGCCAGCCTGTACGACGCCGCCAACATCTCGTTGATGCACCATGTCTACGCCGCGCTGCGGGCCAACCACCTCTACCACCGCGACCAACACTACGTGGTGCAAAACGGTACAAACGGCGGCGAGATCGTCATCGTCGATGAGTTCACCGGCCGGCTGATGACCGGCCGGCGCTGGTCCGACGGCCTGCACCAGGCGGTCGAGGCCAAAGAGGGTGTGCAGATCCAGAGCGAAAACCAGACCCTGGCCTCGATCACCTTCCAGAACTACTTCCGCATGTACGCCAAGTTGGGCGGCATGACCGGTACGGCCGACACCGAGGCCTATGAGTTCCAGGAGATCTACAGCCTGGAGACGGTGGTGATTCCGCCGAACCGGCCGACCATCCGCAAGGACGACCTCGACCTGATCTACAAGACCGCCCGCGAGAAGTACAACGCGGTGCTAGAGGACATTCGGGACTGCCATCAGCGCGGTCAGCCCACGCTGGTCGGCACCACCTCGATCGAGAACTCCGAGCTGATCTCGGGCCTGCTGACGGCCGCTGAGTTGCCGCACGCGGTGCTCAACGCCAAGCAGCATGCCAAAGAGGCCGAGATCGTCGCCCAGGCCGGCCGGCCGGGCGTGGTCACCATCGCCACCAACATGGCCGGCCGCGGCACCGACATCGTGCTGGGCGGCAACGTCGAGAAGCAGGTCCAGCTGCTCGAAGCCGACGGGTCCATCCCCGACGCCGAGAAAGCCAGCCGTATCCAGCAGCTCAAGGACGAATGGCAAGGCCTGCACGACCAAGTCAAGGCAGCGGGTGGCCTGCGCATCATCGCCACCGAGCGCCACGAGAGCCGGCGCATCGACAACCAGCTGCGCGGCCGCGCTGGCCGCCAGGGCGACCCGGGCCAGAGCCGTTTTTACCTGTCGCTGGAAGACCCGCTGATGCGCATCTTTGCCGGCGACCGGGTGCGCGCCATCATGGACCGGCTGAAGATGCCCGAGGGCGAGGCCATCGAAGCCGGCATCGTCAGCCGCAGCATCGAAGGTGCGCAGCGCAAGGTCGAGGCCCGCAACTTCGACGTGCGCAAGCAATTGCTCGAATACGACGACGTCAGCAACGACCAGCGCAAGGTGATCTACCAGCAGCGCAACGAGATTCTTGAATCCGACTCGGTGCTGGCCCAGATCACCAACCTGCGCAAGAGCGCGATGACCGGCGTGGTGCGCACCTGGGTGCCGGCCGAGAGCGTCGAAGAGCAATGGGACCTGCCGGCGCTTGAAAAGACGCTGGCCGAGGAATGGCAAGTGCCGGTGGACATCACCTCGGCCGTCGACAAGAGCGACTCGATCACCGACGAGGACGTGGTGGACCGTGTCGTGGCTGCTTCCAACGCGGTGTTCGACAACAAATTGGCGATCGTCGGGCTGGAGCAGTTCAACCCGTTCATGCGCATGGTGTTGCTGCAGGCGATCGACAGCCACTGGCGCGAGCATCTGGCGGCGCTGGACTACCTGCGCCAGGGCATCCATCTGCGCGGTTACGCCCAGAAAAACCCCAAGCAAGAGTACAAGCGCGAGGCGTTCGAGCTGTTCAGCCAGTTGCTCGATGTCGTCAAGATGGAGGTCACGCGCCTGCTGCTGACCGTGCGCATCCAGAGCCCCGAGCAGGTCGCCGAGGCGGCCGAGGCGCTGGAAGTTCAGGCCTCACAGGTGGGCAACATCACCTATACCCATCCGAACGAAGACGGCAGCGTCAGCCAGGTCGCTGATTCGGCGCCGGCGGCCGCGCTGCCGGCCGGCGAGGTGCCGCGGGTGGGCCGCAACGACCCTTGCCCTTGTGGCAGCGGCAAGAAGTACAAGAGCTGCCACGGCAAGCTGGCCTGAGCGTGCTGCTGGTGGGTTCGGCGGCTGCTGCCGACCCAACCACTCGTTACACAAAAGTGCTCAAGTTCTGACCGCGGGCTGCCCGCGGTGGGCCTTGGCCGGGGTAACGTCTGGCTTCGGAGGTTTGACAGTGCTCGGCGGACCCCCCCCACGGTTGGGGGGTTTTAGGATCAAGCGGGACTGTTTAAACTTTGCTTAGGTGCGATTGCCGGGGGTGGTGCAGGTGTCAGGCGCGATTTCGGCCTACTTCTTGCTTAAAACTGTCAGTCGCGATGCGGTTTCTCAAATATTCGGAGGTTTAATCATGAAATTGAAATTTGTTGCAGCAGCAGCGTTGTTGGCGGTCGGTGCGGTTGCCCAAGCGGGTACCGGTTTTGTCAGCCAAAACGGTGGAGCGTCGGGCTTGGTGACCGAAACTGGCACTTCGGCAAATCCGTACGCGATTGGTACATTGGATGCAATGTTCTCGTCGGTGTTTGTCACGCTGGGCACGGCGGGTTCGTTCAGTGAATTTGCAACGTTCATGGTGCCGGCCGGGTACAACATGGTGAACGGTGCGGCCAACACCTACGCGTTGTCGATCACCCTGCCTAACCCGATCGGTCTGATCACCATCGGCAGCATCTCAAATTTCAACATGGACATTGTTGATGGTTCACCTGTCCTGCCTGGGGCCACCCAAGCGAGCCTGGGTGCGGGCGGTAGTGTTCTCAACCTTGGCTTGACTCCGGGCATGTACCACCTGCACTTCACGGGCATGGTCAATGGTGCAGGCGGTCAGTACTCGGCAGCAATCAACGCCACTCCTGTGCCGGAACCCGAAACCTACGCCATGCTGCTGGCTGGCCTGGGCGCGGTGGGCTTCCTGGCTCGCCGTCGCAAGAACGGCTGATCCGGCAGCGGCCGGGGCAACCCGGCGCACCGACAAGGCGGCTTCGGCCGCCTTTTTCACGTCTGGACAACGGCGACCTCGACAAGTCGCGCCCCTACAATTCTTGGTTTTCCACTCGCTGGTGCCCCGTATGCCCGTTGATCTCCTGCCACCCGATCCCGCATCGCTGTTCGCCGTTGCAGGGGTTCGCCTGGGGGTCACGCAAGCGGGTATCCGCAAGCCCGGCCGCTACGACCTGCTGGTGCTGGCGCTGGACGCGGGCTCATCGGTTGTGGGGGTGTTCACCCAAAACCGGTTCTGCGCCGCACCCGTTCAGGTCTGCCGCGAGCACCTGGCCGGTGCACAGGCCGGTGCGGCGGGCATTCGGGCGCTGGTGGTCAACACCGGCAACGCCAACGCCGGCACCGGCGCCGATGGTGTGGCGCGCGCCCGGCAAACCTGCGCAGCAATGGGGCGGCTGCTGGGCATTTCGCCCCAGCAGGTTTTGCCATTTTCTACTGGCGTGATCATGGAGTCCCTGCCGGTTGACCGCATCGAGGCGGGCTTGCCGGCCGCCATCGCCGCACTCAAGCCCGACAACTGGGCCCTGGCGGCCCAGGGCATCATGACCACCGACACGGTGCCCAAGGCAGGCTCGCGCCGGCTGCAGATCGGTGGGCGCACCGTCACGGTCAGCGGCATCGCCAAGGGCGCCGGCATGATCCGGCCCAACATGGCGACGATGCTGGGCTTCATGGCCACCGACGCGGCCGTCGCCCCGGGCGTGCTGCAGGCCCTGGTGCGCGAAGCGGCGGACGCCAGTTTCAACCGCATCACCATCGACGGCGACACCTCGACCAATGACTCGTTCATGCTGATCGCCACCGGGCAGGCCGGTCATGCGACCATCGATTCGTTGGACAGCGCCGACGGCCTGGCCCTGCGCCAGGCCGTGATCGACCTGGCCCGGCAGTTGGCGCAGGCCATCGTGCGCGACGGCGAAGGTGCAACCAAATTCATCACCGTACAGGTCGAGGGCGGTGCCACCGAGGACGAATGCAAACGGGTGGCCTATGCGATCGCCCATTCACCCTTGGTCAAGACCGCGTTTTTTGCCAGCGACCCGAACCTGGGCCGGATCCTGGCGGCGGTGGGTTATGCCGGCATAGCCGATCTTGACCAACACCTGATCGACCTCTACCTGGACGACGTGCTGGTGGCGCAGCACGGCGGCCGCCACCCCGACTACCGTGAAGCCGATGGCCAGCGGGTGATGAAACAAAGCGAGATCACGGTGCGTGTGCTGCTGCACCGTGGTGCAGCCCGCACCACCGTGTGGACCTGCGACCTGTCGCACGACTACGTCAGCATCAACGCCGACTACCGCTCCTGATCAGCCCGCGCCAGCCGCGTTGCCGGCCACCGGCTGGGTGATCTCCCGTGGTGGGATCGGTGGCCCGTTGGCTGACAATGCGCGCCACGGTCGCCGCCCCGCGAGGGCTGACAGGCCGACGGGGAGAACCGCTTCAACCAAAAAAACACAACGGCCGTGCGCCTGCCGTGGTGGCAGTCGCTGAGCTTGGCACCCGACGATCTGCTGCGTGACGCGGTGTACCGGCGGCTGTGGCTGTCCATCCTGATCAGCTCGGTCGGCGGGCAAATCACCTTGCTGGCGCTGCCGTTGACCGCTGCGCTGTTGCTGCATGCCACGCCCACGCAGATGGGTTTGCTCACAGCCGTCGAGATCTTGCCGTTTGCGCTGTTTTCTCTGCCCTCAGGGGTCTGGCTGGACCGGGTGCGCAAGCTGCCGGTTTATGTGGCCGGTGAGTTGACGATTGCGCTGGCCGTGGCCTCTGTGCCGCTGGCCTGGTGGATGGGCTGGCTGGGCATGGCCTGGTTGTATGGCGCGGGCTTCTTGATCGGTACGGTGTCCACCACGGCGGGCAGCGCTGCGCAAATCGTGCTGACCCAGGTGGTGGCGCGTGAGCGCCTGGTCGAGGCGCATGCCAAAAACGCGCTGGCCAGCTCCAGCGCAGATGTGGCCGGGCCGGGTGCTGCGGGCGTGTTGATCCGTTTGCTGGGTTCGCCGGTTACCTTGTTGGTGGACGCGCTGATGCTGGTGATCTCGGCGGCGATATTGCGCGGTTTGCCGGTGATCGAGCAACGCCCGGTGCGCACCGACGCCCATTTTTGGCGTGATTTGCGCGCCGGGCTGCGATTTGTGCGGCGCCAGCCGGTGTTGACCACGCTGGCGGTGGTGGTGGGCGGCTGGCAGTTCTGCCACAACTCGGTGCTGGGTTTGCAGATCCTGCATGCCACACGCGGCCTGGGCCTGAGCGAGCAGGCGATCGGCCTGTGTTACGCCGGGCTGGGCCTGGGCACGGTGATGGCCAGTGTGCTGGGCAACCGGCTGAGCCAGCGGGTCGGGCCTGGGCCGGCCATCGTGATCGGCTTTGCTGCGTGCGGGCTGGGTTGGCTGTTGCCGGCGCTGGCACCGTCCGGTGCGGCCGGGGTGGCGGCGTTTGTGGCGATGTTGCTGTTGACAGGCGTTGGCGGTGTGCTGGTCTTCATCAACTTTCTGGCCCTGCGCCAATCGGTCACGCCAGAGGCCTACCTCGGACGCATGACCAGCACCATGCGCTGGTTGATCATGTTGCCTGCAGGCCCCGGGGCTTTGATGGGGGGGTGGCTGGGCGAGCACTTTGGCCTGCCGACGGCGCTGGGCACTGCCGGTGTGCTGGCCCTGATCCTGGCGGCGCTGGCCTGGCGCAGCGGCCTGATTCGCGGCCTGCGCGCGCTGCCTGAACCCGACCCTGCCGATCTGCCCTGGGGCGCAGAAGCGTCTTTGGGTGCGGTGCCCACCGCCCAGGTGCCGTGATTACCCCAGCGCCGGTGCAAACCGGCCCACCGCGTCGGTGATCAGGCCGTCGATGCCCAGCGCCAACAACCGCTGTGCGTCGGCGGGCTCATTGACGGTGTAGACCAGGGCGCGCCGTCCTGCGGCCTGCAGTTGGCCGCACAGCGCGCCGTCCATCAGCGCATGCTGGGTCACCACCGCCACGCAGCCCAGCGCCGCAGCCACGTCCGCCCAACCGGCCCACAAGGTGTCGAGAAGCAAGGCGCGTGGCAGGCCGGGTTCAGCCGCCTGGGCGCTGGCCAGCGCGTCCGGCCTGAACGAACTCAGCAACGGCGGCACGGCCTGGCCGGCCCACAAGCGAGCGGCGTGCTCGGCCACGACTTGTCCGGTGATCCGCTCGTGGCCGGGCGTGGGCTTGATCTCGATGTTCAGCGCCAGGCCGTTGCGTTGCACAAACGCGGCCACCGCCTGCAAGGTGGGCAAGGGCTCACCGGCAAAAGCCCGGCTGTGCCAGCTGCCGGCGTCCAGCTGCGACAACTCGGCCCAGGGCAGATCGCCTGCCGTACCGCGTCCGCTGGTGGTGCGGTCCAGCGTGGCGTCATGCAGCAAAAATGGCACGCCGTCGGCGGACAACTTGACGTCGCACTCGAACGCCCGGTAGCCATGGGCAGCCCCCAGCCGAAACGCCGCCAGCGTGTTTTCAGGGGCCTGCTTGCCGGCGCCGCGGTGCGCCACCCAGCGCGGGTAGGGCCAGGGCGTCATGTCGTCAGCCCAGGCGCAGGCCGGTCTCGGCGTCGAACCAGTGCAGGTGATCGGGTGATGCGGTAAGGCCGATGGTCTGGCCGATGTGTGGCGGCACCCCGGTGGCGTCGATGCGCACCGTGAACAACACGCCACCCAGCCGCCCGTGCACCAGGCGCTCGGCGCCCAGCATTTCGACGCTCTCCACCGCCAGTGGCCAGCGCCCATGCGCGGCGATGGCGACATGCTCAGGCCGGACGCCCAGCACCAAGAGGCCTGCCCGTGGCGCTGCACTGGGCAAGGGCAGCAGTGCGTCGCCCACCGTAAAGCGCGAGCCATCAGCGCGCCCGGTGAGCAAATTCATCGGTGGTGAGCCGATAAAGCTGGCGACAAAGCTGCTGGCCGGTTTGCCGTAGACCTGCTCGGGCGTGCCCATCTGCTCAACCCGGCCGGCATTCATCACGATCATGCGCTGGGCCAATGTCATCGCCTCGACCTGGTCGTGGGTGACAAACAGTGAGGTGACGCCCAGCTCGCGGTGCAGCTTCTGGATCTCGAGCCGGGTCTGTGCCCGCAGCTTGGCGTCCAGGTTGGACAGCGGCTCGTCGAACAAAAACGCCGACGGCTGGCGCACGATGGCGCGGCCCATCGCCACCCGCTGGCGCTGGCCGCCCGACAGCTCACGCGGCCTGCGCTGCAGGAAGGGGCCGATCTCCAGGATGCGCGCGGCCTTTTGCACCCGCTCCTCGATCTCGGCCTTGGGCACGCGGGCGATCTTCAGGCCGTAAGCCATGTTGTCGTAGACCGTCATATGCGGATAGAGCGCGTAGTTCTGGAACACCATCGCGATGTCGCGCTCGGACGGTTCGAGCTGGTTGACGACGCGCCCGCCGATGGCGATCTCGCCGGCGCTGATCTCCTCCAGCCCCGCCACCATGCGCAGCAGCGTGCTCTTGCCGCAGCCCGACGGCCCGACGATGACGATGAACTCGCCGTCCGCGATTTCGGCGCTGACGCCGTGCAGCACCTGCAGCGCGCTGCTGCCGATGCCGTAACGTTTGACGATGTTGCGAAGCGAGATCGAGGCCATGTCTACTTTTCCGAGTCCACCAGGCCCTTGACGAACCAGCGCCGCATCAGCACCACCACTGCCACCGGCGGCAGCACGGCCAGCAGCGTGGTGGCCATGACGAGGTTCCAGTCGGTGGCCGAATCGCCCGAGCCGATCATCTTGGTGATGCCGACGACGATGGTGTCAAGCCGGTTGTCGGTGGTGATGAGCAGCGGCCAGAGGTACTGGTTCCAGCCGTAGATGAAGAGAATCACCGCGAGTGCCGCGATGTTGGTGGCGCTCAACGGCAGCACCATGTCCTTGAAGAAGCGCAGCGGGCCGGCGCCGTCGATGCGCGCGGCCTCCACCAGTTCGTCGGGGATGGTCAGGAAAAACTGGCGGAACAGCAGCGTGCCGGTGGCCGACGCGATCAGCGGCACCGTCAGTCCGGCCATGCTGTTGATCATGCCCAGGTCGCTGACGACCTCGTAGGTCGGCAGGATGCGCACTTCCACCGGCAACATCAGCGTGAGGAAGATCATCCAGAAGAGCAGGGTGCGGCCCGGGAAACGGAAGAACACCACCGCGTAGGCCGAAAGGATCGACATGACGATCTTGCCGCCG
>JBBQAH010000304.1:0-2480 GCA_038316145.1 Burkholderiales bacterium
GTACCTTGAGCCGGGAGATGAGAAAGTGAAAGCAATGGGCGGCCTACATACCATGATGAACTGGCGTGGGCCAACAATGACAGACTCAGGTGGTTTTCAAGTTTTCTCACTTGGCGCGGCATACGGCACAGGATTGAGTAAGATTTTAAAAAAAAACAATATAGAAGAAAAAAACTTACCGGAAAAAAGCGAATCAAGTAAAAATGCACGAATCAAACTTTTGGGCAGTGATACGGATGGTGGTGAAGACAAAATATTTGGACCAGCAAGGATAGATCCAAACGGTGTGATGTTTCGGTCGCACATAGACGGAAGTGCGCACTATTTTACACCGCAAAAATCCATAGAAATACAGCACAACCTCGGTGCAGACATCATATTTGCGTTTGATGAATGTACTTCGCCGAGTGAGTCTGAACACTATCAAGCAGAAGCACTGGATAGAACACACCGGTGGGCAAAACAGAGTTTGGAGTATCATCATACCCAAAGCCGCCTTCGCGAAAGCTCTGGCGGGCCGATGCAAGCACTTTTTGGAATTGTACAAGGGGGGAGAAGTGAAAAGTTGAGAAAAGAAAGTGCCCAGGTTCTTGCAGATATGATGGTGTCGGTGCGAAGTTCCGAGGGTTCGTCTGAAAGTGAGTTGGTTGGTTTCGATGGGTTTGGTATTGGCGGCTCGTTTGAGAAAGAAGACATGATGCATGCGGTGACATGGGTAAATAGTATCTTACCGAAAGATAAACCACGGCACCTCCTGGGCATTGGCGAGCCCGCAGATCTCTTTGGAGCTGTGGAAAACGGCTGCGATCTGTTCGACTGTGTTGCTCCTACACGCATTGCTCGGAACGGTCAGATATATACAAAAACAGGCAAAATAAACCTCACCAACGCGCAGTATAGGGATGACTTGCAGCCACTCGACCCAGCTATAGGTTCAAGTAGTTCTAGTGCCATGTGCGCCTGCTACACTTGTCAAAACTATACCCGTGCATACATCGCCCACCTTTTCAGATCTAAAGAAATGCTAGCTGCTACACTTGCTTCGATACACAACTTATACTTCATTATCCATCTTGTAGACACCATGCGAGAGAAAATGCTGGAAGGGAAGTTTGAGGAGTTTAAGATGGAGTTTCTTGGTCGGTATGTTTTGTAGTATAGATAGTTGCATCCCGCCCTTGTTTCTGGTAAACTAGCCCCATATGCAAAAACACGATACGAAAGCAGGGGCAGGAAACGGCGCAGTTGACGCGCTTTTTGCGGTGGGAGCACAGTTTGGATTTATAAAATCAAGACGACACCCCTCAACAAAGCCATTTATTTTCGGAGTAAAAAACAAGATCGAAATCTTTGATCTGGAGAAAACAAACGAAGCACTAGATATCGTGCTAGAATTTGTGCAAAACATAGGAGCGAAAAACGGCACGATACTGTTTGTAGGTGGTAAAAACGAAGCACGAGAAGCGATCACGACTGTCGCGTCGAGTATCAATCAGCCATACGTAGCAGGACGATTTATCGGAGGTACTCTTACGAATTTTCCTGAAATCAAGAAACGTGTAGAAAAGCTTGAAACACTCACTGACCAGAAAGAAAATGGTGAACTCATGAAGTATACTAAAAAAGAAAGATTGCTTATCGACCGAGAGATAGCAAAACTACACGACTTTTTCTTTGGAATCTCAGTTATGAAACATATGCCAGCAGCAGTGTTTGTAGTAGATGCAAAGAAAGAGATCATTGCGGTGAAAGAAGCACATACGATGGGAATCCCAGTCATCGCTCTGTGTGGATCAGACAACAACCTCACAGAAGTAGAGTACGCGATCCCTGCCAACGACTCATCTCGAGCAAGTATCGAATTCTTTCTCAAGAAAATTGCAGAAAGCTACAAAGCTGGTCTCCTTGTACGAAAGGAAACTCCAGAAATAGCAAACGTTGCTTAATATAGGCATATGATGTGAAGTCCTCCGAGGCTTGCATCTATGTGCATACATTTATATAATACTAGTATTATGACTATTGAAATTACAACAGAACTTATCAAACAACTCAGGGATGCAACCGGTATCTCTGTGATGCAGTGCAAGAAAGCCCTCGATGAAACTGGTGGCGATATAGAGAAAGCGACTGCACTTCTCCAACAAAAGTCCGCAGAAGCAGCTATGAAGAAAAGCGATCGTACCCTCGGTGCGGGCGTGGTAGAAGCGTATATACACAGTACACACACAGTGGGCGTACTTGTAGAACTGTTGTGCGAGACGGATTTTGTTGCAAAGAATGCAGAATTTATGACTCTCGCACGAGACATTGCCATGCACGCTGCAGCTACAGCTACTACAGAAACGACGGTCACAGAACTACTTGCACAGGATTTTATCAAAAATCCAGAGCTTACTATCCAGAAACTTATCGAAGGTGCAGTGCAGAAGTTTGGTGAAAAAGTTGAATTGTCTCGTTTTGTGCGCTATACTATAACC
>JBBQAH010000227.1:0-2819 GCA_038316145.1 Burkholderiales bacterium
ATCTGCACCACGTTGGGGTGCTGCAGCTTGCCGGCCAGCGCAGCCTCGGCGGCAAAAAAGTGTTCGCGGTAGTGGTTCTCCACGCTGTCGCCCAGCGTGGCCAGCCGCACCCGCTTGATCGCGACCTGGCGGGCGTTGAACTCGTCCTGGGCCAGAAACACCTCGCTGGTGGCGCCGTCGCCCAGCCGCGCCAGGACGCGGTACTTGCCGATGCGGTGGGGCAGGCTGGGGTCGTCCACCGGCCTTGGCGAGGTGGCCAGGTTCAGGGTCGAGTCAGGCGGTGCTGAGGGGTGGCGGGCAGACATGGTTGGCCGGTGGTTCAGCCAGGGTTCTCGGCAGATCGGGCCGGGAACTGAAACGCGGGTCGATACCGCGCGCTGAAATCGCGCATGGGCGTCACGCTCGCGCCAGCGGTCGGGTGCGCCGCGCGCGGCCGGCCCGAACCGTAGAATCCGCCGATGATCCAAGCCAAAAAGGCCTTGCTGGACGCGCTGGCCGCCGCCGTGCGGCAACTGGCGCCCGACACCCCGTACAGCGCCGCTTTCGAGTCACCCAAGCAGGCTTCGCACGGCGATTTCGCCATCACCGCGGCGATGCAGCTGTCGCGGGTGCTCAAGCGCAACCCGCGCGAACTGGCCACCGCGCTGATCGAAGCGCTGTCGGCCCAGCCCGCGGTGCAGCAATGGGCAGTGGCGCTGGAGATCGCCGGCCCCGGCTTCATCAACCTGCGCCTGAGCGCCGCCGCCAAGCAGGCCGTGGTGGCCGAGGTGCTGGCCGCTGGCCCCTTGTTTGGCCAGCGCCCGGCCAACGGCCGCAAGATGATGTGCGAGTTTGTGTCGGCCAACCCGACCGGCCCGCTGCATGTTGGCCACGGCCGCCAGGGCGCGCTGGGCGACTCGATCTGCAAATTGTTCGAGAGCCAGGGCTGGGCGGTGACCCGCGAGTTTTATTACAACGACGCCGGCGTGCAGATCGCTACGCTGGCGCGCAGCACCCAGGCCCGCATCCACGGCATCCAGCCGGGCGACGCCGGCTGGCCGACCGATGCCTACAACGGTGAATACATCGCCGACATCGCTGCGGATTTCCTGGCAAAGGCCACAGTGCAGGCCGACGACCGGGCGTTCACCGCCAGCGGTGATGCGGCCGACCTCGACGGGGTACGCCAGTTTGCGGTGGCCTACCTGCGCCATGAGCAGGACCTGGACTTGCAGGCCTTCGGCGTGCAGTTCCAGAACTACTTTCTCGAATCCAGCCTGTATGCCAGCGGCCAGGTCGAACAGACCGTGGCCCGCCTGGTGGCCGCCGGCAAGACCTACGAGAGCGAGGGCGCACTGTGGCTGCGGTCCACCGACTACGGTGACGACAAGGACCGGGTGATGCGCAAGTCCGACGGCAGCTACACCTACTTCGTGCCCGATGTGGCCTACCACATCGACAAGTGGCAGCGCGGGTTCGACAAGGTCATCAACGTGCAGGGCACCGACCACCACGGCACGATCGCCCGGGTGCGCGCCGGCCTGCAGGCCGCCGGCGTCGGCGTGCCGCCGGGTTGGCCGGACTACCTGCTGCACAAGATGGTCACGGTGATGAAGGGTGGCGAAGAGGTCAAGATCAGCAAGCGCAGCGGCGGCTACGTCACCTTGCGCGACCTGATCGACTGGACCAGCCGCGACGCGGTGCGGTTTTTCCTGATCAGCCGCAAGGCCGACACCGAGTTCATCTTCGACGTTGATCTGGCGCTCAAGGCCAGCGACGAAAACCCGGTGTTCTATGTGCAATACGCCCATGCCCGCATCTGCTCGGTGCTGGCGCAGTACACCGCGCGCACCGGCCGGCCGGTGGACGCGCAGGCGCTGGCAGCGGCCGATCTGTCGCTGCTGACCGCGCCCACCGAGGCCACGCTGATGCTCAAGCTGGCCGCCTACCCCGACATGCTGGGCAGCGCGGCGGCCGACCTGGCGCCGCACGACGTGGCGTTTTACCTGCGCGATCTGGCGGCGGCCTTCCACAGCTGGTATGGCGCTGAGCGCTTCCTGATCGACGACGCCGCGCTGGCCGCAGCCCGCATGGCACTGCTGGCCGCCACCCGCCAGGTGCTGCGCAATGCGCTGGCGATGATGGGCGTGAGCGCGCCCGACGTGATGCTGCGTGAGCCGCTGGCCGTCAGTGCCGAGGGTGCGGGCGGCGCCGACACCGGCAAGCCCGATGCGACCGCCGCAGCCGGCTTGGAGAACGCCCGATGAAATCCCAGCGCGGTGGTTTTGTGACCGGCATGGTGGTGGGCCTGCTGATCGGCCTGGGCGTGGCCCTGGGCGTGGCGCTCTACATCACCAAGGCGCCGGTGCCGTTCATCAACAAGGTGCCCCAGCGCGGCGCCGACCAGGACGCCGTCGAGGCCGAGCGCAACAAGCACTGGGATCCCAACGCACCGCTGGCCGGCAAAAATCCGGCACGGCCCGCCGCGCCAGCAGCAGTGCCCGCAACGGACAGCGGCACGGTGGCCGGCCCCGCGCCGGGCGACGCCGCCCCGCCCGCCGCCATCCCGCCGCAAACCACCGCACCCGCGCCGGCCCAGGCCGCCAGCGCCGGGCGCAGCCAGCGTGATCCCGCAGCGCTGCTGGCCGGTCAACCAGCCGCCGCGGGCGCGAGCAAACCGGCTGCGACCGCCGCCGCGACGCCCGCCAAGCCGGCCAGCGCGCTGGTGACATCGTTCTTCGTGCAGGCGGGCGCCTACGCCCGTACCGACGATGCCGAGGCCCAGCGTGCCAAACTGGCGCTGATGGGCCTGACGGCCAAGATCACCGAGCGCGAGCAAG
>JBBQAH010000018.1:0-25862 GCA_038316145.1 Burkholderiales bacterium
GGCGCTGCCCGCCATCGGCAGCCCCAGCAGTTGGCTCACGCTGACGGTGGCCGGCCTGGCGATGGGCCTGATCATCTTCGTCATCGCCTCCGGCCTGACCTTGGTGTTCGGCCTGATGGACGTGCTGAACTTTGGCCACGGTGTGTTCATCGCCCTCGGTGCCTTTGTGGCCACCACGGTGATGGGCGGGCTGACCGACTGGGCAGGCGAGTCGGGCGCTGCGCAGCTGGCCAGCGTGGCGGCGGCCTGTGTGGCGGCGATGCTGGTGGCCGGCGCGGTGGGCTGGGCCTTCGAGCGGGTGATCGTGCGGCCGGTCTACGGCCTGCACCTGAAGCAGATATTGATCACGATGGGCGGCATGATCGTCGGGGAAGAGGTCATCAAGGTGCTGTGGGGGCCGCAGCAGATCGCGTTGCCGCTGCCGTCGGTGCTGCGTGGCTCGTGGCTTATCGAGGGCATCGGCAGCGGTGCGTCGATCGAGAAATACCGGGTGCTGGCCGCCGCGATCGGTTTGCTGGTGTTTGCACTGCTGCTGTGGACGCTGAACCGCACCAAGGTCGGCCTGCTGATCCGCGCCGGCGTGCAAGACCGCGAGATGGTCGAGAGCCTGGGTTACCGCATCCGCCGGCTGTTTGTGGGCGTGTTCGTCACCGGCTCGGCGCTGGCCGGCCTGGGCGGCGTGCTGTGGGGGCTGTACCAGCAAAACGTGACGCCGCAGATCGGCGCGCAGGTCAATGTGCTGATCTTCATCGTCATCATCATCGGCGGGCTGGGCTCGACGCTGGGCTGCTTTGTCGGCGCGCTGCTGGTCGGGCTGATGGCCAACTACACCGGCTTTCTGGCGCCCAAGGTGGCGCTGTTTTCCAACATCGGGCTGATGGTGGCGATCTTGCTGTGGCGGCCGCAGGGGCTCTATCCGGTGACGAATCGATGACCGACACCCCCCCCGAAGCACCTGCGGTGCTCCCCCCAGGGGGCGCCGCCAGCGGCCCGGCAGAGCCGGTTCCGCGGCGGCCGCTGGGTAGGTTGCCGCACTCGAAGCGCTGATATGTTGAATCGACTCCTTTCTCACGACCTGCCACGCAGCCGCTGGCTGGCACTGGCACTGCTGGTGGTGGTCATCGGCCTGGCGGTTGCACCGTTTGCCTTCCCGGGCAGCAAGGCGCTGGGGGTGGCGGCCAAGATGCTGGTGTTCATCCTGCTGGTGGCCAGTTACGACCTGTTGCTGGGCTACACCGGCATCGTCAGTTTTGCCCACACCATGTTCTTCGGCATCGGTGCCTACGGCGTGGCGGTGGCCAGCACCCGGGTGGGCGCCGGCTGGGGCGCGGTAGCGATCGGCCTGGGCGGAGCGCTGGCGATCTCGTTGGTGCTGTCGCTGCTGATCGGGTTGTTTTCGCTGCGCGTCAAGGCGATTTTCTACGCCATGATCACGCTGGCGGTGGCCTCGGCTTTTCAGACCCTGGCCTCGCAGCTGAGTGATGTCACCGGCGGTGAGGACGGCCTCAGCTTCAAGCCGCCACTGTGGCTGAGCCCGGCGTTCGAGCCGTTCGACAACCCGGTGCTGGGCGTGACTATCGACGGCAAGATATTCAGCTACTACCTGCTGTTTTTCGTGGTGGCGGTGCTGTTTTTGGCGCTGCTGCGCATTGTCAACTCGCCGTTTGGCCGGGTGCTGCAGGCGATCCGTGAAAACGACTTCCGGGCCGAGGCGATCGGCTACCGCACCGTCGTTTTTCGCACCCTCAGCAATGTATTGGCGGCCCTGTTTGCCTGCGTCGCCGGCGCGCTGCTGGCGCTGTGGCTGCGCTACACCGGGCCAGACACCACGCTGAGCTTCGAGATCATGCTCGACATCCTGCTGGTGGTGGTGATCGGCGGCATGGGCACGATGTATGGCGCGGTGCTGGGATCGGTGCTGTTTGTGCTGGCGCAAAACTATTTGCAAGACCTGCTCAAGCTGGGCGCGGGCGCGTTCGAGGGCGTGCCGCTGCTGGGCCAGCTGGTCTCACCCGACCGCTGGCTGCTGTGGCTGGGCGTGCTGTTTGTGTTGTCGGTGTACCACTTTCCCACAGGTGTGGTGGGCAGGTTGCGGCTGCTGGCAACCCGCCAGCGCCGGTGATTCAAAGCTGTGTTTCAACCCCAAGGAGATGAGATGAAAAAAGATACCGCGTTTGATCTGCACCGTGCCTTCCCGCTGACGGCCGTGGCCGCAGCCAGCCTGCTGCTGGGCGGCTGTCTGTCCTGGAACGACGAGGGCGACGGCGTCATCAACACCAAGCCCAGCTATGTGGGCACGGTGGCCAGCATCCGCTACGACGGCAGCAGCGACGACCTGCTGACCGCCGGCCTGGGCAAGACCGGCCTGGCCGGCGCCGTGGCGCCCACCACCTCGGCCACGCCCACGGCGGCCGAGCTGCGCCGGCTTGCGATCTACAACAACTACCGCGCCTTGCTGGACATGACCACCGCCGGCGGTTATGGCGTGTTCTACGGCCCCAACGTGGACGCGGCCGGCGTGGCCGGCACGGGTGAGGGCAAGATCGCCGGCACCGAGTACATCGCCTACAGCGACGACGGCACCGGCGCGCGCAACGTGGTGCTGATGGTGCAGGTGCCCGACAACTTCAACCCGGCGCAGGCCTGCATCATCACTGCCACCAGCTCGGGCTCACGCGGCGTTTACGGCGCCATCAGCACGGGCGAGTGGGGCTTGAAGCGCGGCTGCGCTGTGGCCTACACCGACAAGGGCACCGGCGCTGCACCGCACGACTTGCAAAACGACACCGTGCCGCTGATCGACGGCACCCGCAGCAGCGCAGCCGCCGCCGGTAACGCCGGACACTTCAAGGCGGGGCTGACCGCTGCAGAGCTGGCCGCCTTCAACGCCGCCACGCCGAATCGTTTTGCCGTCAAGCACGCGCACTCGCAGCGCAACCCCGAGAAGGACTGGGGCCGCTTTACGCTGCAGGCGGTGGAGCTGGCGTACTTTGTGCTGAACGAAAAATACAGCCCGACCAGCCCCGGCGGCCAGCACCGCTACGACATCAACCCGGGCAACACCATCGTGATCGCGTCCAGCGTGTCCAATGGCGGCGGCGCTGCCCTCGCGGCGGCCGAGCAAGACAGCACCGGCCTGATCAACGGCGTGGCGGTGGCCGAGCCGGCCATCGAGATGCCGGCTGCACCGGGTGTGTCGGTGCAGCGCGGTGGTGTGCTGGTGGGCACCACGGCCAAGACCCTGGTCGACTTCACCAGCTATGCCAACCTGTACCAGGCCTGCGCGTCGCAATCGGCACAGCTGGCGACATCACCGGGCGGTTTTTACGTCGTCGCCGCCTGGGCGGCGAACCGTTGCGCCACGCTCAAGGCCAAGGGCTTGCTGACAGCGGCCATCCCGGCGCTGCAGGCCGACGAGGCGCTGCAAAAGCTGCGCGACTACGGCTGGGAGGCTGAGTCCGATCTGCTGCACGCCTCGCACATTGCTTTTGAAGTGGCGCCTGCGGTCACCGTCACGTTTGCCAACGCGCTGGCCCGGGCGAGTGTCAAAGACAACCTCTGCGGCTTCAGCTTCGGCTCGACCACCGCAGCCGGCCTGCCCAATGCGCTGGCCGCCGGCCTGCCGACGATGTTTGCCACCGGCAACGGTGTGCCACCGTCGGCGGGGGTGCAACTGATCAACAACCTGAGTGTGGGCGGGCCGCTGCGCGACCTGTTCTCGTTGTCGCCCAGCACGGTCAAGCAGGACTTCAACCTCGACGGCGCGCTGTGCCTGCGCAACCTGCTGACCGGCACCGATACCGCTGCCAAGGCGCTGCAGACCGGGCTGGACGAGACCCGGCGCAACGGCAAGCTGGGTGGCCGGCCGACGGTCATCGTGCACGGCCGCAACGACGCGCTGTTGCCGGTCAACCACACCTCGCGGCCCTACACCGCGCTGAGCAAGGTGGCCGACGGTGCCAAGAGCCAGTTGAGCTACATCGAGGTGGACAACGCCCAGCACTTCGACGGCTTCATCGGCCTGCCGACGATCCTGCCGGGTTACGACAGCCGGTTCATTCCGCTGCATGTCTACCTGAACCGGGCGCTGGATGCGGTGTACGCCAAGCTCAAGAACGGCACCGCGCTGCCACCCAGCCAGGTGGTGCGCACGTTGCCGCGTGGCGGCACGGGCGGTGCCGCGCCGGCGCTGACCGCCGCCAACGTGCCGGCAATCTCAGCCGCGCCGGGGGCGGCTGACGCCATCACGATGAGCGGCACGACCCTGGTGGTGCCGAACTGAGCGGCCTGGCAGCCCGGCCCTGGCGCGCGATGCGATGACCCCCAGCTCCCACTACCGGGCCTGCCAGGGCCGAGAGCTGCACTACACCGAGTGGGGCGCGCAACACAGTGAGGTGGTGGTCGCCTGGCACGGCCTGGCGCGCACCGGGCGCGACATGGACGACATCGCCGCCCACCTGGCCAGCCGCTACCGGGTGATCTGCCCGGACGCGCTGGGCCGGGGCTTGTCGCAATGGAGCCCGCTGCCCGACCAGGAGTACCAGCTGTCGTTCTACGCCGCCCAGGCCCTGGCGTTGCTGGACCAACTGGGCATCGCGCAATGCCACTGGCTGGGCACGTCGATGGGCGGCGCCATCGGGCTGCATGCGGCGGCCGGTGTGCTGGCCGGCCGGATCCAGCGGCTGGTGATGAACGACATCGGCCCCGAGCTGGCGGCGCCTGCGGTGGCGCGCATCCGCAGTTATGCCGGCAGCCCGGCGGCATTTGCCACTGTCGGCGAATTGGAGCAGTACTTCCGCACCATCTACCAACCCTACGGCGCGCTGAGCGACGCCCAGTGGCGCCGCCTGACCGAGACCAGCGTGCGCCGGCTGCCGGACGGCCGGGTGACGCCGCACTACGACCCGGCGATGGTGCGCCAGTTCGAGGCCCACCCGGGCGACTACGACCAGTGGCTGGCCTGGGACGCCCTTCAGATCCCGGTGTTGGTGCTGCGCGGTGCGCACAGTGACCTGTTGCTGCCCGAGGTGGCCGAGGCCATGCGCAACCGGGGGCCACGCGCGGTGGTGGTGACGTTGCCCGATTGCGGCCACGCCCCGGCGCTCAACACCCCGGCGCAGTTTGCGTTGGTGGAACGGTTTTTCAACGCTTGAGTCGCGGGCGGTGATGCCGCCCGTCAGTTGCCCCTCAGCCAACCCCTCAGGCGGCCAGCCAGGGCAGCAGTTGCCGCCGCAGCCCGTCCAGCGATAGCGGCTTGGTCAGTACACCCACCATGCCGGCCGCCAGACAGGCGCTGCGGTCGGTGTCGCTGGCGTGGGCGGTCAGTGCCACGATCGGTGCACCGGGCCAGCGGCCCTCGCGCGCCAGGTCCAGCAGGCGCCGGGTGGCTTCCAGGCCGTCCATGCCTGGCATCTGCAAATCCATCAGCACCAGGTCGGGCGGGTCGTCCTGGCAGCTGGCCAGCGCCTCGCTGCCGCCGTCGGCCACCCGCACCCGCAGGCCCAGTGCCTGCAAAAAGGCCTGGCCGACCATCTGGTTGACGGGGTTGTCCTCCACCAGCAAGACCGATGCGCCGGCCCTGAGCGGCACCAGGGCATCGGGCGGCGGTATGCCGATGTCGCCGGTGGCGATGGTTTGGGCCGGGACAGGGTCCAGGTGCTGGCCCAACCCCAGCAGGACCGAGGGTGTCAGCGGCGCCACGATCGAGCTCAGGCCCAGCGCGTTGGCCTGCTGTTCCAGCGCCGGATCGTGCCAGTCGGCCCGGATCAGCAGGTGCATGCGCGTGGTGGGCAGCGCGGCGCGCAAGGGCCGCAGGTCGATGCCGGGCGCCAGCGCCGGATCGGCCAGCAGCACCATGTCGGGGCGGGGTTCGGTGGGGTCCAGCGCGCGCTGCATGGCATCGGGCAGACCGATGCAGGGGATCACCAGCCAGCCCAGCCGCTCCAGCCGCCCGGCCAGCCAGAGCGCCGGTGCCTCCCGGTGGTAGACCAGCCAGGCCCGCCGCCCCGCGGCGGGGCGGGCGACGGCGGCCGAGGCCTGGACGCTGGCGTTGTTCTCGATGTTGGCCAGCGGCAAGCGCAGCGCCAACGTGAAGACGGTACCGCCTGCGACCGGGCATTCCACCTGCATCGCGCCGCCCATGGCTGCGGCCAGCCGGTAGGCAATGGCCAAGCCCAGGCCGGTGCCGCCGTGGCCTCGCGCCAGGCTGTTGTCGCCTTGCTCGAACGGCTCGAAGACCCGGCTGAGCATGTCCGGCGGAATGCCCGGGCCGCTGTCGCGCACCTGGATCGCCAGCGCCAGGTGGGCGGGGCCGTCGCGGCGTGCGTCGGTGGTCAGCGACACCTGGCCCTGGCGGGTGAACTTGATGGCGTTGCCCAGCAGGTTGGTGACGATCTGGCGGATGCCGGTGTCGTCGCCCAGCACCGGGTCCCAGTCGCCGGTCCAGTCGTACATCAGCACCAGGTCGCGTTGCCGTGCCAGGGGCATCAACGCACGCAACGCGTCGGCCAACAGCGTGGGCAGGTCCAGGGTTTGCGGGCGCAGGTCGACCCGGCCGGCCTCGATGCGCGAGAAGTCGAGCACGTCGCTGATCACCCGCAGCAAGGCCTGGCCGGACTGGTGGGCCACCGTCAGGTAGCGCTGCTGGTCGGTGCTGGTGGCGCCGCGCAGGGCCAGCTCGGTCAGCCCCAGCACACCGTTGAGCGGCGTGCGGATCTCGTGGCTCATGTGGGCCAGGAACCGTGACTTGGCAGCGTTGGCCCGTTCCGCCTCGATCCGGCGCAGCTCGGCCAAGGCCAAGGCCGCCTCGAGCCCGGCGGTGCGCTCTTGCACCAGTGCCTGCAGTGCGTGTTGTTGCTGGGCCAGCAGCTGCAGCTCGGTGTGCTTGTGGTGCACATCGGTCACGGCGCCGCTGATGAACTCGGCGCGGCCCTGCGCGTTGGGCCAGACCTGGCCGCGGCCGCGCACCCAGCGCCATTGCCCGCCACCGTCGAGGAAGCGGATCTCGTAGTCGAAGTTGCCCAGGCTGCGCAACGCGTCCTCGTAGGCGGCGACAAAGCGCGCACTGTCGTCGGGATGCACACGGGCCGTGGCCTCGCCGCGTCTGCCGCTCAGCGCGCCCTCGCTGAGCCCGAACAGCCTGAAAAAGCTGTCCGAATACCAGACCGTGCCGGTGCGCAGGTTGCGCTCCCAGAAGCCGTCGTTCGAGGCCGCCAGTACACGCTGGCTGCGCTGCAGATCGTCCGATGACGCGCCGGTCATGCCCGCGAACTGCCGTGCGGTGGGGCTGAACAGGGCGGCGTTGGCTTGGCCAGGGTACGGTCCGGTGGCCGGTTCAGCGCCGAAAGCGCCCGTCTGCGCCGATGATCGACAGATCAGCGTAGTCGAGACCGGTGTGGTCGGTGGCGCTGTAACTCAGCTCCAGCCCGCCCAGATCGAAGCGGGTCATGCCCTCCAGCGCCTGTTGCAGGCCGGCGCGTGTCAGGTCACGTTTGGCGGCGGCGCGCCGGAGGCCTTCGACCAGCACCTTGGCGCCGGCAAAGCCTTCCAGCAGGGCCGGCGTGATATCCGGGCCGGCCGAGCCCACGGCGCGCGCCAGATCCTGCGCCTCCTTGACCATCGGCGTGCCCAGTGACCGCTCGGGGGGCAGCACCTGGCTGACGATCACCCCGCGGGCCACGTCGCCCAGCGATTTGACAAAACCGGCCGAGGCGTTGTTGGACAAGGTCAGCAGTTGCGCACGCGAGCCCGCGGCGCGCAGCGCCTTCATCGCGTCGGCGGCGGTGGTGCCAGAGCCGATCACCAGCACGGCCTGGGCGTCGGCAGCCAGGATGCGGGGCACGATGGGGGCGAAGTCGGGCTTGCTGCGGTCGTACTTGTCGTAGACCACCGGTTTGAGCGTGCTGCCAAAGCCGCGCAATGCACCCACCACAGCGTCCTCGCCGAAGCTGTCGGCTACCTGCACGATGGCGATGCGCTGCACCCCGGTCTGCATCAGGTGTTTGACGGCGCGCTCGGCCTCGCGCTGGTAGGTGGCACGCACGTTGAACACCCAGGGGTTGACCGGCTCGTGCAAGGCCATTGCGCCGGTGCTGGGCGCCACCAGCGGGATGCGCGATTCGGCCAGCATCGGCAGCAGGCCCAGGCTGTGCGGTGTGCCGCGGGTCAGGAACAGCGCGATCACGCCCTTGTCGATCAGGATCTTGGCGTTTTCAACCGCCAGCTTGGGCTCGAACTTGTCGTCCAGCGAGACCAGTTCCAGCTTCTGGCCGGCGATGCCCCCCTTGCTGTTGACCACGTTCAGGTAGAGCTGGGCACCGGCGGTGGCCTCATTGACCCCCGACGCTGCCGCGCCGGTGAAACCCGCCGTCTGGCCGATGCGGATCTGGGCGTGCGCCGGGCTGCAGCACAGGCCAGCCAAGGACAGCAGCGCGGTAAGCAGGGTGCGGCGCAACAGCATGTCGAATCCTACGGGCTATGGAGGGAGAGCGCTATTGTGGCCAGTCCGAGCAGGGCTTCAGATGCGCCAGAACCCGGGGGCAGCAGCGGCGCGGCGGACGGGCATCGGCGATCACCCCTTGCCGGGCTGTGCAGGGTGCGCTCCCTAGAATACCGGGCCTTGCCTCCAGGAGCCAGCTGCATGAACGGTCCCATCGTCTCGCCCCCAGGCGCACCGCGCCGCATTGCCGAGGGCGAGCAGGCCAGCACGGCCACCCCACCGGGGCCGGGTCGGATAGCAGGGCAGCCCGTCGCCGACGGACCGGCCACCGGCTTGATCCGCATCCGCGGCGCCCGCCAGCACAACCTGAAGAACCTCGACCTCGACATCCGCACCGGCGAGATGACGGTGGTTACCGGCCCCAGCGGCTCGGGCAAGTCCAGCCTGGTGTTCGACACGCTCTACGCCGAGGGCCAGCGCCGTTACGTCGAGACCTTCAGCGCCTATGCCCGGCAGTTTCTGGACCGCATGGACCGGCCGGCGGTGGACCGGGTGGACGGCGTGCCGCCCGCCATCGCCATCGACCAGACCAACCCGGTGCGCACCAGCCGCAGCACGGTGGGCACGATGACCGAGCTGAACGACCACTTGAAGCTGCTGTTTGCGCGCGCGGCGCAGTTGTTCGACCGGCAGACGGCGCAGCCGGTGCGGCACGACACGCCGGAGACGATTTATGCCGATTTGATGCTCAAGGCAGCGGCGGCTGGCGACCCCAGGGTGGTGATCACCTTCCCGGTCGAGCTGCCCGAAACCGTGACGCCGGCCGAGGTCGAGCAGTGGCTGTCGGCCAGCGGCTTCACCCGGGTGCAGGCGGAGCGGGTGGTGGAGCATCGAAAGGTGCTGGACGTGGTGGCCGACCGGGTGCGGCTGGCAGGTGCCGACAAGGTGCGTGTGGTCGAGGCGCTGGAGTTGTCCTTAAAACGAGGCAGCGGCCGGGTCAATGTCTACGCGTTGACGCAGGGCCCCCAGACGGCCGCTGCGCAGCCGTCGTCCCCCGAGGGGAGCGCGCCGGCTTGGGGCGGCCCGGCGCCGGCGCAGAGCCCCCAGACGGCCGCTGCGCAGCCGTCGTCCCCCGAGGGGAGCGCGCCGGCTTGGGGCGGCCCGGCGCCGGCGCCGGAACACGGCGATCCCGAGCTGTGGCGTTACTCCACCGGCCTGCACTGCCCCGACAGCGACCTGCGCTACGCCGACCCGCAACCGGCGCTGTTTTCCTTCAACTCCGCCTTTGGCGCCTGCGAGGCCTGCCGCGGTTTTGGGCGTGTCATCGGGGTGGATTTGGGCCTGGTGATCCCGGACACCCGCAAGACCTTGCGCGGCGGCGTGATCAAGACGATCCAGACACCGGCCTGGGAGTCCTGCCAGAGCGACTTGCTGAAGTACGCCGGCGAGGCCGGCATCCCGCGGGATACCGCCTGGAGCCAGCTGTCCGCCGCCCAGCGAGAGTGGGTGATCGAGGGCAACCCCAACTGGGCCGGCAACTGGAACAAGCAGTGGTACGGCGTCAAGCGCTTTTTTGGCTACCTGGAGAGCAAGGCCTACAAGATGCACATCCGGGTGCTCTTGTCCAAATACCGCAGCTACACCCCTTGCGGCACTTGCGGCGGCGCGCGGCTCAAGCTGGAGTCGCTACTGTGGCGGCTCGGAGACAAGGCCGATGCCGACGGCGTGATGGCGCCTGAGAAGCGCTTCTTGCCGGTAGGCGCGGCCTGGTCACGCGAGCAGCTGGAGGCGCTGCCCGGCCTGAGCCTGCATGACCTGATGCTGATGCCGATAGACCGGCTGCGGCGCTTCTTTGATGGCGAACCTGGCCCCCAAGACGCCTTTGGCGTCGCCCCCCCGGGGGGGATCAGGCCGCTTGGGGCGGCCCGGCGCGGCCTGAATCTGCCCTCAACGATGCTGGACGACGCCCTCAAGCTGTTGCTCGACGAGATGCGCACCCGGCTGCGCTACCTCTGCGATGTCGGCCTGGGCTATCTGACGCTAGACCGCCAGAGCCGCACGCTCTCAGGTGGCGAGGTGCAGCGCATCAACCTGACCACCGCGCTGGGCACCAGCCTGGTCAACACCCTGTTTGTGCTGGACGAGCCCAGCATCGGCCTGCACCCGCGTGACATGAGCCGCATCGTCGAGGCCATGCACCGGCTGCGCGACGCCGGCAACACCCTGGTGGTGGTGGAGCACGACCCGGCCGTGATGCTGGCGGCCGATCGGCTGATCGACATGGGCCCTGGGCCGGGTGAGCGCGGCGGCCAGATCGTCTTCGACGGCACGCCCGACAAGGCGCGAGAGGCCAACACCCTGACCGGCGCCTACCTGGGTGGGCGCAAGCATGTGGGTATCGGCCTGCGGCGTTTTGTCACCGAGTCCACGCCCAAGCTGATCCTGCAGGGCGCGCGTGAGCACAACCTGAAAAACCTGGAGGTGGTGTTTCCGCTGCAGCGGCTGACGGTGATCACCGGCGTTTCCGGATCGGGCAAGAGCACGCTGATCCAGGATGTGCTGGTGCCGGCGCTGTTGCGCCACTTTGGCAAACCGACCGAGGGCGCGGGTGCATTCGAGTCACTGCTGGGCATGGACTGGCTGAACGAGGTGGTGTTTGTCGACCAGTCACCGATCGGCAAGACCGCGCGCAGCAACCCGGCCAGTTACGTCGGCGCTTTTGATGAGATCCGCAAGCTGTTTGCCTGGGCGCCGCTGGCCATCGAGCGCAGCTACACCGCCGGCATGTTCAGCTTCAACGCCGGCAACGGCCGCTGCCCGACTTGCGGCGGGTCGGGCTTCGAGCATGTGGAGATGCAGTTCCTGAGCGACGTCTACCTGCGCTGCCCGGATTGCGACGGCAAGCGCTTTCGCGCCGAGCTGCTGGAGGTCAAGCTGATCCGCGGCGCCTACCAGCTGTCGGTGGCCGATGTGCTGGAGCTGACCGTCGCCGAGGCGATGATCGTGTTTTCAGGCGACACGGCGGTCACGGCGCGGCTGCAGCCCATCGTCGATGTCGGCCTGGACTATGTGCGTCTGGGCCAGCCGGTGCCCACGCTGTCGGGCGGCGAGGCACAGCGGCTGAAGCTGGCGGGCTTTTTGGCGGACGCAGCCCAAGGCCCACGCCAGCCTGCTGCCAAGCGCGGCACGCTGTTCTTGTTCGACGAGCCGACCACCGGCCTGCATTTCGACGACATCGCCAAGCTGATGCGCAGCCTGCGCAAGCTGCTGGAGGCCGGCCACTCGCTGATCGTCATCGAGCACAACCTCGACGTCATCCGCAGTGCCGACTGGATCATCGATCTAGGCCCAGAGGGTGGGGATGCGGGTGGTGAACTGGTGTGCAGCGGCACGCCGGAGGACGTGAAGGCGCACCCGACCTCTCACACCGGCAAAGCGCTGCGCGAGTACGACAGCGCGCTGGGCATGGGCGCGCTGACGGCTGAGGAGGGCCGGCCGCTGCAGTTGATCGCCAAGGCGCGGCGCGATGCAGCGCGTGCCGCAGCCGGCAACGACATCCGCATCGTCAACGCCCGTGAGCACAACCTCAAGAGCCTGAATGTCGATATCCCACGGGGCAAGTTCACGGTGGTGACGGGGGTGTCGGGCTCGGGCAAGAGCACGTTGGCTTTCGACATCCTGTTCAACGAGGGCCAGCGGCGCTATCTGGAGAGCCTCAACGCCTACGCCCGCAGCATCGTGCAGCCGGCCGGGCGGCCGGAGGTGGATGCGGTTTACGGCATCCCGCCCACCGTGGCGATCGAGCAGCGCCTGAGCCGGGGCGGCCGCAAGAGTACGGTTGCCACCACCACCGAGGTCTGGCACTTCCTGCGCCTGCTGTGGGTCAAGCTGGGCACCCAGACCTGCATCCACGATGGCGCCGAGGTGCGGCCGCAGAGTGTCGAGAGCATCGCCGCGCAACTGCTGCAAGACCCCAAGAAGGGCGGGCACCGCGGCCAGCATGTCGGCTTTCTGGCGCCGCTGGTGGTGAACCGCAAGGGCCTGTACACCGACCTGGCCAAATGGGCCAAGGCGCGCGGCCATACCCATTTGCGGGTGGACGGCGAGTTCATCAAGGTCGACCCCTGGCCGCGGCTGGACCGCTTCAAGGAGCACACGCTGGAGCTGCCGGTGGGTGATCTGCTGATCACCCCGGCCAAGGAGGCCGAGTTGCGCGAGCTGCTGGCCAAGGCGCTCGACCTGGGCAAGGGCGTGCTGCACTTGCTGAGCCCGCTCGACGGCCTGGTCGAGGCGATGGCTGCGGGTGATTCGACCGCCGGCGTCGGCCAGCTCAAGGTGTTCTCGACCAAGCGCGCCTGCCCGCAATGCGGCACCAGCTACCCCGAGCTGGACCCGCGCATGTTCAGCTACAACAGCAAACATGGCTGGTGCACGTCTTGTGTGGGCACCGGCCTGACACTGACGCGTGAGCAGCGCAAGGCCTACGACGACTCGGTCAAGGACGACGACCAGAAGGGCCGCGAGCAGAGCTTTCCGTCCGAAGAGGCCGAGGTCGAGGGTGTCAGCGGCGAGCCTTGTCCGGACTGCCAGGGCACGCGCCTGAACCCTATCGCCCGCGCCATCCGCTTCGACGACCACACCATTACGGCCGTGGCGCAATGGGCGGTGGGTGACGCCCGGCGCTGGGCCGGCGGGCTGGCGCTGGCGGGCCGCGACGCCGCGATTGCGCGCGACGTGGTCAGCGAGATCCGCAGCCGGCTGGAGTTTCTGGAAGAAGTGGGCCTGGGTTATCTGACGCTGGACCGCGCCGCGCCCACGCTGTCGGGCGGCGAGGCCCAGCGCATCCGGCTGGCAGCGCAGCTGGGCAGCAACCTGCAGGGGGTGTGCTACGTGCTGGACGAGCCCACCATCGGCCTGCATCCGCGCGACAACGCGGTGTTGTTGAAAGCCTTGGCGCGCCTGTCGGCCCAGGGCAATACCCTGGTGGTGGTCGAGCACGATGAGGACACCATCCGTCGCGCCGACCATTTGATCGACATCGGCCCGGGTGCCGGCAAGCGCGGTGGCCACCTGGTGGCGCAGGGCGTGGCGGCGGACCTGTCGGCCAATCCCGACTCCGTCACCGGCCGTTTTTTGGCCCATCCGCTGGTGCATCCGCTGCTGCCGCGCCGGGTGGTCAACCGCGCCACGTTGCAGCTCTCCTTAAGCGGCGCCACGCTGCACAACCTGCAGGCGCTGGATGTGCAGCTGCCGTTGCAGCGCCTGGTGGCGGTGACGGGGGTTTCAGGTTCGGGCAAAAGCACGCTGGCGCGGGATGTGCTGCTGGCCACTGTGCAGGCGATTGTTGCGACCAAGGTCAGCAAGGCCGGGCGCGATGCGCTGGCAGCGGGTCTGCTGCCGCCGCTGGTGGGCTGCAGCGGCATCACCGGCTTCGAGCCTATCGACCGGGTGCTGGAGGTGGACCAGACGCCGATCGGCAAGACCCCGCGCAGTTGCCCGGCCACCTACATCGGCTTCTGGGACCAGATCCGCAAACTCTTCACCGAGACGCTGGAGGCCAAGGCCCGGGGCTATGCGGCCGCGCGGTTCAGCTTCAACACCGGCGACGGCCGCTGCCCGTCCTGTGAAGGCCAGGGCGTGCGCACCATCGAGATGAGCTTCTTGCCGGACGTCAAGGTACCCTGCGACGCCTGCCACGGCCAGCGCTTCAACCCCGAGACCCTGGCGGTGAGCTGGCGCGGCAAGAGCATCGGCGACGTGCTGCGCATGGAGGTGGATGAGGCCGTGGAGTTTTTCGCCTCGATGCCGTCGATTGCGCACCCCTTGCAGCTGCTCAAGGATGTCGGTCTGGGCTACCTGACGCTGGGCCAGCCGTCGCCCACGCTGTCGGGCGGTGAAGCCCAGCGCATCAAATTGGTGACCGAGCTCAGCAAGGTGCGCGACGACATCACCCGGCGCGGCCAGAAGCCGCCGCACACGCTGTATGTGCTGGACGAGCCGACCGTGGGCCTGCACATGGCCGATGTGGAGCGCCTGATCCGCGTGCTGCACCGGCTGGTGGTGGGCGGCCACAGCGTGGTGGTGATCGAGCACGACCTGGACGTGATCGCCGAGGCCGACTGGGTGATCGACCTGGGGCCGGAGGGCGGCACGGCGGGGGGCAAGGTGGTGTGTGCCGGGCCGCCGGAGTTGTTGGTGGCGCGGGGTACGCATACCGGGGTGGCGCTGGGGCCGGTGCTGGCACGGGGGTAGCGGGGCAAACGGCTGGTTGCTGCCGTTTGTTTGCTGGCCTGAAACCGGACGGTGGCGGATGTCGTGCGACCGCGCCGCGCCGGGCTGGCGTGCCCCGCTCCGTGTCATTCCGGGCCGGAAAAGCACCGGCCCTCCCTTCTCTTACCTGCGCGGGACACGCCAGCCCGACACGGCGCTATCCCGGCTACTGCGCGTGCTCAGTTTTCAAGCCGGCCCAGCTGGCAACGGTGGCGGCGGGCGAACGTTTTGGGTGACCTGCGCCGAGAGATCAAGTCGGGGGAGGCGGTCGCCAAGCGCCCAGCCGGTGTATGCACGCGGCGGCCCGCCGCGCTTCGGCCGGGACTTCGAGGTGTTCGGCCCTTGCCAGCACCTCGTCGAGCCCTACCACGCCGTGCGACAGCAGGGCCCGGTTGAAATCGAGGTCCTTTTCGCGAGCGGCGCAGGCTTTGGACACAAACAGATTCACCGGATCAACGCAATAGCCGATGCGCCCGTTGGTAGCGGGCGTCTGCAGCCGAATCAAGCGATCTTTCCAACCGTTCGGCAGGTACGCCGTTTCGGGCCCCACGCCTTGCGCGTAGTAGCCGAAATGGTCATGGAAGAACGACAGCTGGCCGATGCTGCCGTCGATCAGATCGGCGAGCTCGGGTGCAAGCAGCGGATAGATATCCGCCTCCATCGACCACATGCACTCTGGCGGTGGCTCGCCGACTATGGACCCGTGCCAAGCCTTGATCGCCGCCATGTCCGCCTCGACGTCGCCGGTGGGCTGGAACACCGGACCGATGCCGCTGAGCTTGCGGGGGTAGTCGAGGTAGGTCATCACGATGGGCACGCCGGCTTGCTGGGCGATCCAGTAGAAGCCGGTTTTCCAGCGCTGGGTTTTGCTGCGTGTGCCTTCGGGCGACACTGCCATTGGAGGCAACCATCGAGCAGCCTCTCGTGCTGCACGTCACGGGGTATCTGTCGGGCAGCGACACCAAGACGCTGTGCGCGGTCATCACAGACGTGATCGTGTAGCCGGGGCACGGGGGTTCAGATGTCAGACCTGTCCCCGACGTCCGCCTGGCTGGCTTCGCGCACCGCCTGCATGATCGCGGCGAGCAGCTCACGCAGCTCGGTCGGCAAGGCGTTGGGGATGGGTGGCATTTCGCCGGCGGCCAGCCGGCGAAGCGTGGCCGAGAAGTCGGGCAATGGCGCCGGCATGTCGTCCAGGCTGGCGAGGGCTTCAGCTTCTTCGGGGCCAGGCGGATCACCGTTCAGGCCGGCCTGGGCGCAGGCGATGGCGAGGGCTTTGAGGGGCTGAAGCATCTGGCTGGGCAGGCCGCCAGCGCCACCGGCGAGGCGCTTCAGTTCTTCCAGCTTGGCGTCGCGTTGGCGCATCCACTCGGCGGCGGCGGTGGTGTCGCTGCGGGCTTGGGCGATGTCGGCGAGGGTGTTGTAATCCTTCCAGACATCCTTCAGGCCGAGGGATTCGCGGATCTGGCGTGCGCCATGGGCGTGCTGTTCGCCGGCGGCGAGGTCGCCGAGGTCGAGGTAGATGCAGGCGAGTCGGCTCAGTGCCGCAGCTTCATTGGGCCGGCGGCCCAGGGATTCCATGATGCCGAGGCTTTCCTCCAATGAATCGAGGGCGGCTTGGAAGTTGCGCCGGGCAGCGGACTCGTCGCCCCGCTCACGAGCGGCTTCGCCTTCCTGTTGGCAGACGCCGCCGATGTTTTGGGCAGCGGCTGCGATGCCAACTTGGTTATTCAATTTTTCGGCCAGTTGCCGGGACTGCCAATACCAGGCCCGGGCCTCGGCTCGACGGCCTGCTTTCTGCTCGACCACACCAAGCGCGTTGTAGGTCTGCATCATCGCCAGTTGATCGCCCGCCTCCTGAAACTGCTGAAGTGCCTGCTGGAAGAGAGTGGCGGCACGGGTGAACTGTCGGCGTAAATTGGCAAGGCCTCCCTGATGATGGAGCGTCGTTCCTTCCAACCCCTTGTCGCCAGATAGGCGGGCGGCGTCGAGCGCGAGTTCGTAGCGCGAATCGGCCTCGTCATGCCAGCCGGCTGCCATCAGGATGCTGGCGCATCGGCCGTGGCTGGCGGCGATCTCGCGCTGGTTTCCACCCTTGATGCGGGCCTGTAGCGTCTTTTCCGCCTCGCCGAGGGCTTCGTCGTGCCGACCGCTGTTAAGCAGTGCGTTCGCGAGATCACCCCTGGATGCCAAGAGGTTGCCCACTTCTGCGGCCATCTCGGCGTATTCGCCATTGACCAGCAAGGAGTCGCAAGGCTGACCGCTTTTCTTCTCAACCAAGGTTTCCCAGAGGACTACGGCTTCTTGAAGCACCGGGATGGCCCGAATGGAATCGCCAGCTTCATCGAGCAGCCTACCCAATGCCGACGAGGTCAGCGCCAACTGGAAGGCCGGATCGAATTCCGTCGTCGCCTGAAGCCTCTCGATGAGGGCGTGCAATTGCGCTACCGCGCCTTGTGGATCGCCCTGCTGAAAGCGACGCTCCGCATCTCGCAACTCGTAGGCGTACGCTTCTTCGCGGAAGGCCCCCTGCTGCGTCGCGCCCTTCAGCATCATCTCCCAGGCATCGCGCTCGCGCAGGCGGCCGGCCATTTGGAGGTAGTTGGAAAATGTGTGCCCCAGTGCGGCAGCCTCGCGGATCAGCTCATCGTCGATGGCCCAGCGAACGGCCACGCGGTAGTTGGCCTCCTCGCGGTCGAGGATCGCCAGCGCGGCGCGGGACTGCGAACCGGTCAGCGCCTCTTTCAGCGCCTGCATTAGGGCCAAATAGATGTCAATGAAGCGCCTTCGGGTCTCAAGTTGATGCGCAAGCCTGCCGTCCGCTGCGGCAAAGGCCAGCGTGGGGTGGAAGCGAAGGAAGGGCAGGTCCCCGATCCGAACCTCGACCTCAGGACGCAGCAGCGCAATGCCCTGCAACTCGCGGCGAATCGGCGCCCAGGCCTCCGGGGCGAATTGGCAAACCTTGAGCAAAACATCCTCAAAAACACCCCCACCGAACAACCCAAGCCAAGGCAGTGCCTCGCGCGCCGCCGGGCTCAGGTGGCGGCGAGAAAACTCCAGCGACGCCAGCAGCGACGAGTTGCGGCCCGGCTGGCCATCCGGCCCCTTCGGCGCCTGTTGCTCGAAGCGGCTCAGCAACGTGCCGAAGTCCTCGCGAATCGCCTCGGGCGTCAGCGTCTTCAAATGCGGGCCGACCAGTTCCAGCGACAGCGGGTGGTCGGCCAGGTCGCGCAGCAGCGGGTCAAGCCGCTCGCGCGACAGCCGCGGGTCGCTAAGCTGAAGGTCGTGCTGCTTGAATACCGCCGCCAACAACCACAGGCTGTCAGCGCGGGCCAGGCCGTGCAGTTCGTGGCGCCGGGCGCCGGGCAGGCCGGTGTCGCCGGGGCGGCAGGTGACCAGCACCGCGCCGCGGCCCGGTCCGGTGGTCAGGTCGCGAAACAGCGCGGCCAGGCGGCTGCGTTCGTCATCGGTGTAGGGGTTGCCGATCGCCGCGGAGCCGTCGTTGAACTGCGGCAGCGCGCTCTCATAGTTGTCCCAGACCAGCAGCACCGCGTGTTGGCGCATGTACTCGACGGCCCGCTTGCGCTGCTCGCTGGGCGGGAACTGGTTGAACTTGTCGCCCGTCACGTAGCAGCCCAACACCTGCACCGCGCGCTCGGCGCTGGTGAACTGCTCAAAGCTGACGAAGCAGGCGCCGTCTCGGAACAGCCCGCTGCGCGTCCACCAGTCTGCCGCCTCGGTGGCAAGCGTGGTCTTGCCCATGCCGCCCATCGCGTGCAGCACGATGCCGCGCTGGCTGCGGAATTGCCGCTCCAGCCGCAGCAATTCGCGCGCCCGGCCCTGAAAGCCGTAGTTCGGCGCCGGTGGAAACGGCCCATGCTCGTCGCGCTGCCGGGCCGGCGGCCGGTAGCCGCGCCGCTTGCGGGCGTCGGCCGCATCGGTGCTGCGGATCAGCCGGGCCAGCAGCGCGGCGTTTTCCGCGTCCTTCGTGGGGTCGGTGAAATCGACCCACAGGTTGCCATCGAGTTCGGGCGGCAGTTGCAGCGGCTCCAGCTTGATCGGCAGCAGGTGGTCGGCTGCGGGGTTGAGGTCGAGGTGCTTCTTGAATTCCCACGCCACCCATTTCGAATCCAGCGCGGTCTGCGATCCGGCGACGACGGTGAAGCGGCTGGCGCGAATGCCGGCTTCGCATTGCGGCTCCAGCTTGCCGGGGTCGCATTCCCATTTGTCGAGCCAGACACGCAGACCGTGCTTCTCCGACAGCGCAACGGCCAGCGCTTCGACCCGGGCCGAGTCGCTGTGGTTGTGGCTGAGGAACAGGTCGAACTGGCGGGGGGCCTGCTGCTTGGCCAGGCCGGGCGGCAGCAGCGCCTCGTCCGCGCCACGCTGGTAGAGCTGCGGCAGGAACCAGTCTTCCAGCCGCAACGTGCGCGCGCCCGGGCCATATTCCAGCCAGCGCGCCGGGGCCGCCACGAGCGCGCTGCGGCCCTGCGCGACGGCGTGGCCTATCGTGGTGCCGCGGGCCAGTTCGCGGTAGAAGCGGTCGAGCAGCAGCCTGGCGGCTTCGACATGCACCGCATGGCCCATCGCCAGCACGCTGGCGACGCCGGCCTGGATCAGCCGCGGCGCGACGGCGCGGAAGACGATGGATTTCACGGTCGCGCTGCGGCAGGCCTCCAGCACCACCAACGGAATCTTGTGCTGGGCCAGCAGGTTGCCGAGCTGGTCGGCGGGCACAAAATCGGTTTTGGCTTCACCGCTGCCGTCGTCGGCTTGCTCGAAGCACAGCGCGCCGATTTGCTGCTGCGGCATGAAAGTGCCGTGGCCGTCGAAATGGACCACGTCGTAGCCGTCGCCGGCCTGCTGGGCCTGGCGCAGCATCTCTTCTAAACGCTGGAGCGTGGGCGGGCGGCAGAAATCTAGCTGCACTGCCGCGCCGAGTGGGTCGAGTGCGGCGAACAGCGCCTGGGTGGTGAGCCTGGGGTCGATGAAGCCGGCATCCTCGGGCCGGCTGACGATGTAGAGGATACGCAGCGGCAGCTTGACTTCGCGCGTGACTTCGCGAGGGGTGAGCGCTTGCGGCGCACTGAGCTGGCGCCGGATCGAGACGCGCAGCGCCAGGTTGCCGGCGGCATCGGCCATCAATTCCCACGGCAGGCGCAGCAGCGTGGAGTCGTCGGTGGCGATGCTCAGTTGGCGCGGCTCTTCGGCTGCCAACAGCAATTGCAGCGCGGCGTGGTTCTCCGGCGCAGCAAAAATTGCGGCGTGGAGTTGGCGGCCCCACTGTGTCAACCTGGCTTCAATGCGCTGCGCCCGGATGACGGCGCCGCCATCGGGCAGCTCCATGTACGCCTCCAGGTACCAACGGAGGTCGTCGTAGTCATCGTCGGTCAGCGTCAGCGTGAAGGGCTGGGCGACGCCGAGGGGCTTCCCGTCACCGTCGGTGAGCTGGACTTGCCGGCTGTCGTCGGCTAACGGCGCAAAGAGGATGCGAATTTCCTGCATAGGCGCGATGTTAGGTCGCGGGGTTCGGGGATGCCTCACACCGTAGGGACAAAGATTCCCCAGATCGGTCGCCAGCCAGGCGGCACCCGCTCAGGGCAGCAACACCTCGGCCGCAACCTTGAAACGCTGCGCCAGCGCCTTGACCTGGCGTGCGTTCAGCGTGCACTTGCCGGCCAGCACCTCACTCACCACGCCCTGGCTGCCCACCTCGGGCAGGTCTGACTGGCGCAGCCCGTGCTGCTGCATCAGGCCGGCCAGCACCGTGGCTGGCGTGCTCGTGTCGGGCCAGGCGTGCACACGGCCTTCGTACTCGCGGATGCGGTCGCCGGCCAGGCCGATCAAGCCCCAAAGCGGGTGATCGTCAACGCCCGCCGTGGCCTCCACCAACGCATCAACGCCCGCCAGAATGCGCAGGTACTCGGCCTCGTTCGCGATGGGCGCGCCCAGGCCCAACACCTCGTGCATCGCAACCCAGTGCGCAGAAACGTCTTGCACATTCATTGCCACTTCCCCTTGTCGTACTCGACGTGCGTCAGCACAGCCTTCACCCACAGCGCCTGAACCTTGAACGACAGCTCGGCCACCAGCCGGTACTTGTTGCCACCGATGTTGAGCACGGTCAGCGGCCCCGCTTGTCCACCGTGCTGAAGGCCGCCCGCAGGTCGGCGAAGTTGCGGTAGCTGCCCTTCTCGACCCAGCGCCTGAAGTCCTGCAGCGGCCCATCGCCATCGGCATGAGCGGCAGCAAACTCGCGCAACGTCTTGTTCGAGATCGGCTTCATCGGCACAGTGGCACCGTTTCTCATGGTGAGATAACCGATCCGGAGCCCCGACTGGACCGGGGTGGCGCTGGGGCCGGGCCGGCGCGGGAGAACTCAGGCATTCAGCTGGCTGCGGACTTTCAAAGTCGGCTTTGCGCTGGCGGGCTTCATGGCTGCAAAGGCCGACACACCGCGCTGGCCGATGCGGTGGTCACCATCCAGGGGCTTCTCAAGCGGGTGCGGCGGCTGGCGGCTGTGGGCCGCCACACCACCTGGGCCAGGCGCGTGAGGCGGCGCAGAAGGCCCTTTGCGTCCGGGTGCGGTACCGATCTGGTGCGGGTGCTGACGGTCCGTGTCGTGCAGGTCGGCAAGGTCGGCCAAGTCGACCAAGTCGGCCAGGCCGGTCAGGCCGGCAGCAAGGTCACCGAACCGTAGCCCAGCGTGATGCGGCCATCCGTGCGCATTTGCTGCAGTGCCAAATGCACCCGTTGCCGCGAAGCGCCGGCGGCCGCCGCCAGGTCGGCCTGGGTGATCTTCAGGCGCACACCGCCCGCGCCATCGGGCTCACCCTGCGAGCGTGCCAGCCGCTGCAGCGCAAACGCCACCCGGTCGGCCAGCGGCCGCGAGGCGGTCATCTCGATGTAGTGAAACAGCTCGCCCAGCCGGCGGCTCAGCAGCACGGCCACGCCGATCGCGCCTTCGGGAAACCGCCGCAGCACGCCGACAAAGGCATCGCGCTGAACATGCAGGGTGGTGGCCGCGCCGTGCGCCAACACCGACACCGGCGCGGGCAGGCCGGCCAGCACGTCGGCCAGGCCAACGATCTCACCGGCGTCCAGCCACCGCAGCAGGGTGTCGCGGCCGTCGGTATGGCCCAGCGAGGCAGCCAGCCGGCCTTGCAGGCAGACCATGATGGCGTTGCTGTGCTCGCCCTGGCGCACCACCGCCTGGCCGCGGCGCCAGGCCCGCTGGCTGCCAATGCGCAGCAACTCGGCGGCCACCGCGGGCGGCAGGTCTTGCAGGCGCTCACGAAAGCTGCCGGCAGCGGCGGCGTCGGGCAAGGGCTGAGGGATAGCGAGCATCAGGTTTGACCCAGGATTGTCACCCAGGTGGAAATTGTGGCCGCCCGGCCTGCCTAGCATCGGCAGCATGCAATTCGGGATTGCCGATGAACCCCCAACCGCTTCCCGGCAAGATCGGCCGCACGATGGCGCAGTCCACCCCCTGGTGGCCGCCACGCCCACACGCCACGGCCAACAAGCCCAACGTGCCGGTGGTGCTGTTCGACGACGTCGGCTTTGCCGACCTGGGTTGTTGCGGCGCCACCATCCGCACACCCGCCATCGACGCGCTGGCCGCGCGCGGGGTGCGGCTCACCGGCTTCCACACCACGGCGGTGTGCTCCACCACCCGGGCCGCGCTGCTGACCGGCTGCAACCACCACGTGGTGGGCATGGGCTGCCTGGCCAACTTCGACAGCGGCTACCCCGGCTACCCCGGTTGCCGCGGCAAGCTGGCGCACGAGGCCGCCACGCTGCCCGAGATGCTGCGCCCGCACGGCTTTGTCAATTACATGCTGGGCAAGCGGCATGTCACGCCGCTGAACGAGACCGGCGCCACCGGGCCGTTCGACGGCTGGCCGCTGGGCCGGGGCTTCGCCCGCTTCTACGGCTTCATGGACGCCGAAACCGACCAGTACGCGCCCGGGCTGGTGCGCGACAACACCCCCATCGCCACGCCGGGCAGCTTTGCCAGCGGCCGCCGTACTTCGAGATGTTTGGCCACCGCGGCCTGTGGCGCGGGGGCTGGAAGGCGGTGGCCTTTCACCCGCGTGGCAAAGCCTTGGACGCCGATGTGAGGGAGCTGTACCACCTGGACGATGACTTTGCCGAGAACCACGACCTGGCGCAGCAGCAGCCCGCATGGCTTCAACAACCTGATCAGTTGGTCGGGCCTGGACATCGGGCTGGACCGGGGCTCACCGGTGTCGCACCACGGGGCGCCGTTTGCCTTCACCGGCACGCTGCGCCGGGTGACGGTGACGCTGGCCCCGCTGCCGGACGCAATGTCAGCCGCCAACCGCAACGCGCTGGCCCAGGTGGAAATGGCGCGGCAGTAAAGGTCGCACCGCCGCACCGCCGCACGGCCACCCCGCCATCACCCGAACATTTTCAGGAGCACACCGATGGACGACGACCTTCGCGCCAGCGCCGCCAGCGGCCCGCCCGGCGCCCAGCCTGCCACCGGCACCACCCGCGCCTGCCAGCATGCGGCCCGCCGCTGGCTGCCGATGACCGACCGCCAATCCTTCGACGATGCGATACGCGGCTTCATCGCCGACATCCCCACGGCGCCCATCACCCGCGCCAAGGGCGGGCCGGTGTGGAGCCTGGCGGCCTACGGCTTTCTGGCCGAAGAATCGGCGCCTGATACGGTGCACCCCGGCCTGTGGCGCCATGCGCGGGTGAACATGATCACCGGCCTGTTCAAGGTGACCGAGCGGCTGTACCAGGTGCGCGGGCTCGACATCTCCAACATGACGGTCATCGAGGGCGACACCGGCCTGATCCTGATCGACCCGCTGATCTCCACCGAGGTGGCCAGCGCCGCGCTGGCGCTGTACCGCCAGCACCGGCCCAGCCAGGCGCACAAGCCGGTGGTGGCGGTGGTGTATTCACACAGCCACTCCGACCACTTCGGCGGGGTGCGCGGTGTTGTCGACGAAGCCGACGTGCTGGCCGGCCGGGTGCAGGTGATCGCGCCCAAGGGCTTCATGGCAGAGGCGGTCAGCGAAAACGTGATGGCCGGCAATGCGATGTCGCGGCGGGCGCTGTTCCAGTTTGGCCCGCTGCTGCCCAAGGGCGAACGCGGGCAAGTGGATGCCGGGCTGGGCAAAACGGTGTCGACCGGCACGCTGACGCTGATCGCGCCCACCGTGGTGATAGAGCAGCCGGTGGAGCGCCACCTGATCGACGGCATCGAGTGTGTGTTCGAGCTGACGCCGGGCGCCGAGGCACCGTCGGAAATGATCATTCACCACCCGGGGCTGCGGGTGCTCAACATGACCGAGATCAGCAGCCAGAACTTCCACAACCTGCTGCCATTGCGTGGCGCGCAGGCGCGTGATGCGCTGGCCTGGGCGCGCTACCTGGACGGCGCGCTGCAGCGCTACGGTGCGTTGTGCGACGTGCTGATCGCCCAGCACCACTGGCCGGTGTGGGGCGCTGAGGCGATCGACGGCTTCTTGCGGCGCCAGCGGGATCTTTACAAGTACGTGCATGACCAGACCGTGCGGCTGATGAACCACGGCCGCCTGGCCGCTGAGATTGCCGAGGTGCTGGTGCTGCCTGCCAGCCTGCAGCAAGACTGGGCCTGCCACGGCTTTTACGGCACGGTGCGCCACAACGTGAAGGCCATCGTGCAGCGCTACCTGGGCTGGTACGACGGCAACCCGGCCCACCTGGACCCGCTGCCACCGGCCGCAACCGCCCGCAAGGCCATCGCCTACATGGGTGGCGCGGCGGCGGTGCTGCAGCGGGCGCAGGCCGACTTCGAGCGGGGTGAGTACCGCTGGGTGGCGCAGATCTGCGCGCAACTGGCGCATGCGCACATCGGCGCCCACGAAGACGCCCACGATGAGGCCGATGCCGCCAGCGGTGAACACACCACGGCGGCCTGCATGCTGGGCGCCAACGCGCTGGAGCAACTGGGCTACCAGGCCGAATCGGCCACCTGGCGCAACGCCTACCTGCAGGCCGCGATGGAGCTGCGCCACGGCGTGCCCAAGCTGCCCAACATGACGGTGGCCAGTGCCGACATGGTGCGTGCGCTGCCGATCGGCATGTTCTTCGACTACCTGGCCATGCGGGTGGATGGCGCCCGGGCCGGCGGCCTGCATCTGCGGCTGAACTGGCACTTCACCGACACAGGTGAGCAGGTGCTGGTCAACCTGGAAAACAGCGCACTGACGCACCGCATCGGCGAGGTCGATACCGCTGCCGACGCCACCATCACGCTGGCCCGCAGCACGCTGGACGAAATCTCGCTGCAGCGGCTGAGCTTCCCTGAGGCGCTGCAGGCCGGTCGCATCGAGGTGGCCGGGCAGGTGTCGGCGCTGACCACGTTGCTGGGCACGCTGGACCATTTCAGCCGCATGTTCGCAATCGTCGGGCCGCGGCCGGCGGCCAAGGCTGATTCCGCCAGTTCGCCGGCTTGATCCCCGGCCTTTCCCCGATAGCCATCGCCCACGCATCTGCAACACTTTGTCGCACTTCAGGAGACCCGCCCATGACCTCTTTCAATCTCAAGTTGGCAGCGCTTCCGCTTTTGTGCCTGGCCGGCCTGGCCAGTGCACAGACGGCAGTCACCGAGTACAAGTTTGCGTCGTCGGCGCCGCCCACCTCGCCCTGGGCCAAGCAGATCGACCGCACCGCCGCCGACGTGCTGGCCGAGACCAAGGGCGCGGTCAAGATCACGCCGTTCTACGGCTCGCAGCTGGGCTCCGAGAACGACGCCATCGCGCAAATCTCACGCGGGCGTATCGAGATGGGCTCGTTCACCGCCAACTCGGTGGCCTTGCAGGTGCCCGAAATCGCGCTGGTACAACTGCCGTTTTTCTTTGCCACCCGCGCCCAGCGTGACTGCGTGCTCGACAACCACCTGCAAAAACCGGTGACCGAAGCGCTGGCCAAAAAGGGCCTGGTCTTCATGAACTGGGGTGAGGTGGGCTCGGTGCACATGCCCGGCAAGAAGGCCTACGCCACGCCGGCCGACGTCAAGGGCATCAAGGTGGGTGTGGTGGCCAACAAGATGACGGCCGACTTCTGGCGTGCGATGGGCGCCAACCCGATCCCCACCTCGGTGGCCGAGGCCACCTCGTCGTCGCAGACC
>JBBQAH010000214.1:0-3715 GCA_038316145.1 Burkholderiales bacterium
CGGCTGCCCGGTCAACAACATCATCCCGGACTTCAATGACCTGGTGTACCGCGGTGACTGGGCCAACGCCATCACCGTGCTGCACAGCACCAACAACTTCCCCGAGTTCACCGGCCGCATCTGCCCGGCGCCTTGCGAGGCCGCCTGCACGCTCAACGTCAACGACGACGCGGTCGGCATCAAGTCGATCGAGCACGCGATCATCGACCGCGCCTGGGCCGAGGGCTGGGTCACACCCCAGTTGCCCGTCGCCAAGACCGGCAAGACGGTGGCCGTGGTCGGGTCCGGCCCGGCCGGGCTGGCGGCAGCGCAGCAATTGGCGCGGGTCGGCCATGCGGTGACGGTGTTCGAGAAAAACAGCCGCATCGGCGGCCTGCTGCGCTACGGCATCCCCGACTTCAAGATGGAAAAATCGCACATCGACCGCCGCATCACCCAGATGGAAGCCGAGGGCGTGAGCTTCAAGACCGGGGTGTTGGTGGGCGCGATGCCTGCCGAGGGCGGCGGCGCCAAGATCACCAACGACGCCAAGGCGATCGTCAGTGCCGACGAGCTCAAAGCCCAGTTCGACGCCGTGATCCTGACCGGTGGCAGCGAGTTGAGCCGCGACCTGCCGGTGCCCGGGCGTGACCTGGACGGCGTGCACTTTGCGATGGAGTTTCTGCCCCAGCAGAACAAGGTCAACGCCGGTGACAAGCTCAAGGCCCAGGGCATCACGCAAATCCGCGCCGATGGCAAACACGTCATCGTGATCGGCGGCGGCGACACCGGCAGTGATTGCGTGGGCACCAGCAACCGCCACGGCGCGGCCAGCGTGACCCAATTCGAGCTGCTGCCGCAGCCGCCGCTTGAAGAAAACCGGCCGATGACCTGGCCCTACTGGCCCACCAAGCTGCGCACCAGCTCCAGCCACGAAGAAGGCTGCGAGCGCGACTTCGCCATCGCCACCAAGGCCTTCACCGGCGGGTCCGGCAAGGACAAAGGCAAGCTCACCGGCCTGACCACCGTGAACATCGAGTTCAAAGACGGCAAACTCGTCGAGGTCGCGGGCAGCGAAAAGCACTTCCCCGCGGATTTGGTACTGCTGGCGATGGGCTTTGTCAACCCGGTGGCCAGCGTGCTGGACGCGTTTGGCGTGGCCAAGGACGCCCGCGGCAATGCCAAGGCCCACACCGACGAGGGTGGCTACCGCACCGATGTCGACAAGGTGTTTGCCGCCGGCGACATGCGGCGCGGCCAGAGCCTGGTGGTCTGGGCGATCCGCGAGGGCCGGCAGGCGGCGCGTGAGGTTGATGCCTTCCTTATGGGCTGCAGCACGCTGCCGCGCTGAGCCCAAGGCGGCGCTTCGGTGCCGCGTGGCAACCTGACTTCACCAAGGCGAATTGGGGCAAGCCCTAGGGTCGAGGGTGGCCCATGCGAGAATGTTTCTTGACAACGGCCTGGTTTGCAGGCCGTTGCGCCCAGCCCCGAACGGGGAAATCCGCCACATTCCGTTGAACCCCGACCCGCTCATCGAGATCGACCACGTCACGTTTGGCTACGACAGCAGTCGCACCATCCTGCAAGACGTCAGCCTGCGCTTTGCGCGCGGCAAGGTCACGTCGGTGCTGGGGCAGTCGGGCTGCGGCAAGACCACACTGCTGCGGCTGATCGGCGGCGTGCACGCAGCCAACAGCGGCCGGGTGGTGTTTGACGGCGAGGTCATCGACACCCGCAACCGCGCGCAGTTGTACCGGCTGCGGCGCCGCCTGGGCATGTTGTTCCAGTTCGGTGCGCTGTTCACCGACCTGACGGTGTTCGACAACGTGGCCTTTCCGCTGCGCGAGATGACCGACCTGCCCGAGGAACTGATCCACGACATCGTGCTGATGAAACTCAACGCGGTGGGCCTGCGCGGTGCTGCCGCGCTCAAGATCTCCGAGGTGTCGGGTGGCATGGCGCGGCGCATCGCGCTGGCCCGGGCGATTGCGCTCGACCCCGAGCTGATCATGTACGACGAGCCCTTTGCCGGGCTGGACCTGATCTCGATGGGCGTGGCGGCCAAGCTGATCCGCACGCTCAACGACATCACCGGCGCCACGTCGCTGGTGATCTCGCACGACGTGCCCGAGTGCATGGCGATCAGCGACCACGTGATCCTGATGGCCAACCAGGGCCGCATCGTGGCCCAGGGCACACCCGCTGAGCTGATGGCTTCGACCGATCTGGAAGTGCGCCAGTTTGTGCGCGGCGAGCCCGACGGGCCGGTCAAGTTCCACTACCCGGCGCCACCGATGGCCGAGGATTTTGGCTTGGCGGCCGCACCATGACTTGGCTCACTGACCTGCTGGCGCAGCTGGGCGCCCGCACCCTGACCGTGACGCGCGGCTGGGGCCATGCCGCGATTTTCTTCTTCGATCTGCTGCGCGCCTTGCCGGCCTCGCTGCGCCGCTTCGGGCTGGTGATCACCCAGATCCACGCCATCGGCAACCGCTCACTGTTGATCATCCTGGCCTCCGGCCTGGCGGTGGGTTTTGTGCTGGCGCTGCAGATGTACTACGCGCTGGTCACCTACGGCGCAGCCGAGTCACTCGGCCTGATCGTCAATTTGTCGCTGGTGCGTGAGCTGGGCCCGGTGGTCACCGCGTTGTTGTTTGCCGGGCGCGCCGGCACTTCGCTGACCGCCGAGATCGGCCTGATGAAGGCCGGTGAACAGATCGCCGCGATGGAGCTGATGGCCATCGACCCGCGGGTGCGGGTGTTGGCGCCGCGCTTCATCGGCGGCATCGTCTCGCTGCCGCTGCTGACCATCCTGTTCTCGGCGGTCGGTATCCTGGGCGCCTGGGTGGTGGCGGTCGGGCTGATCGGCATCGATGCCGGCAATTTCTGGTCGATCCAGCAAAATGGCGTGGACGTGTGGCGGGATGTGGGCAACGGCGTGGTCAAGAGCGCGGTGTTTGGCGTGATCTGTACCGCCGTGGCGCTCTACCAGGGCTACGAGACCGAAGCCACACCCGAGGGCGTGGCCTACGCCACCACCCGCACGGTGGTCACCTCGTCGCTGGCGGTGCTGGGCATGGACTTTGTGCTCACCGCGCTGATGTTCTCGGCACCGCGCTGAACCTCTTGTTGGAGAAGCAAGCAATCATGGCAAAAAGAAGTATCGAAACCCTGGTAGGCCTGTTTGTGCTGCTGGGCCTGGCCGCGCTGGTGTTCGTGGCGCTCAAGGCGGCCAACCTGGCCAGCTTCAGCGGTGGCGACAGCTATGCGTTGACGGCGCGTTTTGACAACATCGGCGGCCTGAAGGCGCGGGCGCCTGTGCGCTCGGCCGGTGTGGTCGTGGGCCGGGTCACCAGCATCGCCTTCGACCCCAAGACCTTCCAGGGTGTGGTGACGATGGACGTGCAACGCGCCAACCTGTTCCCCAAGGACAGCTCGGCCAAGATCCTGACCGCCGGCCTGCTGGGCGACCAGTATGTCGGCCTGGAGCCGGGTGGCGAGGTGGACAACCTGGCGCCGGGCGCCACCATCAAGCTGACCCAGTCGGCGGTGGTGCTGGAGAACCTGATCGGCCAGTTTCTTTTCAACAAGGCGGCCGACGCCGGAACGGGCGCTGAGCCCGCCAAGAAGCCATGACCCGCGCTGACCAGAGCCTTGCCCATGGGCTGCTGCGGCGCTCTGTCGCGTTTTGCGTGCTGGGTTTTTCGCTGCTGCTCGGTGGCTGCGCCAGCCTGCC
>JBBQAH010000013.1:0-31448 GCA_038316145.1 Burkholderiales bacterium
GCCGCCAAACAGGCCGTTGGGCTTGACCACCAGCATCACCAGCACCACCACGTAGGCGGCGATGTCCTTGAAACCCTCGGGCAGATAGAAGCCGGCGAAAGCCTCCACCAGGCCGATCACCAGGCCGCCGACGATGGCCCCGGGCAGGCTGCCAAAACCGCCCACCACCGCCGCCGGGAAGGCCTTGAGCCCGATGTAGCCCATGTTGGCGTGCACAAAGGTGATCGGCGCCAGCAGCAAGCCGGCCAGTGCCGCCACCGCCGCCGACAAGCCCCACACCAGGCCGTTGATGCGCCGCACCGGGATGCCCATGTAGTAGGCCGCCAGCTGGTTTTGCGACGTGGCCTGCATCGCGATACCCAGCTTGCTGTAGCGGAACATCAGGTACAGCAGCGCGCACAGCACTGCGGTGACGCCGATGATGGCCACCTGCTCCAGGCTGATCACCGCGCCGGCGATGTTGATGACCTCGCCCTTGTAAGGCACGTCCAGCGTGTGGGTCTCGGTGCCGATCTCGGGGATCATCGAGATCAGCCCGCGTGCCGTATAGCCCACGCCGATCGTCAGCATCACGATGGTGAACTGCGGCTGGCCCATGATCGGCCGGATCACCAGCCGCTCCAGCGCCATGCCGAACATGAACATGCCCACCACCGCCAGCGGCGCGGCAAACCAGAACGACCAGCCGGCCAGCTTCATCAACACCAGGCCGCCGAAGGCACCCAGCATCATCAGCTCGCCCTGGGCGAAGTTGACCGTCTCGGTGGCCTTGTAGATCAGCACGAAGCCCAGTGCGATCAAGGCATAGATGCAGCCGAGCGAGATGCCCGAAATCAGCAGTTGCACAAAGGCCAAGCGGGTCTCCTGCGGCGGCGGCTGGCCGTTGGGGTCAGTTGGGGTCGGGTGGTTTGACCGTCACCCCAATGCGGTCATCAACGCGGGCATCGGGTGCAGAGTAGGTTGCGCCCCGGATGCCCGTCTTGTGTCTAGATGCTGCCAGGGCCACCGGGGTGCGGCGCCAAGGGAAAGCCCGCAGGCGCTGAAAAAGGGGCCAACGGTCAGTTGCGCCGGGCCTTGCCAGGGGCTGTCAGGCTCGCCCCGATGCGCGTGTCGCGCGTGTTGCGCGTGTTGCGCCCGTTGCGCCAGGCACTGGACGACTTTTCAGACCGGCTCGACCGTCACCCCAACGCTGGGCGGTGCATTGCCACCGCCGCGGATCACACCGCGCAACGGCGCCACGTCGGCATAGTCGCGGCCCCAGGCCAGCGTGACGTGGTCCTGGCCGACGGCGACATCGTTGGTCGGGTCCAGCGCCACCCAGCCGTGCATCGGGCACCACACCGCCACCCAGGCATGGCTGGCGTCGGCGCCCACCAGGCGCGGCTGGCCGGGTGGCGGCTGGGTCAGCAGGTAGCCGCTGACATAGCGCGCCGCCAGGCCCAGCGACCGCATCGCGCCGATCATCAGGTGGGCAAAGTCCTGGCAGACGCCCTGCCCCTTGTCCAGCGCCTGCAAGGCGGTGGTATCGACATCGGTGGCGTGGGGGTTGAAGCCCATGTGCGTGTGGATGTGGCTCATCAAGGCGCCAGCGGCCAGCAACAGCGGGCGGCCGGGCACAAACAGGCTGCGCGCAAAGTCGGCCAGGCGGGGGTGGCGCGGCGCAAAGTGGCTGGGCAGCACAAATTCAACCGCGTCGGGCTGGGTTGCGCCGGCGCGGTAACGCAAGGCCCGTGCAGCGGCCTCCCAGGGCGGGCTTGAGGACGCGTCCAGCAGCGGCGGCGTGGCCAGCCGCACCTGAAAGCTGCTGACCACCGTCAGCGTCTCGTGCACCTGCGCATGGCTGAAGCCGTGGCGCCAGTTGCCAAACGCGTCGCGACTTTCTTGCACTGCCCCTTCGGGCCGCGGATCGATCTGCAAGGCCCAGCGCGAGACCTGCTGCAGGTCGGTGTCGCGCGGGCGAAGCCAGGCGCTGTGGTGTGCTTCCTCGACCGGCCGGTCGTAGTCGTAGCGGGTCTCGTGGCGCACTGACAGCTGGCGTGGACCTGGCGGCAGTGCCGGGGGTCGAGGGGGCCCGGGTAGCAACGCGACCGGCCTGGGCAAACCGTCGGCGTCGCGTGTCTGGGATTGGGATTGGGATTGGGATTGGGATTGGGACCGAGAAAACGCCGCCCACCCGCCACCCGGCGATGCGCTCGGATCGCTCATTGCCAGACCCGCCGGTCCGGCGCCTCGACATGGGCGAACAGGTGGCGACCGATCTCGTCCGACAGGCCGCGGGCGTCAGCGCAGCACTGCTGCAAGGTGTCGATCAGCACGGTGTGGCGGCCCGCGGGGTCGGTGGTTGCCAGGCGGGCAAACGGCCAGTCCTCGGGCAGGATGAACTCGGCGGTGGCCTGCTGCGCCCAGGGGGCGTCGTGCCGGGCCAGCTTGCGCAGGCGTTCGCGCAGGGTGCGGGCCACCCAGGCCAGCGAGCGCGGGTTGTCGGTGTCCATCACCAGCAGGTGCAGCAACGGCAGCACCTCGCGCCGGGCCTGAAACTGGGCGCGGTAGGTGATCACGCTGTCGAACAGGTTGAGCAACAACGCAAAGCCGTCGTCGGCCTCGTGCACCCGGTGCTCGAAGCCCAGCGCCAGCGCGTGCGACAGCATGTGCAGGCGCTCGATCTGGCGTCCCACGCTGAGCAGGCGCCAGCCGTCGTCGCGCGTCATGCGGTCGGTCTGGGCGCCGGTGATGGCGGCCAGGTGGGTGGCAGCGCGGGCCAGCACGCCCAGCACGTCGGGCACCGGTGCATGGCTGTCGCCCCGGTCCAGCACGTCGGCCAGGTGCTGGGCAAAGTGGTCGTCCACCTCGTGGATCAGCTTCCAGTGCTCGGGCGACAAGCGCTCGCGCAGGGCCTGCGCGCACTGGCGCAGGCTGTGCAGGCTGTGGCTGACGCTGCGGGTGTGGCTGCGGGTGGGGTTGGCGCTGCCGGGCTGATCGGCGCGCAGGCCGTGCAGCAGTGCACGTTCAAACACCCGGGGCGACTTGATCGGCCCGGGCACCCCCTGGGCCACCAGGCCGTGGTACTGGGCCAGATCACCCAGCAGCCGCAACGCGGGCTCGCTGGCATCGTGCATCGTCTCCAGCGTGATGCGCACCAGACGGGCGGCGTTTTCTGCGCGCTCGGTGTAGCGGCCCAGCCAGTACAGGTTCTCGGCCGCCCGGCTGCTGACGCTGCGGTGCCAGCTGGTCAGCTCGGCGGCGGTCAGCGGCTTGGGCAGCAGCGAGCTGTCGTCCACCGCGCCGCGGGCAATCACCCAGGTGTCCACGCTGGCGCTGCCATGCTGCATGCTCAGCCAGGGGTCATGTGCGCTGCGCGGCGGGTCACCGGGCTTGTCGCCGGGCCTGTCACTGTCGCGGCCTGAGACCCGGGTCAACGCACCGGGCAGCACACGCCAGCCGCCCGCACCGTCGGCCAGCGCAAACACCCGTATCACCGCGCTGCGTGGCAGCAACTGGCCATCGGCCCAGACCGGGGTTTCACCCGGCCGTACCCGGGCCTGCAGGGTGTAGGCGGCGGGGTCGGCGTCGATGCGGCTGACCAGTGCGGTGCGGTCGGCCGGGCTGAGGTAGGCCGCCACCAAGGGGCCAAACCCGCTGTCCGGGAAGGTGGGCGCCACCACGAAGTCGGCCAGCCGGTCGCGCTGCGCGGCCCAGACTGCCGGCTCGCCGCACCACCAGCTGGTGGAGGCCGGCAACAACAGCGGTTCACGCAGCAGTCGCTCGGCCACGGCGGGCCAGAAGGCGGCCATGCCAGGGCTTTCCAGAAAGCCGGCGCCGGGTGGATTGGCCATCACCACCTCGCCCGCACGCAGCGCCTGCATCAGGCCGGGCACGCCGAGCGCGGAATCCGCGCGCAGCTCCAGCGGGTCGAGAAACTCGTCGTCCACCCGGCGCAGCAACACATGCACCTGCTCGAGCCCGTGCAGGCTCTTCAAGAACAGCCGGTTGCCCCGCACCGTCAGGTCCGAGCCTTCCACCAGCGTGATGCCCAGGTAGCGCGCCAGAAAAACCTGCTCGAAGTAGGTTTCGTTCAGCGGGCCGGGCGTCAACAGCACGATGCGGCTGCGCTCGCCGGCCGGGCTGGCACGCATCAAGCCGTCCAGCAGCGAGCGGAAGCTGGCGGCCAGGCGCTGCACCCGCAACGCCGCAAACTGGTCATGGAACATCGGGCCGACGATCAGCCGGTTCTCCAGCAGATAGCCCAGGCCGGACGGCGCCTGCACCCGCTGCGCCAACACCGAGAAGCTGCCGTTGGGCCGGCGCTTCAGATCAAAAGCAGCCATGTGCAGCCGCGCCTGCCCGGCTTGGCCAGCCTGCCACAAACCGTGCGCCGGCCGCAGGTAATGCGGATGGGCAAACACCATCGATGCCGGCAACAGCGCGTCACGCAGCAGGGTCTGCGGGCCGTAGATGTCGGCCAGCACGTGCTCCATCAGGCGAGCGCGCTGCACCACGCCGGCTTCGATGCGGGCCCAGTCGTCGGCGTTGATCAGTGCGGGCAGCAGCTCCAGCGGCCAGGGCCGGCTTTGCTCGTCGGCGTCGGCATAGACGTTGTAGGTGGCGCCGTCCTCGCGTACCCGCTGGCGCACCCGGGCCTGGCGCGCAGCCAGATCGCCCCAGCCGTCGAGCCCCAGGCTGCTGAAAAAGGTCTGCCAGGGGACCGCAAGCGGCAGCGCCGCCGCGCCGGCAATGGCGCCGGCATTGACGCCGGGCGCGCCGCGGAACTCATCAAAATGTCCGGGTGTGGCACGGCGCGCCACACCCGCGGCCAGGGCAGCGGTATCGGGCTGGTCGTCGTCGGCGAGCAGACTGCTTTGCATGGGTGAATCATGCCCTGACGTCGGGGGCTCAGGCATCGGGCCCTTCCCCGCCTTGACGCGAGAACGTCAAACCGTGCGCAAGTCCAGCGTGAACGGAAACTCCAGGCTGCGCTGGGGCTGGCCCACGGCCATGCGACCCGGCGTGTGGCCGATGGTGAAAAAGCGCGCCAGCCGGCGGCTCTCGGCCTCGAAGGCGTTGATGGGGAAGCTGGCGTAGCTCAGGCCGCCCGGGTGCGCCACGTGGTACTGGCAGCCGCCCAGCGAGCGGTTCATCCAGCGGTCCACCAGGTCGAAGGTCAGCGGCACATCGGTGCCGATGCTGGGGTGCAGCGCGGTGGGCGGCAGCCAGGCGCGGTAGCGCACGCCGCAGACGTACTCGCCCACCCGGCCGGTGGGTTGCAGCGGCACCGGCACACCGTTGCAGGTGACGACATGGCGCGGGTTGATCAGCCCGGTGACCTTGACCTCGATGCGCTCGACCGACGAGTCGACATAGCGCACCGTGCCCGACGACGAGCCTTCTTCGCCCATCACATGCCACGGCTCGAGCGCGCTGCGCAGCTGCAGCTGCACACCTTCGGCGGCAAGATCACCGACCTTGGGGAAGCGGAACTCGAAGTGCGGCGCAAACCAGTCGGCCTCGAAGCCGAAGCCAGTGGCTTTCATCTCTTCGATCACATGCTCGAAGTCCTGCCAGACGAAGGTGGGCAGCAAGAACCGGTCATGCAGCTCGGTGCCCCAGCGCACCAGCTCGGCGCGGTAGGGCTGGGTCCAGAAACGCGAGACCAGCGCCCGCAGCAGCAACTGCTGCACGATGCTCATGCGGGCATGCGGCGGCATCTCGAAGGCGCGCAACTCCAGCAGGCCCAGGCGGCCGGTGGCGCTGTCGGGTGAATACAGCTTGTCGATGCAGAACTCGCTGCGGTGGGTGTTGCCGGTCAGGTCGACCAGGATGTTGCGCAACGTGCGGTCGACCAGCCAGGGCGGCATCTGGTGACCGTAGACAGCCGTGCTCTTCTCGATCTCGGCCAAGGCGATTTCCAGCTCGTAGAGCTGGTCGTTGCGGGCCTCGTCGATGCGCGGCGCCTGGCTGGTCGGGCCGATGAACAGGCCCGAGAAAAGATAGCTCAAACTCGGGTGGTTGTGCCAGAAGGCCAGCAGGCTGCCCAGCACATCGGGCCGGCGCAAGAAAGGTGAGTCGGCCGGGCTGGCACCGCCCATCACAAAGTGGTTGCCACCGCCGGTGCCGGTGTGGCGGCCGTCGAGCATGAACTTCTCGGACGACAGGCGCGACTTCCAGGCTGCGTCGTACAAAAACTCGGTGTGCTCGACCAGGTCGTCCCAGTTGTGCGCCGGGTGGATGTTGACCTCGATCACACCCGGGTCGGGCGTGACGGCCAGGATCTTCAGGCGCGGGTCGCGGGGCGGCGGGTAGCCCTCCAGCACGACCTTGACTTTTTGCGCGGCGGCGGTGGCTTCAACCGCGGCCAGCAGCTCCAGGTAGTCCTCGAGCTTCTCGAGCGGCGGCATGAAGACATACAACACGCCGCTGGCCTTGCCTTGACTTTCAGCCTGGGGGCCGTTCGAGCGGCGCGGGTCACGCACCTCGACCACCAGCGCGGTGCGCGTGATCCAGTGCGCCGACTCGCCCTGCGCCGGTGCGCGCATGGGGTCCGCCTTGACCGCTGCTGCGGCGGTGGCCGCACGGTTGGCTGCCAGCGCGGCGCTGGCGCCGGCCTTGCCCACCTCGAGCACTTTGGCCTGCAGCGACACCGTGCCGCCCTCGGCGAAGCCGCCGCCGATCACATGCGCGGCATATTGGCTGCGGATCACCGCCGCGGCCGGCAGTGCATCGCGCGGTGAAAACGGATCGGACTCGATGTGGAACGGGTAGTCGGTGGCCTTGACCCAGGGCAGCGAGTCCAGCGGCAGGCGCCAGCCCATCGGTGAATCACCCGGATGCAGGTACATGCGCTCGTCGCGAAAGAACCAGGGCCCGGTCTGCCAGTGCACACCGGCCGCTGCATCGGCCCCGGCCTTCTTGATCGGCAGCGCAAAGCCCACCGGGTGGTCCAGCCCCTGGGTGAAGATGCGGCGCAGGCGGATGCGCTCGACCTCGTCATCGAGCTTGGCATCAAACGGATCAACGTTGACCGGCAGCCGGCGCTCGCGCCAAAGGTGGTACCAGGTGTCCTCGAAACCGGTTTGCACATGGGCGTCGCTGACGCCCAGGCGCTCGGTCAGGCCGGTGAGGAAGGTGCGGGCGTCGGCGGGGGTGTAGGCATGGGCTTCGCGTTCGTCGGCAAACAGCGAGGGGTCGTGCCAGCAGGGTTCACCGTCGCCGCGCCAGCAGATCGACAAGGCCCAGCGGGGCAGTTGCTCGCCCGGGTACCACTTGCCCTGGCCGTAATGCAAAAAGCCGCCCACGCCGTAGTGGTCACGCAGCCGGGTGACCAGGTCTTGCGCAAACATGCGCTTGGTCGGGCCCAGCGCGTCGGTGTTCCATTCAGCGCCGTCGCGGTCGTCCACCGCCACGAAGGTGGGTTCTCCGCCCATCGTCAGGCGCACGTCGTCGGCGGTCAGTTGCCCGTCCACCGCGGCGCCCAGCGCCAGCACGTCGGCCCACTGCGCCTCGGTGTAGGGCTTGGTGACGCGGGGCGACTCGAAGATGCGCGACACGGTCATCGAGTGCTCGAACTCGACCTCGCACTCGTCGATGGCACCGCTGACCGGTGCCGCGCTGCCCGGCGTGGGCGTGCAGGCCACGGGGATGTGGCCCTCGCCGGCCATCAGGCCGGAGGTCGGGTCCAGCCCGACCCAGCCGGCGCCGGGCAAAAACACCTCGCACCAGGCGTGCAGGTCGGTGAAGTCCACCTCGGTGCCGCTGGGGCCGTCGAGCGCCTTGACGTCGGATTTGAGCTGGATCAGGTAGCCCGAGACAAAGCGTGCCGCCAGCCCCAGGTGGCGCAGCGCCTGCACCAGCAACCAGCCGGTGTCGCGGCACGAGCCCGATTTGAGCGTCAGCGTCTGCTCGGGTGTCTGCACCCCCGGCTCCATGCGGATGACGTAGCCGATGTCGCCTTGCAGGCGCTGGTTGATGCCGACCAGGAAGTCGATGGTGCGGCGCTCAGTCAGGTCGATGCTGGCGACAAACCTGGCCAGCGCGGGCGTGGCGGCTTCCGTCACCAGGTAGGGCTGCAACTCCAGCTTGAGCGCGTCGTCGTACTTGAACGGGTAGGTCTCGGCCTCGGGCTCCAGAAAGAAGTCGAACGGGTTGTAGACCGACATCTCGGCCACCAGATCGACCGTGACCTTGAACTCGGTCATCGGCTCGGGGAACACCAGCCGCGCCAAATAGTTGGCAAACGCATCCTGCTGCCAGTTGACGAAGTGGCCCTCGGGCTCGACGTTTAGCGAGTAACTCAGGATCTTGCTTCGGCAGTGCGGCGCCGGACGCAGGCGCACGATGTGCGGCCCCATGTTGACCAGCCGGTCGTACTTGTAGTGGGTGACGTGGTTCAGGGCAACGTGGATGGACACGGGGTTCCTTCAGGGGCCTTCATGGGACTTCATGGGCAAACAAATGCTGCGGCGCGGCATTTTCTCTTGGCTGCGGTCAAAAACCGGCAGCCACTCAGGCCGGAACCAGAAAATCCTGGCTGATGCCCGCACCGATGGCGTTGACGCGGTCCAGGAACTGGGTCAGGAAGGCATGCAGGCCGGTGGCCAGGATCTCGTCGATGCGGCCAAATTGCAGGTCGGCGCGCAAGCGGCCAGCGCGGCGCCGGGTCTCGGCGCTGGGCTCGTTGGCCACCAGGTCGAGGTTGGCCACCAGCTCGTTCATGCAGGCGGCGAGCGAGCGTGGCATGTCCGGGCGCAGCATCAGCAGTTCGGCCACCTTGTCGGGCCGGATCACGTTGCGGTAGACCTTGCGGTAGATCTCGAAGGCGCTGACCGAGCGCAGGATCGCGCTCCAGTGGTAAAAATCCACCTCGGGTGCAGCGTCGTCGGCCCAGGCGCCAAAGTAGTCGCCGGCCAGCGCGTGAAACTTGACGTCCAGCAGGCGTGCCGTGTTGTCGGCCCGCTCCAAAAAAGTGCCGATGCGGATGAAATGCAGCGACTCGTCCTGCAGCATCGTGCCTACCGACACACCGCGGCTCAGGTGCGAGCGGAACTTGACCCACTCGAACAGCGCCGCCGGATCACGCTCGAAGGTGTCGTCGGCCAGCATGCGGTTGAACTCCAGCCAGGTCTGGTTGGTGGTCTCCCACAGCTCGGTGGTGAGCTTGCCGCGCACCGCGCGGGCGTTTTCACGCGCAGCGCCCAGGCAGGACAGGATGGACGACGGGTTGCTGTTGTCGCGCACCATGAACTGCATCACGTTGTCGGCATTGACCACATCGTGCTTCTTGCCAAACGCATCCGTCAGCTCCGAGATGCCCAGCACGCCGGCCCAGCCCTGCTCGGCCCGGTCGGCCGACTGCGGCAACAGCGAGGTCTGGTAGTTGACGTCCAGCATCCGGGCGGTGTTTTCAGCCCGCTCCATGTAGCGCGACATCCAGAACAGGTGGTCAGCGGTTCTTGACAACATCAGCATTGCTCCATCTGGCCGAAAACCCCGCAACGCGCAGTCGCGCGCAGCGGTACTGTGGCTTCGCCACAAGCGCTTTGCGCTTGATCGGCCCGCTTCATGGTGCGCGACATCCAGAACAGGTGGTCGGCGGTTCTTGACAGCATTTTCTTTTTTCTCCTATCAGCCTTGGCGCTGCGACATGACCACCGGCTCGACAACCGTCGCAATTTCGGGGTCAGCCTCCAGCACCCAGGTGTCCTTGGTGCCACCGCCCTGGCTGCTGTTGACCACCAGCGAGCCCTCTTTCAAGGCGACCCGGGTCAGGCCGCCCGGCACCGTCTGCACGCTGTTGCCCGACAAGACAAACGGCCGCAGGTCGATGTGGCGCGGTGCGATGCCGCTCTCCACGAATGTCGGGGTGGTGGACAGCGCCAGCGTCGGCTGGGCGATGTAGTTGCTGGGCCGCGCCAGCAGCTGGGCCCGGAAGTCCTCGATCTCTGCCTGGGTGGACGCCGGCCCGACCAGCATGCCGTAGCCGCCGGCGCCGTGCACCTCCTTGACCACCAGCTCGTCCAAGTGGTCCAGCACGTACTTCAGGTCGTCGGACTCTCGGCAAACGTAGGTGGGCACGTTTTCCAGGATGGGTTTTTCGCCGAGGTAGAACTCGATCATCTTGGGCACATAGGGGTAGATCGACTTGTCGTCGGCCACACCCGTACCGATGGCATTGCACAGGCTGATGTTGCCCTTGCGGTAGACATCGAGCAGGCCGGCACAGCCCAGCGTGCTGTCGGGCCGGAAGGCCTTCGGGTCGAGAAAGTCGTCGTCCACCCGGCGGTACACCACGTCCACCCGGCGCGGCCCCTGGGTGGTGCGCATGTAGACGAACATGTCCTTGACAAACAAGTCCTGGCCCTCGACCAGCTCCACCCCCATTTGCTGCGCCAGAAAGGCGTGCTCGAAATAGGCACTGTTGTACATGCCGGGCGTGAGCACCACCACGGTGGGCTCATTGACCGAGGGCGGCGCCACCGCGCGCAGCGTCTCCAGCAGCAAGTCGGGGTAGTGGGCAACCGGGGCGATGCGGTGCTGGGCAAACAGCTCGGGGAACAGACGCATCATCATCTTGCGGTTTTCCAGCATGTAGCTCACGCCGCTGGGCACCCGCAGGTTGTCTTCGAGCACGTAGTAGGTGCCGCTGCCGTCAGGCTGGGCGGCGCGCACGATGTCGATGCCCGCGATGTGCGAGTAGATCTGCCCCGGCAGGTCCACGCCCATCATCTCTGGCCGGAACTGCGCGTTGTTCAGGATCTGGTCAGCCGGCACGATGCCGGCCTTGAGGATGTCCTGGTCATGGTAGACATCGTGCAGGAAGCGGTTCAGCGCCGTCACCCGCTGGGCCAGGCCCTGTTGCATGCGCGCCCATTCGTCAGCGGGGATGATGCGCGGGATCAGGTCGAACGGGATCAGCCGCTCGGTGCCTGCGCCGTCCTCGTCCTTGGCGCCGTAGACGGCAAAGGTGATGCCGACGCGGCGGAAGATCATCTCGGCTTCATCTCGCCGCGCCGCCATCTGTTCGGGCGGTTGCTGCTGCAGCCAGCGGTCGAAGCCGCTGTAGTGCGCACGTACGGTGCCAGCGGCTGCCAGCATTTCGTCAAAAGTGGGTTTCATCGTGAGTGGGCTCCTGGCCTCTCAGGGTTAGCAACAATCGCACCACCCTCGGGCGCGGTCCAATGCCAGTAGCGGCGGCGCACATCTCGGGTGCAGGCGCCCACGCCATCGTGCCACAGCCACGCACCGCATTGGTCGCTGCGCACCACTTCGATGCCGCGATCAACATAGCGCTGCATCACATCGGGCGCGGGATGGCCATAGCGGCTGCGGTAGCCGGCCTGCACCACCGCAGTGCGTGGTTGCACGGCATCGATGAATTCGGCACTGGACGAGGTGCGGCTGCCGTGGTGCGGCACCAGCAACACGGTGCTGGCCAGTGTTGACCCGCCGCCCGCATACAAGCGCTGCAGCAGCGCAGCCTCTTGCGGTGCCTCGATGTCACCGGTCAGCAACATGCTGCGGCCTGTGCTGTCGGCGACGCGCAGCACGCAACTCAGGGCGTTGGATTTGCGGGCGTCGGCGTGCTCTTGCGGCGTGGGGTGCAACCATTCAAAGGCCACGCCGTCCCAGGTCCAGCGCTGGCCGGCATCACAACGGGACGCCGGCACGCCCAGCCGCGCCGCCTGCGCCAACAGCGGATGGCCGGCCTCCAGCGAGCTTTGAAGTGCCGCCACCGGTTGCCCCGCCAGCAGGCTGGCCGCACCGCCGACATGGTCGATGTCGCGGTGGCTGAGCACCAGCAGGTCGATGCGGCGCTCGCCCCGGGCGCCCAGCAGCGGCAACAGCACCCGCAGGCCGGCGTCGTTGTCCCGGCTGTACTGCGGCCCGGTGTCGTAGACCAGCAGGTGGTGCCGGGTGCGCACCAGCACTGCCGTGCCCTGGCCGATGTCGGCAGCCAGCACATCGAACCCACCCGCCGCTGGACGGACCAGCGGCGGCCACAGCAGCGGCAGGACCAGCGGCAGGGCCAGCCAACGCAGCGCCCAGGGCACGGGCAGCAATCCCAGCACGGCGCCCAACAGCCCGCAGGCCACCGCCCAGGCTGGCGCCGCGGGTGCCTGGTACACCGCCCATGGCCACTGCGCCAGCAGGCCAAGACCCCAGACCATGGCCTGCACGACCGCGGCGGCCAGCGTCCAGGCCCAGGGCACCAGGATGCCCAGCAGTGCCAGCGGCGTGATGACCAGGGTGACCAGCGGAATCGCCAACAGGTTGGCCAGGCCGCCCACCAGGCTGAGTTGCTGGAAAAACACCACCGACAACGGCGCCAGACCGAAGGTGGCCACAAGTTGGGCACGCAGGTGACCGTGAAGATGGCCCTGCAGCCGACCATTCAAGCGGCCATTCAAGCGGTCGATAGCGCGACCACGCCCGCCCGCGGCAGGCGACGCCGAGGCAGGGTCCGGCGCATCGGCAGCCGATGCTGCGGCCGCCGGGTCATCGGCCTGCCCCGACACCATCAACAGGCCCACGGCGGTGAACGACAGCCAGAAGCCCGGCTGCAGCAGGGCCCAGGGATCGAACACCGTGACCACCACCGCCGCCGCCAGCAAGACCAGCGGCCAGGGCCAGCGCTGGCCGCCACTGCGCAGCAGGCCGGTGGTCACCAGCATGATCACGGTGCGTTGTGCCGGCACGCCCCAGCCGGCCAGCACGGCATAGGCGGTGGCCATCGCCAGCCCCAGCCAGCGGCCGGCCATCGACGCCGGCAGCCTGAGCATCAGCCGGGGGCTGCGCCGCCACAGCCGGCTGGCCAGCACGCCTGCCGCCCAGGCAAACATCGTGACGTGCACACCACTGATCGACACCAGGTGCGCAATGCCGGTGCGGCGGAAGACGTCCCAGTCCTCACGTTCGATGCCGGCCTGGTCACCCACCGCCAGCGCCGCCAGCACGCCGGCCAGGCGCGGGTCGGTCACCTGGCGGGCGATGGCCTGGCGCACCGCCTCGCGCAGCCGTTGCACCGGGTAGCCCGCCGCGTCATCGAGTCGCTCGGCCGGTGGGCCGCCGCGCGCCACACGCACATAGCCGGTCGCGCCCACGCCTTGCTCGAACCACAACAGCTCGACGTCGAAGCCTTCCGGGTTGAGTGAGCCGTGCGGCTGCTTCAGCCGCAGCGGCAGGCGCCATCGCTGGCCGGCCTGCAGGGCATTGCGGGGGTCGTCCAGCGCCACCTCGTCGCTGAAATTGTTGTACCAGCCCAGCGAGATCAGCGGCGGCAGCACCGGGGCAGGCCTGACCGCACTGCCGTCCCCACGGGCGGGCGCTGTGTCCTGCCACTCGGCCTGCTCGACCTTGAACTGGAAGCGCAGGCCCGACGGTCCGTGCTGCGGCAAGTTGGCGACCACGCCGGTGACGAGCAGGTTGCGGCCCTCCAGCGCCGGCGCCAGGCGCTCGGCCAGGCGTGCATCGGCGCGCAGCCCGACCATCGCCACAGCCAGCCCGAACGCCAGCAGGCAAGCGGCCAGCACCCTGGTACGGGGCCAGACCAACGCCGTTAAAACCCCCACAGCGCCGGCTGCTGCCAGCCCGGCATACCAGGCTGCCGGCCAAAGCCTGGCCTGCTGCATCTGCCAACCCAGCCCACCCAGCCAGGCCAGGGCGCACAGGGCCGCCCGCCAGCCGGGGTCCAGCCCCCGACCCCGCACGCCTTGCAGAGCCTGTGCCGACATGGTCGCAGTGTAGGATCACGCAACGGCTCTTTCGCTGCATGCGACCGCGGCCGGATCAGCCGCCGCGACCCGCCCGGTGATACCGCGTCAGCCCGCAGGCAGCCCTCCCCACCCACCCCGCCGAGTCACGCCATGTCCGTCCACGAAAAGCTATTGCAACTGGGCATCAGCCTGCCGCCGGTGTCCATCCCTGCGGCCGCTTACGTTCCGTTTGTGCGCACCGGCAACCTGGTCTTTGTTTCGGGGCATATCGCACGCAAAGACGGCAAGCCGTGGGTGGGCCAGCTGGGCCTGACCATGGCCACCGAAGAAGGCCAGGCCGCGGCACGCGCCATCGCGATCGACCTGATGGGCACCCTGCAAGCCGCCGTGGGCGACCTGAACAAGGTGGTGCGCATCGTCAAGCTGATGAGCCTGGTCAACAGCACGGCCACCTTCACCGAGCAGCACCTGGTGACCAACGGCGCGTCGGCGCTGTTCGGCGAGGTCTTCGGCGCTGCCGGCGCCCATGCCCGCAGCGCCTTCGGCGTGGCGCAGATCCCGATGGGCGCCTGCGTCGAGATCGAACTGATCGCGGAAGTGCAGTGACGCTGCGGCCGCAGCCGCTGTTGGCCGGCATGGCCATCGCCTCGTTGCTGGCGGTGGCGGGCGCGCTGTACACCCAGCACGTGATGGGCATGCTGCCTTGCGCCTGGTGCGTGCTGCAGCGGCTGATTTTTGTCGCAGTGGCCGTGGCGGCTCTGCTGGGCCTGGTTGTGAGCCTGGTGCTGCCGGGTGAGTTGGGCACGCGGCTGGGCGCCGGCCTGGCGCTGGTGCTGGCCGGCCTGGGCATGGGCGCGGCGCTTTGGCAGCATTTTGTGGCCAATGCGTCGGCGTCCTGCAACATGACCCTGGCCGACCGGGTGATGGGCGCAACCGGCCTGGACGGCCGCTTCCCCGAGGTGTTTGCCGCTTACGCGTCCTGCGCCGACGCCAAGGTTGACCTGCTGGGCCTGCCCTACGAGTTCTGGAGCCTGGCGCTGTTTGCGCTGCTGGCGCTGGCCGCGCTGCGGGTGCTGATGCGGCCGCGCTGAGTCAGCGTCGTCAGGCGGCGGCCCGCTCACCGACGGTGATACGGTGCAACAGCCGGCGGTGGCCGTCGTAGCCGCCAGTGGCGGCATGCACCAGGCAGCGGTTGTCCCACATCACCAGCATGTCCGGCGACCAGCGGTGGCGGTAGACAAACTCGTCGCGGCCGAGGTGCGCAAACAAATCATTCAGCAGCGCCGCCGCCTCGGCCTCGGGCAGGCCGTCGATGCCGATGGTGTAGCCCGGACTGACAAACAAGGCCGTGCGGCCGGTCTCGGGATGGCGGCGCGCCACCGGCTGCAACTGCGTGGCCAGCGCCGAGTCATCAAAGCGGATGGCCATCGACCGGCCCGCGTCCTGCTCGCCGTAGCGGCCCTGGCGTGAGTAACCGCGGCGCGCCGAGTGCACACCTTGTTTGTGCTGCAGCAGCGCCTTCATGGCCGCCGGCAAGGCGTCCCAGGCGTCGTACTGGTTGGCGAACAGGGTGTCGCCGCCCACCAGCGGGATCACGTTGCCAAACAGCAGCGTGGCGGCGGGCGGGTTGGCCAGAAAGCTCCAGTCGGAATGCCAGTTGTCGGCAAACAGCGCGCTGGTTTCGTCAGCCTCGCGCTTGACCTGGGCCACATGCGGATGGCCGGGGATGGACTCGAAGTACGGGTCCGGCCCGAACGGGCCAATGGCTGCGGCAAAACGCTCCAGGTCGGTCACCGACATTGGCTGGTCCGGGAAGGCCAGCACCTGGTGCGCCAGCCAGTGGGTGCGAACCTCGGCCATCTGGCCATCGGACAGCGGCTGCGTCAGGTCGATGCCACGAATTGCAGCGCCGCACGGCGCATCGGCAGGAATCACGCTGAGGGTCATGTCGGGCCTTTGTTGAATGTGCGCGTCGCAGCAGGCAAGCCTGCAGCATTGCTGGCCCGCCTTGCCGATGGTAGCGCGGGGCTTGCCCCTCGATCACCCGGCACGCGTCGACAGGCTTGCCGGCTGGGTCTTTCCTTCTGCCAACGGCGCTCCTAGCATGGGCGCTTCCCGGTCCAGCAACCCCTACGACCCCCAACAGGAGCCCCCATGAGCCAAAGCGCCACCCAGTACCTGCTCGACGCCAGCCGCATGCCGACACACTGGTACAACATCGCCGCCGACTTGCCCAGCCCGGCGCCGGCCGTGCTGCACCCCGGCACGCTGCAGCCGATCGGGCCGGACGACCTGGCGCCGCTGTTCCCGATGGAGTTGATCCTGCAAGAGGTGTCGACCGAGCGTGAGGTGCCCATCCCCGAGCCGGTGCGCGAGGTCTTCAAGCTGTGGCGGCCGGCGCCGCTAATCCGCGCCCACCGGCTTGAAAAGGCACTCGGCACACCCGCCAAGATTTACTACAAGTACGAGGGTGTGTCGCCCGCCGGCAGCCACAAGCCCAATACCGCCGTGCCGCAGGCCTGGTTCAACGCCCAGGCCGGCATCAAAAAGCTCACCACCGAGACCGGCGCCGGGCAATGGGGCTCGTCACTGGCGTTTGCCGGCAACCTGTTCGGGCTGGACGTCACGGTCTTTCAGGTGCGCGTCAGCTATGACCAAAAACCCTACCGCCGCGCGCTGATGGAAACCTACGGCGCACGCTGCATCGCCAGCCCGTCGATGGAAACGCACTACGGCCGCAGCGTGCTGGCCGGCCGGCCCGACCACCCCGGCTCGCTGGGCATCGCCATCAGCGAGGCGGTGGAAATCGCCGCCACCAACGACGACACCAAGTACGCGCTGGGCTCGGTGCTGAACCATGTGCTGATGCACCAGACCATCATCGGCCAAGAGGCGATGTTGCAGCTGGAGATGGCCGGCGACGACCCCGACGTGATCGTCGGCTGCACCGGCGGCGGCAGCAACTTTGCCGGCATCGCCTTCCCGTTCATCGGCCAGCAACTGCGCGGTGGCGGCAAGACCAAGCAGCGCCGCATCGTGGCGGTCGAGCCCGCCGCCTGCCCGTCACTGACCCGCGGCAAATACGCCTACGACTTTGGCGACACCGGCCACATGACACCGCTGACCAAGATGCACACGCTGGGCAGCACCTTCACGCCGCCGGGCTTCCATGCCGGCGGCCTGCGCTACCACGGCATGGCGCCGATGGTCAGCCACTTGATGGCGCTGGGCCTGCTGGAGGCCACCGCCCACCACCAGGTGGCGTGTTTCGAGGCCGGCGTGCTGTTTGCCCGGGCCGAGGGCATCGTGCCCGCACCCGAGGCCAACCACGCGGTGAAGGGCGCCATCGTCGAGGCACTGCGCTGCAAGGCCGAGGGCAAGAGCGAGGTGATCCTGTTCAACCTGTGCGGCCACGGCCACTTCGACATGGCGGCCTACAGCAACTACTTTGCCGGCAAGCTGACCGACCAGAGCTACAGCGAGGAAGAGCTGGCGATGGCGTTGTCGGGCTTGCCGTCGGTGCCGGCTTGACCTGACTTGGCCTGGCTTGATCGGGTCACCTGGACAACCGGGCCGCCGGCAGTGGTGGCCCGGCACGGCCAAGCGGGCTCGTCCGCAACGGTGGCACCCGGGTACACAGGTCTGTGAACGCGGCAACACCGAGCCGCCGGCCCGATCCCGTGGTCAATGTCACGGCCTGCCACGCCGCCGCCCCCGGCTCGCGGGGGACACGGCCCAGGGGCCGCTGGATAGCATGGCTTACATGTCTACCCCACAGGTTTTTGTCCCCATGAAACGCTTTGTTGTCACTGCCGCGCTTGCATTGCTTGCTGCCACGGGTGCTTCACGCGCCGACGCCAACCTGCTGGTCAATGGCAGCTTTGAACAGCCGGGGCCCAGCTTCGCGGCCGGCAGCTATTGCTACCTGAACGGGCCATTCGAATGTGGCAGCCTGCCCGGCTGGTCGGGCGCCGTGCCGGTGATTGTCAGCAGCAGCGGCCCCTGGGGCGGCCCGTCCGGCCTGTCGGGCTGGGATAACTCGCAAGGCAACGTCCTGATCGGTCTTCAAAACGCGTCATATGCCGTACAGAACCTTGGGCTCTCGGCGGGCAACTACACCCTGAGCTGGTCGGATGCCGGCCGCGCGAACCACGGCAGTGGGACGGCGTATACCGTCAGCTTTGGCGGGCAAGACCTGGGCAACTTCAGCACCACCCTGGGCCAGGGCTGGGCCACGCACACCCTGGCGTTCACGGCCAGCGGCGCCGGCGATCTGCGCTTCCAGGGCCAGGCCATCAGCGCCGATGGCACGGCCTTCATCGACGATGTGCGGCTGACTGCAGCCGTGCCCGAGCCGGCATCGCTGGCGCTGGTGCTGGCGGGCCTGGTGGGCATCGGCCTGGTGGCGCGCCGCAAGGCCACCTGAACAGCGAGCCGCACCGGGCGGGGGCGGCCGCATCGGGTCCAGCCGCCACGCGGTGGTCAGCTCGACAACTGCGCCCAGGCCTTGTCCAGCCGCTTGACGCTGACCGGCTGCGGTGTGCGCAGCTCCTGGGCGAACAAGCTGACACGCAGTTCTTCGATCAACCAGCGGTACTCGTCGAGCCGGGCGTCGGCCACGCCTTTTTGATCGACCACACGCCGCAGGTAGCGCTGCTCCAGCGGGCGCAGCTCGGCCAGCCGCTGGGCGTCGCGTGCCGGATCGGCGCGCTGCTTGTCGAGCCGCAGCGTGATGGCCTTGAGGTAGCGCGCGCTGTGTTGCAACTGGGCATAGGGCGCGTGCAGCAAGAAGCGCTTGGGCATCAGGCGTTGCAACTGGCCGGCCACGTCATCAGTCACCTCCTTGGGCGGGCGGCTGTCTTTCAACTTGCGCTGAGCGGCGGCAAAGTCGGTCAGCAGCACACCGGCAAGCCGCGCCACCTCCTGCGCGATCAGGTTGAGCCGGCTTCGGCCCTCGGTGATGCGTGCCGCAAAAGTGGCGGCGTCGGCGGGCAGGGGCTCGGCCAGAAAGGCCCGGTCCAGCGCCAGCTCGATGATCTGTGTGCGCAACTCGTCGGCACTGCCCAGCGGCATGTAGGCGGTGGCCATCTTCACCAGATCCGGGATGTTTTTTTCCAGGTACTTCAGCGGCTCCTTGATGGCCAGCGCCACCAACCGGCGCAGGCCCGCGCGGTGCTTGGCGGCTGCGCCCTCGGGCTCGTCGAAAACCTCGATCTCGACATGGCTACCCTTGTCGATCAGCGCCGGAAAACCGATCAGCACCTGGCCGGCCTTGTGGATCTCCATCAGCTCGGGCAGCTCGCCGAAGGTCCAGGCGGTGTACGCCACCGGGGTGGCCGCGGCGGCCGGGGCCGCAGTCGGCGGTGCAGCGTGCTGCGCGCCCTGCCCTGGCAACTTCTTGTCGGGCCGGCCCGCAGGGCTGGGCGCCGCTGGATGCTGCGCCAGGCCTGCCGGAGCGCCTGCGGGCCCGGTCGATGCGCCTGCGGGACCAACGACGGGTGCCAGCGTTGTGCCCAGCTTCAGCGCCGCCAGCGCCTGGAACGCCGAGCGCGCCTGGCCGCCCAGCTCGGCCTTGAGCGTGGCCAGGTGGCGGCCCATGCCGAGCTGGCGGCCGTTGTCGTCCACCACCCGGAAGTTCATGAACTGGTGCGCCAGCAGCATGTCGAGCTTGAAGTCGTTGCGCATGACTTCGATCTGGCTGCGCTCACGCACGGCCTTGAGCAGCACGTCCATCAGCGCGCCGTCGCCGAACGGCTGCGCGGCGATGAACTCGGCAACGAAGTCCGGCAGCGGCACCAGCCTTGAGCGCGGCCGCTGGTGCAGGCTTTTCAGCAGCGCGGTCAGCTTGGCCGGCAGCATGCCCGGCACCAGCCATTCGCAGCGCTCCTCGCTGACCTGGTTCAGGGCGTAGATCGGCACCGCGACGGTCACGCCGTCCTTGGCATCACCCGGCTCGTGCAGGTAGCTCACCGCGCAGTCCACCCCGCCCAGGCGCAGTGTCTTGGGGAAGGCCGCACCGGTGATGCCGGCGGCCTCGTGGCGCATCAGCCCGTCGCGGGTGAGCTGCAAGACCTTGGGGTTGCTGCGGCTCTCATGTTTGATCCAGCGCTCCAGCGTGGCGCCCGAGTGCACGTCGGCCGGCAGCAGCTGGTCATAAAAAGCGTAGATCAGCTCGTCGTCGACCAGCACGTCCTGGCGCCGGCTCTTGTGCTCCAGCTCCTCGACCTGGGCCAGCAGCTTGCGGTTGTGCGCCAGAAACGGCAGGTTGCTGTCCCAGTCGTGCTCGACCAGCGCGCTGCGGATGAAGATGTCGCGCGCGGCCTTGGGGTCGATATTGCCAAAATTGACACGCCGGTTGTTGTACACCACGATGCCGTAAAGCGTGGCGCGCTGCAGCGCCACCACCTCGGCGGCTTTTTTCTCCCAGTGCGGCTCCAGCAGCTGCAGCTTGAGCAGATGGCCGGCCACGCCGGGGATCCAGGCCGCATCAATCGCCGCCAGGCCCCGTCCGTAGAGCCGCGTGGTCTCGACCAGTTCGGCTGCGATCAGCCAGCGGCCGGGCTTTTTGCTGAGGTGGGCACCCGGGTGGCGCCAGAACTTGATGCCGCGCGCCCCCAGGTACCAGTCCTCGTCGTCGCTCTTGCAGCCGACATTGCCCAGCAAACCGGCCAGCATTGCCAGGTGGATCTGCTCGAAGGTGGCGGCGCTGCCGTTCAGCCGCCAGCCGTGCTCGGCCACCACGGTGTGCAACTGGCTGTGGATATCGCGCCATTCGCGCACCCGGCGCGGGTTGACAAAGCTCTCACGCAGGCGTTGCTCTTGTTGGCGGTTGCTGAGTTTGTGGCTGTCGATGCGGGCAGGCGCCGGCCTGGCGGTGCTGTTGATGTCAGTACCCGCCGACTTGGCCACGGGATGGCCATGCACGCCCCGGCCCTCTTCGATCCAGTCCCACAGCTTCAAATAGCCCATGAACTCCGACTTCTCGTCGTCGAACTTCTTGTGCTTCTCGTCCGCCGCCTGGGCCGCCTCCATCGGCCGGTCGCGCACATCCTGCACGCTCAGCGCGCTGGCGATGATCAGCACCTCGTTGAGCGCCTCACGGTTGCGTGCTTCCAGGATCATGCGGCCCACGCGCGGGTCCAGCGGCAGGCGGCTCAGCTCCTGGCCGATGGCCGTCAGCTCGTTGTCGTCGTCTACCGCACCCAGCTCGCCCAGCAGGTCGTAGCCGTCGGCAATCGCCTTGGGGCGCGGCGCCTCCAGGAACGGAAACTGCTCGACCGTGCCCAGCCGCAGGCTCTTCATGCGCAGGATCACGCCGGCCAGCGATGACCGCAGGATCTCGGGGTCGGTGAACTTGGGCCGGCTGGTGTAGTCCTTCTCGTCGTAAAGCCGGATGCAGATGCCGTTGGCCACGCGGCCACAGCGGCCGGCACGCTGGTTGGCCGCCGCCTGGCTGATGGGCTCGACCTGCAGCTGCTCGACCTTGGTGCGGTAGCTGTAGCGCTTGACGCGGGCCAGCCCGCTGTCGATGACGTAACGGATGCCGGGCACCGTCAACGAGGTCTCGGCCACGTTGGTGGCCAGCACGATGCGCCGACCGTTGCCTGGCTCGAACACCGCCTCTTGCTCGGCCTGCGACAGGCGCGCAAACAGCGGCATGATCTGCGGCTGCGGGCCACCCCGGTGCTGCTGCGCCAGGTGCTTGCGCAGGTGGTCGGCAGCATCCCGAATCTCGCGCTCGCCGGGCAGGAAGACCAGGATGTCGCCCGAGCCGTCGCGCCAAAGCTCGTCCACCGCGTCGGCGATGGCTTCGTCCAGGCCGTAGTCCGCGCGCCGTCCGCCGGGCCGCCCCAAGGACGGCGCCTCCCCTTGGGGGGCGGACGGCGCAGCCGGCCTGGGGGCACCATCCCACTCAAATGGGCGCCAGCGTTGCTCGACCGGGAACAGGCGGCCAGACACCTGGATCACCGGCGCCGGGCCGTTGCGCCCGGCAAAGTGCCTGGCAAAGCGGTCGGCGTCGATCGTGGCCGAGGTGACAACCACCTTCAAGTCCGGCCGGCGCGGCAGCAGTTGGCGCAGGTAGCCCAGCAAAAAATCGATGTTCAGGCTGCGCTCGTGCGCCTCGTCGATGATCAGCGTGTCGTACTGGCGCAGGTCGGGGTCGCCCTGCGTTTCGGCCAGCAAGATGCCGTCGGTCATCAGCTTGACGCTGGCGCCCGGCTGCAGCCGGTCCTGGAAGCGCACCTTGTAGCCCACCACCTCGCCCAGCGTCGATTTCAACTCGTCGGCAATGCGCTTGGCCACACTGGTGGCAGCCAGCCGGCGGGGCTGGGTGTGGCCGATCAGGCCGCGGCCACCGGCACCGATGCCGCGTCCGAGTTCGAGCGCGATCTTGGGCAGCTGGGTGGTCTTGCCCGAGCCGGTCTCGCCGCAGACGATCACCACCTGGTGGTCGCGCAAGGCACGCGAAATCTCCTCGCGCCGGGCCGAGACCGGCAGCGATTCGGGGTAGGTGATGGGGGGGATGGGCGTTGCCACCCGAGGCGGCCGCTCGCGCCTGGCCGGGCGGTCAGGGGGATCGGGTCGGGGTGGGCGCGCCGGGGCGGCAGGCGGGTTCACAGGCGGCGCATTATCCCCGGGTCGCCAGGCCAGGCCGGCAAGTGGACGTGGCCGGCGTGCCGAGCCGTGGCGTTTCAGGTCAGCAGGTCAGCCACCGTCAGGCTGGCCAGGCCAGCGCGGCGCCGGAAGCCCTGCGTAGTGCGTTGCTCGCGCAGCAGCAAGGTGTCGATCAGGGGCAAGGCCACGGTGTTGATTGGGTTGATCAGCAGCACGTGGCGCTGTGCACCCGGCTCGTCCAGACGGCCGCACCAGCCCAGCGCGAGCAAGGCTTCAAGCACCGGTTCCACCTGCAAGGGATCGACCCGCAACCCGCCCGCCAGCGACTCGGCGCTGAGGCCCGGCTGCTCGCTGCTGCGCGACTGGTTCAACAGCTGAAGCACCGCCAAGGCCAGCGCAAAATCTTCACCCGGCCGGTCCGGCAGGCGCACCACCCGCATCGCCAGGCTGGGCGCGTAGGCGGCGATCACAGCGCCCAGCAGCACGATCACCCAGCTCAGGTAGACCCACAACAGCAGGATGGGCAAGGTGGCAAAGGCGCCGTACAGCACCGAATAGGTCGGCACCAGGGTGACGTACCAGACCACGGCGCGCTTGGCCAGCTCGAAGCCGAGTGCCGCAAACACGCCGCCCGCCACCGCATGCTGCCAGCGCACATGGGTATTGGGCACAAACCGGTACAGCGCGGCCATGCCACCGGCCAGCAAGCCGAATTCGACCATGCCCAGCAGCAGGCTCAGACCGCCGGGCAGGCCCTTGACGAGGCCGCTGGACGCCGACAAGGCGAGTGAGGTCAGCGACAGGCTGGCGCCCAGCACCAGCGGGCCTAGCGTCAGCGCCGACCAGTACACCAGCACACGTTGGGCCAGCGGCCTGGGCTTGGGCACGCGCCATATGCCGTTGAGGGTGCGGTCTATCGTGAACACCAAGGCCAGCGCGGTCAGCCCCAGCACCACCAGGCCAGCACCGCCCAGCTTGTTGGCCTTGCCGGCAAACTGGGTCAGCGCCGTCAAGACCGGCCGGGCGATGTTGTCGGGCACCAGGCTTTGCAGAAAATACTGCTGCAACGTGACCTGGAAGCGCGCAAATATCGGGAAGGCGGTGAACAGGGCCAGCATCACCGTGACCAGCGGCACCAAGCTGATCAGCGTGGTGAAGGTCAGACTGCTGGCGGTCAAGGCCAGGTGGTCCTCGCGGAAGCGCCGCCGCAGGGTCTGCAGCGTCGCCAGCCAGGGCCAGTCGCGCAGCACATGGGCCAGACCCGCCAGGCTAAAGGGGGTTCGGCCAGCGGCCGGGGTGGGCAGGTTCATCCGTCTATGATGCCAGCCGTGATTGAACCCCCTCCCAGCGCCCTGGCGGCAGCCGCGCCTGGCGCCGCTGCCGCCGCCGACCTGCAGCAAGCCCCGCATGCCTTTGTGAAAGCCACCCGCGCCCTGGCGGTGGGCGCCTTGCTGGGGCTGATTTTTCTTGGCCTGGCGTGGGAGTTGTGGCTTGCGCCCACCGGCTCGCGCTGGCTGGCCTTCAAGGTGCTGCCGCTGGTGTTGCCGCTGGCCGGCTTGCTCAAGCACCGGCTCTACACCTACCGCTGGGTCAGCCTGTTGGTCTGGCTGTACTTCACCGAAGGCATCGTGCGCGCCACCGGCCTGCCGCCAGGCGCACCGCTGGGCACCGGCGAGTTGCTGGCCTGGGGCGAGGTTGGCCTGTGCACGCTGCTGTTTGCGGCATGCGCCGCCAACGTGCGCTGGCGGTTGAAACACCCCGGCGTGCCGGTCAAGGCGGTTGCATGAGTTCAAACGCCCTGCTGATCGAGTTGCGCGCCCTGCTGGGCGACCACCAGGTGCTGACCGAAGGCGATTTGTCGGCCTGGCAAAACGACTGGCGCAAGCGCTGGTTCGGCAAAGCCCTGGCGGTGGTCCGGCCGGGCAATACCGCCGAGGTCGCGGCCGTGGTCAAGGCTTGCGCCCGGCACGGCACGACGCTGGTGCCCCAGGGTGGCAATACCGGCCTGGTCGGCGGCGGCGTGCCCGATGCCAGCGGCAGCCAGGTGCTGTTGACGCTGGCACGGCTGAACCGGGTGCGCGCCATCGACCGCGCCAACCTGGCGATGACGGTCGAGGCTGGTTGCGTGCTGCAGGCGGTTCAGCAGGCTGCGGCCGAGGCGGGCCTGTTGTTCCCGCTCAGCCTGGCGGCCGAAGGCAGTTGCACCATCGGCGGCAACCTGGCGACCAACGCTGGCGGCACCCAGGTGCTGCGCTTTGGCAATGCCCGCGAGCTGTGCCTGGGCCTGGAGGTGGTGACGGCGGCCGGCGAGGTCTGGAACGGCTTGACCGGCTTGCGCAAGGACAACACCGGCTACGACCTGCGTGACCTGTTCATCGGCAGCGAGGGCACGCTGGGCATCATCACCGCGGCCACGCTCAAGCTATACCCGCAGCCCGCCGCAAGCGTGACCGTCTTGTGCACATGCCTCTCGCTTGTCGACTGCGTGACGCTGCTGGGCCTGGCCCAGCAGGCGCTGGGCGCTGGCCTGACCGGGTTCGAGGTGATGAACAACTTCTCGCTGGGCCTGGTGCGCCAGCACTTTGCCGAGTTGGCCCAACCGCTGGCACCCGCGCCCTGGACCGTGCTGCTGGCATACGCCGCGTCGGACGACGAGGCCGCGGCCCGCGCCCGCGTCGAATCCTTGCTGGAGGCGGCGATGGCGGGCGGGACGATTCTGGATGCAGCGCTGGCCGAAAGTCTGGCGCAATCGGCCGCGCTGTGGCATCTGCGGGAATCCATACCGCTGGCGCAAGGGCTGGATGGCCTGAACGTCAAACACGACATTTCACTCCCGGTCTCGTCGATCCCCGATTTCTGCGCCCAAACCGACGCCGCGCTGAACACTGCCTTCCCGGGTGTGCGACTGGTGAACTTTGGCCATCTGGGCGACGGCAACCTGCACTACAACGTGCAGTGCCCGGCCGGCTTAGATGCGGCCGAGTTTCTGGCGCGCCACGAGCGCAGCGTCAACACCATCGTCTACGACGCGGTGCAGGCGGTGGGCGGCTCGATCTCGGCCGAGCACGGCATCGGCGCCTTGAAGCGCGACGAGCTGGCGCTGCGCAAGTCGCCCGTCGCGATGGGTTTGATGCGCGCCATCAAGCACGCGCTGGACCCGCAAGGGCGGCTCAATCCGGGCCGGGTGGTGTGAGTGCGGGGACGCGCCGCTGACGCGGCTGCGGCTTGAGGCTGAGGGTTGGCGCCTCAGTGGGCCTGACCCTTGGGCCCGACAGGCATGGGCAAGGCCATCACCTCGATACCCTCCTCGGCCAGATCGGCACGCTCTTGCGCGCTGGCCTGGCCGCGGATGCCCCGGTGGCTGGTTTCACCATAGTGGATGCGGCGCGCTTCTTCAGGGAAGCGTTCGCCCACGTCCTCGGTGTTGGCCAAAACCTCTTTGACCCTCTCGATCCACATCGATCTCAGCTCGGCGGCGGGGCTGTCCGGCGGGCTGGCCGATGCCGCTGGATTGACCGGTTCGGCCAGCGAATGCGGTGCCCGGGCGCCAGAAATATTCAAACGCGGGGCGCTGGGCAAACGGGCGATGCCGACGTCACCACACAAGGGGCACTCAATCGCGCTCCGCTGGCGCTGTGCCAGAAAGTCGTCCTCGGACGCGAACCAGCCCTCAAATCCGTGGTCGTGGGCGCAGCGCAGATTCAGAACCTTCATCGTGCCGTCATTATCGGCGCGCCGGCCTCAAGCGTCGGCCACCCAATCGAGTGTCCACAGGCCCGCACGCCACTTCTGTAGCCACTGCAGGCCAATCAGCGTTTTGACGTCAGTCAGCTCACCGCGGCTGGCCAATTGGTCGAGTTCAGCCTCGGTCTTCAGACAGACGTCGAGAAACTCGCCCGCATCCAGCCGCCGCTCACCCGCCGTCAAGCCACGCGCAAACCAGATCTCGATGCCCTCGGTCGAATAGGCACAGGCGTTGTGTACCACGCAGGCACGCGCCCATTCGGTGGCGCGGTAGCCGGTTTCTTCCTGAAGCTCACGCTGCGCGCAGGCCTGGACAGTCTCGCCGGCGTCGAGTTTGCCGGCCGGAAACTCCAGCATCACCTGGCCCAGCGGATAGCGGAACTGGCGCTCCATCACCAGCCGGCCATCGTCGAGCAAAGGCACCACCATCACCGCGCCAGGGTGCACGATGTACTCACGCCACGTGCTGCTGCCGTCGGGCGACACGATAACGTCCCGGCGCACGTCCAGAAAATGGCCGCGATAAACCTGCGCACCAGATACCTTGCGCTCGATCAGGTGCTCATCAGCCATGTCTTGCCTTGGGCGGAAGCCCGGTTGGCCTGACTGGCGACCGCGCCAGACAGCGGCGGCATGGCGTCAGGTGGCCAGCGCGCGCAAGATCGCGTCGCGGCACATCGCCATCAGGCCGCCGGGCAGCAAGCCGAAGCCCAGTACCGCGAGGCCATTGACTGCCAGCAGCGCGCTCACGCCGCTGCCTTGCAGTGGCCGCGAGGCGTCGGTGGGCTCGTCGAAGTACATCACCTTGACAACCCGCAGGTAGTAATACGCTCCGACCAGGGACAGCATCACCGCGATGACGGCCAACACGATGTAGCCGGCGATGTTGGTGGTGATCAACGCCTGCAGCACCGACAACTTGGCATAAAAACCCACCAGCGGTGGCACCCCGGCCAGCGAGAACATGAACAGCGTCATGATGCCCGCCAGCCAGGGCGCACGCTTGCCCAGGCCCGCCAGGTCGCTGATCTCTTCGCTCTCAAACCCGGTGCGGGCCAGGAACATGATCAAGCCGAAGGTGCCCAGCGTGGTGATGACATAGCTGACGACGTAAAACATCGCCGAGCTGTAGGCATTGCCGGCCGACAGGGTGTTGCCACTGACCACGCCGGCCGTCATGGCCAGCAGCATGAAGCCCATCTGCGAGATGGTGGAGTAGGCCAGCATGCGCTTCAAGTTGGTCTGGGCAATCGCGGCCAGGTTGCCGATCACCAGCGAGGCCACCGCCAGCACCATCATCATCTGCTGCCAGTCCACCGCCAGGCCCAACATGCCCTCGACCAGCAAGCGGATGGTGATGGCAAACGCCGCCAGCTTGGGTGCACCGCCTATCAACAGCGTGACCGCCGTGGGCGCACCCTGGTAGACGTCAGGCACCCACATGTGGAAGGGCACGACGCCCAGCTTGAAGGCCAGGCCGGCCACCACGAACACCACGCCGAAAGTCAGCACCGTGCCGTTGATGCGGCCGGTGGAGATGGCATTGAAGACCTCGTTGATCTCGAGCGACCGGGTGGCGCCGTACATCATCGACAAGCCGTAAAGCAAAAAGCCCGAAGCCAGCGCGCCAAGTACGAAGTACTTCATCGCCGCTTCGGTGGACACACCGTGGTCGCGCCGCATCGCCACCAATGCATACAGCGACAAGCTCATCAACTCCAGGCCCAGGTAGACCACCAGGAAGTTGTTGGCCGAGCACATCACGCAAATGCCCAGCAGCGCAAACATGGTGAGGCTGAAAAACTCGCCCTTGAGCATGTCGCGGCTGGTGATGTAGGGCTGGGCGTAGGCGATGGTGATCATCACCGCGACAGTGGCGAAGAAGGCCAGCAAATGGCCCATCGGGTCGCCCACCACCATGCGCTGCATGCCGTAGACGGTTGCGCCGCCGTCGTAATAAACCCAGTGCAGCATGGCCACGGCCGCCAGGCTGATCTGGGCCAGCCAGAAGGTCGGGCGGCGTTTGGCATCGGTGACGAACAGGTCGAGCAGCGCGACGGCGCAAGCCATCACCAGCAGCAGCAATTCGGGGTAGACAACAGGCCAGTTCATTGGGTTCATGGTCATGTGCTGCTCGGGTTCAGGGCAGCTTGGTGGCCGCGACGTGCTTGAGCAGTTCAGTCACCGACACATGCATCACATCGGTGAAAGGCTTGGGGTACACGCCCATCCAAAGCGTGGCAACAGTCAGCACGGCCATGATGCCGAACTCGCGGGCGTTGATGTCGGTCAGGTGCCGAACGTTGTCGTTGGCGATCTCGCCAAAGTAGACCCGCTTGTACATCCACAGCGAGTAGGCCGCGCCAAAGATCAGCGCCGTGGCCGCGACGGCGGCCAGCCAGAAGTTGACCGACACCGTGCCGAGAATCACCATCCACTCACCGACAAAACCACCGGTGCCCGGCAGGCCGCAATTGGCCATGGTGAAAAACAGCGCAAACGCCGCAAACTTGGGCATCGTGTTGACCACGCCGCCATAGGCCGCTATCTCTCGCGAGTGCACCCGGTCGTAGAGCACACCGATGGACAGGAACATCGCCGCCGAGACAAAGCCGTGCGAGATCATCTGAACCAGGCCGCCCGAAACGCCCAACTCGTTGAAGATGAAAAAGCCCAGCGTGACAAAGCCCATGTGGGCGATCGACGAGTACGCCACCAGCTTTTTCATGTCGCGCTGAACCAGCGCCACCAGGCCGATGTAGACCACCGCGATCAGGCTCAGGGCGATGATGAACCAGGCGTATTCGCGTGAGGCATCAGGCGCTATCGGCATCGAGAAGCGCAAGAAGCCGTAGCCCCCCAGCTTGAGCATGATCGCCGCCAGCACCACTGAGCCGCCGGTGGGCGCCTCGACGTGGGCGTCGGGCAGCCAGGTGTGCACCGGCCACATCGGCACCTTGACAGAAAACGCGGCAAAGAATGCAAAAAACAGCAGCACCTGGGCATGCAAGCTGAGCGGCAGCTTGTGCCAGGTGGCGATATCGAAACTGCCACCCGACTTGTAGTACAGGTAGATCAGCGCCACCAGCATCAGCAATGAGCCGGCCAGCGTGTACAAGAAAAACTTGAACGCCGCATAGACTCGTTTTGGCCCGCCCCAGACGCCGATGATGATGTACATCGGGATCAGCGTGGCCTCGAAGAAGACATAAAACAGCAAGCCGTCGGCAGCGCAGAAAACGCCCACCAACAGGCCCGACAAGATCAAAAAGGCGCCCATGTACTGCGCCACGCGCTGGGTGATCACCTCCCAGGCGGCCACCACGACGATGATGCTGACAAAGGCGGTGAGCAGCACAAACCAGACCGAGATGCCGTCCACACCCAAGTGGTAGTGCACGTTGAAGCGCTCGATCCAGGGCAGCTTCTCCTGGAATTGCAACGCGGCACTGTCCTTATTGAAACCGCTGATCAGCGGCAGCGTGACCAGGAAGCTCGCCACCGAGCCGATCAACGCCAGCCAGCGCGCCATGCCGGGGTTGTCATCGCGGCCCAGGGCCAACAGCAGGATGCCGATGGCAATCGGCAGCCAGATCGAAACACTCAAAAGTCCAAAACCCATTTTTATTCTCCGCCCAGCCGCATCAATGGCCAGCCAGGCCGGACAACGCGGGCCACAGCTGCCAGGTGAGCAGGCCGAACACGCCCAACAACATCACCAGCGCATACCAGTAAACATGGCCGGTCTGCACCAGCCGGGTGACATTGGCCAGCAGCCCCACTGCACGCGCCGAACCGTTGATCAGCACGCCGTCGATCAGCCCCATATCGCCGCCCTTCCACAGGCCCGTGCCCAGCATCCGGGCACCGCGTGCCAGCACCTGCTCGTTGAACCAGTCGAGGTAGTACTTGTTCTCCAGCACCCGGACCAGCGGCGACAAGGCTTTGCCGATGGCCACCGGCACCGACGGCATCACCATGTAAAACAGGTAAGCCATCACCACGCCGGACGCCGCCAGGATGAAGGGCAGCGTCGTCAGCGAATGCAGCGCCATGGCCGCCGCACCGTGAAACCCGTCAGCCAGTTCTTTCATCGCAGGGTGACGCTCGCCGAGCACCGCGATCGCGTCCTTGAAAAAGTCGCCGAACAGCATCGGGCCGACCGTCAGGTAGCCGATCACCACAGAGGGGATCGCCAGCAGCACCAGCGGCAGCGTCACGACCCAGGGCGATTCGTGCGGCGTGTGGGCCAGCGCGTTGGCGTGCCCATGCGCATCAGCATGACCGTGGGCATCGGCATGATCATCAGCGTGGTGGTCATGTTCCCCGGGGAAGGGCTTGTGGCGGAAGTTTTCCTTGCCGTGGAACACCAGAAAGTACATGCGAAACGAATAAAACGCCGTCACGAACACACCGGCCACCACCGCGTAGTAAGCCCAGTGCGCCGCCGGCAATTGGCTGGCGTGCACCGCCTCGATGATCGAGTCCTTCGAATAGAAGCCCGAGAACAAGGGCGTGCCGATCAATGCCAGCGAACCCAGCAGCGACGTGATCCAGGTGATGGGCATGTACTTTCGCAGGCCGCCCATGTTGCGGATGTCCTGGTCGTGGTGCATGCCGATGATCACCGAGCCCGCAGCCAGGAACAGCAGCGCCTTGAAGAAGGCGTGTGTCATCAGGTGGAACACCGCGACCGAGTAGGCCGACGCGCCCAGCGCCACCGTCATGTAACCCAACTGGCTCAGCGTGGAGTACGCCACCACCCGCTTGATGTCGGTCTGGATGATGCCCAAAAAGCCCATGAACAGCGCGGTGATGGCGCCGATGATCAGGATGAAGTTGAGCGCCGTGTCCGACAGCTCGAACAGCGGCGACATGCGGGCCACCATGAAGATGCCCGCCGTCACCATGGTCGCGGCATGGATCAACGCCGAGATCGGCGTCGGGCCTTCCATCGAGTCGGGCAGCCAGACATGCAGCGGGAACTGCGCGCTCTTGCCCATCGCGCCGATGAACAGGCAGATGCAGGTGACCGTGATCAACATCCACTCACCGCCCCAGAGCGGCATCGGGAAGGTGAGCTTGGCCAGCTCTTCCGCCTTGCCGAAGGCCTCGTTGTAGCTCAGCGTGCCGCCGTAGGCCACGATCAGACCGATGCCCAGGATAAAGCCGAAGTCGCCGACCCGGTTCACCAAAAAGGCCTTCATGTTGGCGAATATCGCCGTCGGCTTGGTGTACCAGAAGCCGATCAGCAGATACGACACCAGGCCCACCGCCTCCCAGCCGAAAAACAACTGCAAGAAGTTGTTGCTCATCACCAGCATCAACATCGAGAAGGTGAACAGCGAGATGTAGCTGAAGAAGCGCTGGTAGCCTGGGTCTTCG
>JBBQAH010000420.1:0-5615 GCA_038316145.1 Burkholderiales bacterium
AGGAATTTCAACCCGATTTAATGATATTAGAGCCAGAACTGTTTGGAAAAAAAGTTTGCTTGTGGCCCGACTTAAATTTTTACCCTCGTATATATATAATATATATATTTTATTTTTCTCACCAATAGTAGGCATATCGCTGGAAGAAGTGAACTATTGTGGCTGGTAACTCATGTTCATATAATTGCAAGATTGTTGAATCCGATAGACAGTTGACTTTTGCAAGCAACTTGTTTTTTTATCCGTGAAAAAAGACAGGGATATTAAAGTAAGGGGCACCGGCGAAACCCGGTCTGGTTATTACTAAATAGAAACAGTAGTAATTGCGACAATGGATGGAGATCATGTGGATTTGTGCAAAATCCTCCTTCCTTCCCAATTGTACACGTAAAAAACACTGTACATTGATTTTTCCGTCGGCGCACACTTTCCCCTTGAGCTTTCCTGAAAACAATCTCTCGCTCCTCTCGATCCCCCCTGTGTGTTGTAGAACCACCGCGCGCTGGCGTTGTGGAATCCCCCATGCAGCAAAGTACATGGTAGGGGAAGATGAACATATTACGTAATCAAAAGAGGGGGGAGGGGTTCTTTGGCCGTTTGCTTACGCTTATGTTATAGGGTCTAATTGATTGATTGATTGTTGATTACGATGGGGGGTCCAAAAATCTCGTTTTTCTGATTACGTAATATGTTTATCTTCCATAGGGTGGAGATCATCACCGCTGCTGTTTGTTTATTTAATGATGCGCAATGTACCGCGAGCTGGAGGGAGGGAGCTATATGGTTGATATCGGCACGAGAAATAACAAAGAGCGGCTTTTAGTACTAAAACGATCCCCCCCAATAATAATAATAATATTAATATGGGAAACCCTTTCCGGTTGATTCAAATCCAAGCGCCATGGCGATGCACAATTGTGTAGAGAGCTATATACATAGCTCTCACCCACTTTAAACACTGCTTTCAGAATCGGCGGACTGTACAAATTTTCCCACACGTACAAACAGATATCTTACTCAAAATGTATATTCGGATCGACATCATTATTTGCGTTACTAAAAAGGCAATGTAAACCCCCTAATTTATAGTGTAAATACTATAGAAATCGCTAATTCTTGAATACACTTTCCTGGCTATAGGATGTAGACCAGTAAAGTTTACATTGTCTTGATTTACACTTTCCATAAAATTTGCAGCATATTTAAGTATTTTATATATTTCTACTAGTATATATTTTATATAATATATATATATTACATGTATATATTATATATATTACATATATATTATATATATCACATATATATATTACATATATATATTACATATATTATGTATATATATAATATATTATCTATATTATATATATATATGTTCTATATGTATGTTATGTATAGAGTTTATTTAATTTTGTAAATAGCATTTTTTGTGCGTCTGAACGGGCGGACAAAGATCATACCATTTGCGGAGGGACGCCGGAAGGAGAAATGGGGTTGGAACAGATAAAGGAAATGTTTGGGCTGCTCAATCGCGACGTATAGAACATTCCCCTGTCGTTTTTTTGTTTCCTCCTCCCGCTTGACTTGCTACACCGCACAAATTGTTGATGTATGAAGATGCATGATGGACCGCGCGCCGAGAATGTAATCTCATTCAGTAGCCGGGGACAGATTTATTGCTGACATGGGAGACTTCTATGGATTTCTGTGTAATATATACGTATACAACATATTCGTAATGTTCGCGGATTGGCACACGCCGGAATGTGTTCATCCTGATATCCCCCCTCCCAATCCGGTCGAGACTTCCTGTAGATCAATTGGAGACCCTTCAAATAGAGTCTGCTGTCTGATGGTTTTACTTCTGCTACTGGCTACTTTTGTAATCTACAGTCTCTTATATAGTGTGCGTCTATAAGTCTTGAGTTGTCTACCGATATACGATCATTGTAGAGCAAGAGAATTCTTGAATCGTCTAATGAAGCCTTGAGGAAATTTAATATTTAACAAATTCGCATTTATTACCGAATTTTGTAATATTTTACTAAATTTGTCGATATATACCGGCACTTTGAATGTAATTTATCGAGTTTATTCATTGTGTCAAACCGATTATTGTTTAGCGTTATAGAACGCTAAATGATCTCTGCCAAAGTCGTGTAATTAATTAACTGATTCATTTAATTTCTCGGATATTGTTAATAATATGTATACGTAATGTGAAACCAATCGGGCAAACATTACCGGCAAATAATGAGAATACAGTTGATGTTCTGGTTTTATCAACGTAAATTCTACTCCAACAATACTTAAGATTACATATTCATCGTAGAAAATATCCAAGTAGTTATTCGGGATTGAATCTCTAGGGACCGCAAAGGTTTTATTGGAATGGAACGGTCAGGATAAAATAATAGATATTTACAATCCGTGGATCGATATGTATACCGAAAAATTATCAGACTATTATATGTATAAGTTGTATGTAACATAATTTAATAGTTTTCCGATATAATGATGTTCTAATCCAGAAAACCACAGATTAAACTGTGTTACGGGTATACCGTCAAGTGATTGCGTTGCACTACCCCATAGTCCATACGCTTTGTATTACGTCTTTACAGGCACTGTTTTTTGAAATTATATCTATTCACATTAGGAAACTCAGACCGCGCATGCACGTTGCTGACGGAAGACGGAGTATTAAAAATAGATAATAATTTGTATCTACAAATAACCCTGCGCGTCTCATGACAGACCAATTACATTACATTACATTACATTACATTACATTACATTACATTACATTACATTACATTACATTACATTACATTACATTAGATTACATTACATTACATTATATTATATTATATTATATTATATTACATTACAATAAATTACATTACATTACATTATATTACATTACATCACAATATGTATAACTACATTACTTTGGTACAATTTTCAAATACTTGGCGGTTACAACTCTTGATTAACTAGTTTTGAGTTACTATTTTATAAGACTATATTGGTCTGTTGTGTAATGACTATACTTTACAATAATGGAGCATGATTATCGGGCGAATTGAAAATTGAGATTTAGTACACAGTAAGCAACCGAGTATATCATGTAAGCTTCCTACCCATTCATCTTGCCTTTAATTGACGCCGTGACATGTGACATATCTCAATTCAAGCGTCTCTGGTCGCACTCAGTACAGGAATATCGCATTGGCTACTTCCATTACAGACTGTACTTGGTACTGTAGTAGAGATTTGGTTGTGGGGCTTTTTGCGTGACTCCATGCCGGTTCACATTACTAATGAATGGAAAATATATAGCCGACCGGGGGAACAATTCGGTTATGCGTGGGTATAGGAAAACGGGAATATGCAACTGAAGGCGATCGATTTCTATATAGCAAAATGAATCTAGCGAAAGCCAATAGCTAGTTGGTAATCGTATTCTAACCAGATTCAATGGTCGTTACAGGGATAAATTTAGCCTAGTCAAAAGCTGGAAGAACGTCGGGAGGAACCTCGAATCAACCGGCAAAGAAATGATGATCAAGTGAGTATATATTTGCTCGATTACTCCTTTTACCACTAATATATCGGTCGGCAGTTTTATTGTCTTGTAATAGTATTGATGTGATATTTTATAATCGATAGATGTGCTTTGTTTTGTAATGGAAAATAGAAAACACTCTACGATGCCTTCTAATGTGTATATAATATTATTTGAAAAAATATATATATATATAAATAATTATATGAAAACATATAAATAAATAGAATATATATAATATATAATAATACTATATATAATATGTAATAATACTATATATAATATATAATAATACTATATATAATATATAATAATACTATATATAATATATAATATATAATAATACTATATATAATATATAATAATACTATATATAATATATAATAATGATAATGATAATAATAATACAAATAATAACAATTTGTTGTTTTTCAGATTACTCAATGATAATGCGGACCTAAAACAGTATTTTCCAAAATATAAGGACAAGACAGCGGAGCAGTTGCGTTCGGATGAGGATGTAAGTTTTCGTTATTATTACGGTCCATTGGGACTTATTACACAAAAACTATGTACCCTAACAGGTTTATTAGGTCAACAGGTAATAGGGATTACTAAACTTAAACTGAATGGAATCGATATTTATTTTGATTACATTAATTACAACAAGTAATGTAGTGCAACCTTTCCATTAATACCGTTGTACAAATTTCCATTTTAAATAGCGAATAAAAAGTATTCATTCCTTTTCTAATGATTTAAAAATTAAATTATATATTACTCACATTACTGTTCTAAAAGACAAATTGTTCATTACAACATTATCACATACATTCATATTGCACGTAAACATTACAACATCTAAACTGTGATTCAACTTGTATTTTTATTACATTACTCAACATTATTGCTTGGAAACATTACAACATCTAAAATGTAATTCAAATTATATTTTCATTACATTACTCAACGTTATTGCTCGGAAACATTACAACATCTAAAATGTAATTCAAATTATATTCTTATTACATTACTCAACATTATTGCTCGGAAACATTACAAAATCTAAACTGTGATTCAAATTATATTTTCATTACATTACTCAACATTACTCAACATGTAACATTATAGAAAGTATCAAGAAGATGCTTAATTTCTGCCTGGTTTCAGTTTGAAGAGGTAGCCCTGGCTCACATAACGGCCTACAACCAGGCCATCGAAGACTCGGACGACGTGGACCGGCTTATAAGGAATTTGGAAGGTGTCGGCCGGAAGCACAAATCCCTGCCCAACTTTCACGAAGACTACTTCGCGCGGATGGAGAAGTGCTTGAATTACGCGCTCAAAAGCGTCCTCGGGGATGCTTACACGGACAACATGGAGAGGATCTACAACATTTGGATAGCCTGGACCACGCAGCAAATTCTAGCCGGTTTTCGTGCATAAAATCCGCATTACTCAAAAAGACTGCCTCACAATTATTCCACACTTGTTTCCATTTTTGCAAAAAAAAACCAACTCGCAGCTCCCACAGCTGAACAACTTCCCTCCCATCCGTGCCGCGCGCGTGCAATTAACAACATCAACACCGACAACCAACACAATTATCACACCTGAATCACAACAACGCCTTCAAAAAAACATGCCGAATGGCCGATCGGACCCTGCCCGTTTCTTTTTCCTCTTCTTTTTCTGTTTTCTCCTTTTTCGATTTTTCAACATATTCCTTTTAATGTGGAAGCCCGAGTCTCGTCGGCCGGCATTGTGTCCCACGGGGGTACACGCCACTACTGTGGATGAATGGCGTCTAGGCCCCCCGCGATCAGTATATCACCCCGAAATTGCACGTCAGGGACAATTATGGATTTTCCTGCGTGGTTTTTTTCCTGCCAGAAAAAAAAAGAAGAAGGAGAAGAAAAAATTTCCTAAAAAAGAAGAGTTGAGAGGCGAGACGCGCGCGGAAGGGCCACGCGTGCGCGCAATATGGAAGAGTATTTGCGTGGATTTCGGGGATCCCTAGGCCTGGGCCCCCGCGCTGGGGCTGGGG
>JBBQAH010000312.1:0-1695 GCA_038316145.1 Burkholderiales bacterium
AGACTTTAGCCGTGAACCGCGACATATTTTCCCCCCCCCCCTGCCCCAACCCCAACACCCGACCGGCATTCCGTCGTGGACCTTGTAGTGTACGCGAGTCTTGTATGTGTTTTGTTCGATAGGGCTCGATTCGTGTGACTATATCTCTAGTTGGCAAAAAGTGTCGTCGTATACAGTATATACAGTATACACGGTTTCTTTCTCGGTCTGGGATAGAAAATCCATGCGGAAACCGAAAGACTCTGCGTTGGGTCGTCTCTGGTGCTGTCTCTTTTGTTTTGTTTCTGTCCTGTCGGTGTCGTCTCTACTGGGTGGTATGGGCCAGCGGACCGAGAGAGTGAAAGTTGGAGATGAGAGGAAAAAAAGGAGGATCGAAAACTATCAAAGAATACATGCAGCAGCAGCATCGCGAGTAAAAACGATGATGATGATGTAAGAGTGGGGCGCGCGGCGCTGGCCTTGCCTTGCCTTGCCGTGCGATTGTCGTGTAATACTCTTTTTTCCATGGTATCGCACAGTCACGTCGTATCGTCGCAGGATGAGACGAGACGAGAGAAAGAGAGAAAAAGAGAGATGGGGAGAGCGGGAGGTTGAGGTTTGTTTTTCGGGTGGCCCGCCCGAGTTGGGTTATGTGTTGTGCGGAGAGGGAGAGGGAGAGAGAGAGGAGCGCCGAAAACGAAGCCCTCTTGTCACTGCACTGCACTTGGCTCTTGTCTATCGTACCAAGCAAAATGCCAAATACTGATCAGTGTTCCTGTGCTGATCGCTGATCAATTAAGCACGACTGTCGATTGATTGCTTGATCATGTATATTCACGAAAAACCATAAACAAATCAAACAATCAATCAAAAGGCGTGCTTTACTGATCGGCATTCGGACACAGATCAATATTATGAATCATACTGGGTAATCTGTTCGATCCTAGTAGTACATGCTGTAATGTCGGGATCCCCGTATTACGTGGGTGTATGAATGTGTGTGTGGTAATTCCTGCGGATAAGAGAAGCATGGTAAATATATGTGGCTTGGGGAAAGAAACTTCGACTGATCCGGCCAATCTGAACGCGGGAGCTCCCCCCTCCTCCCTGCGGGAAGTCGATCCCATTGGTCCTGCCTGATTTGGGTGATTTTTTTTTTGCCTCCGTTGTTTTATTGCCTTTGTTTGGTACCTTCCGGAATACTGCCTCGATTAAAGTCCTACATTCAGGTATATATATAAGAAATGAAGGGCGTCAATACAAAAGGGTGACACCGATATTGATTACCAGGTATGTTTTTCGTGCGGGTCGTCGGGATAGTAATTATTGTGAATATTTTTCCGCGTGAGAGTGGTGAGAAAAGTACTTCGCGCGTTTATTGAGGATCATGGAGCTGCAGGAAGACCGCCATTGACGTCATTAATAATCGAATTTTGATTTTTACGTGCAGGGAACGTTCCGGTAATTGGCGAAGTGCTCGTAGCCCTTGCCAGAAGTGATCGTTGGTACCTTCGGTCGTCCCAAATCTTGGAAATTTGTTCAACCAGTGGAAAAGTACAAATACAGCGGTTCATCCCGGGGTCCTGTGGCGCCACCTATGGATCGTCACTGTTACCTGCCCTTTGATTGTTTGTTTCATCGAACTGCGTCATAACATATGATTTCATTATTTTTTAATAAGTACGGTAGCAATTTTGGACGAAGCGTTATTTGTGT
>JBBQAH010000241.1:0-2178 GCA_038316145.1 Burkholderiales bacterium
CCCCAGATCGGCGGCGCCGGCCTGGGCCAGCATCGCGTGGTAGTGCGAGAAGCCCCGCGCACCGGTGCGGCTGACGGCGGCGGCCAGCGCGGCGGGGTCGATGTCGCAGACGGCCACCAGCTCGGCGCGGTCGGCGTGGCGCGCGATCGAGTCCATGTGGTTGGTGGCGATGCGGCCGCAACCGACCAGGGCAAAGCGGACTTTGCGGTCAGTGATGGCGGACGGGTTCAGGTGCATGGAAAACGGGCTGCCGGGCGGCGGATGAACCGGGGAACAAACCGGAGGGTGCCGGTTGAAGTACCGGCGGGCGCCCGGTGGACGGACGGTGGTGAGGCCGGTGGCCAGCGGCCAGGGTCGGCGGATTATCGCGCAGGGCATCCTGGCCACCAGGCGGCCCCAAGACGGCATGGATCAGACCGGGAACCCCGCCGGGAATGGCCGCCCGCACTGCCTACAATTTGCGGTTTGCCTACCGCACCCCAGCCCGGCCACCCATGACCCACGACACCGCCCTGCCCGACCACGAAGACGACAACAAGCTGACCACCGAGCGGCGCGAAAAACTGGCCGGCCTGCGGGCCCAGGCCAAGGCGGCCGGGCTGGCGGTGTTCCCCAACGATTTCAAACCGAGCCACCAGGCGTCCGCGTTGCAGCTGCAGTACGGCGAGCTCGACAACGCGGTGCTGGAGCCGCAGGCAGTGACTGTCGCGGTGGCCGGCCGGATGATGCTCAAGCGCGTCATGGGCAAGGCCAGCTTTGCCACGCTGCAAGACGGCTCGTTCGGCCCCAAGGGCAGCGAGGGCCACGGCCGCATCCAGCTGTTCATCAGCCGCGATGCGCTGGGTGAGGCGGCCTACGGCGCCTTCAAGCATGGCGACCTGGGCGACATCCTGGGTGCCGAGGGCACGCTGTTCAAGACCCGCACCGGCGAGCTGTCGGTCAAGGTCACGGCGCTGCGCCTGCTGACCAAGAGCCTGCGGCCGCTGCCCGACAAGTTTCACGGCATGGCCGACCAGGAGCAGAAGTACCGCCAGCGCTATGTCGACCTGATCGCCGACGAGACTGCACGCGAGCGTTTTGTGGCGCGCAGCAAGGCGGTCAGCTCGATTCGCAGCTTCATGGTGGACAACGGCTTCCTGGAAGTGGAAACGCCGATGCTGCACCCGATACCGGGCGGCGCCAACGCCAAGCCGTTCATCACCCACCACAACGCGCTCGACCAGCAGATGTTCTTGCGCATCGCGCCCGAGTTGTACCTCAAGCGTCTGGTGGTGGGCGGCTTCGAGCGGGTGTTCGAGATCAACCGCAGTTTTCGCAACGAGGGGATTTCGGTTCGCCACAACCCCGAGTTCACGATGATGGAGTTCTACGCGGCCTACTGGAACCACCACGACCTGATGGACTTCACCGAGCAGCTGCTGCGCCATGCCGCCGTGGCCGCCACCGGCTCGGCCCAGCTCAGCTACGCCGGCAAGCCGGTGGCGCTGGACGAGCCGTTTGCCCGGTTGTCGGTGCAGCAGTCGCTGGTGCGCTTTGCTGGCGTTACCGAGGCCGAGTCGGTGGACACCGCAGTGCTGCACGCCCGCCTGCGCAAGCAAGGCGTCGAGCCGCCGGCGCACTGGGGCCTGTCGGCGCTGCAGTTTGGCCTGTTCGAGGCGGTGGTCGAAGAGCAGCTCTGGCAGCCCACCTTCATCATCGACTATCCCGTAGAGGTCAGCCCGCTGGCGCGTGCCTCGGACGCCGACCCGTCGATCACCGAGCGCTTCGAGCTGTTCATCACCGGGCGCGAGTTTGGCAACGGGTTTTCGGAGCTGAACGACGCCGAGGACCAGGCCGCGCGCTTCCAGTCACAGGTGGCCAACAAGGCGGCCGGCGACGAGGAGGCGATGTACTTTGATGCCGACTTCATCCGCGCGCTGGAATACGGCATGCCGCCCACCGGCGGCTGCGGCGTCGGCCTGGACCGGCTGGTGATGCTGCTGACCGACAGCCCCAGCATCCGCGACGTGATCCTGTTCCCGGCGCTGCGCCGGGAATCCTAACCGCCAGCCTGACCCCCCGCAGCCACCAGGAGCCCCCACGATGAACACCCGTATCGAAACCCTGGCGCTGGTGCACCAATCCTGCTGGCTGGAGCTGGCCCTGGCCGTGACCCAACGGGGCCATGCCTTCCGCCGG
>JBBQAH010000287.1:0-2327 GCA_038316145.1 Burkholderiales bacterium
CTTGGTTGGCCCGGTTTTTGTTACATGCAATTCGACCATTAGGGCCCGGTAAAAAAAACTAACTTGTCCTACTTTAATTTCACAATTCTACCGCTTTTTTGGTGAAGACACTCTTCGAGTCAGGTTAGATACATAGATACGTGTCGTTTAATATAGTAATGGATTGGATCGGCCCCTATCACTCAACAGGTGTGGGGTCTCTCTAATTGTGTTCCTGTGGTGTTTTGTCGTTGTTTATTAAACTGACTAGGACAGGCTGATGCAAGTGTACTCTATCATTCATTACAGCAGGGGAGGCCATAAAACTGCTGGGATTAATAATTACCTAACTGGTTTTAGGTTAGGGAGTAATGCATAATTTATTCTTGCAATTAATGATTTTGGCCGCATGAATCAAGGCCACATAAAGATCTTATGTCACGGCGCGCAATGAATAAAACTATTCTCGGTGTTCTTTACGAAAATATTTTATTCTACGAGAAGACCGTTACTGCTGGTGGACCAATATCTTTAAGAAATAGATCAAGCTGTTACAACGGTGTATGTTACACAACTTTATACATTATAACTTTCTTAGATAGTTTTAGTAATGTAATAATTATGCTATAATGTAATGTAATGTGATAAACTGAACACAGTTATGTGCACGCTATACTTAACAAAGGTGTTTACAATGTTCTCCGGGGTACTGCTATTAGATACAGTAATGGAAACAGTACACGCCACTTTAGGATTGTTACGTACCTTAAATTATTGTATATGTGCCCAAAAGTACAATATGGATTTAAATGTGATTATAAACACATTACTATATAATGTAATGCATGGATGTTCTAGAATGAATAGGCAGGCTTAATGTACTGTGCGTATGCCACAATAAGAAATATCGGAACGACTTATCCCGATTTTTGAGCAAGAAATCTGTTTTTGACAACAGCAAACAATACAGTTTGGACTCCACTGTACCGCGTCCGCATCGCATAAAAGCATATAGGCGTCGTCAATCGATCGAGGTGTTGTTTCGCGCCAACGCAAACTTGACTCGTCGTTTGTCTGGCATTTTTCATCCGGCGTAAAGCATGTAATAACGGACCCCCGCCATGCACCCAAAAAGATTATCGAGCCCGTTTTATGACAATCGCAATGTGTAATAGTGTACCCTTTACAAATCGCCGGCTCCGAACGCCGTTAAAACGCTGTCCCGGATTCTATGTACTGTACGGGCAAAGAAAAGTGCACAAAGTTCTATACGTGCCGGCGCGCGAATAAACCCCTGCGTTTTACGGCTGTTTAATCAATCAGACGATGGTATGCAAAGATCGCCATCATCGGCTGACCTTTTACTACTTCTTTCTTTTCCCAAAAATTCAGTCCAGCTACATCAAAGTCATTGTGTAACTAGAAAACTGATCGAGGTTTCATTGAAAGTGTATCGTATGTATCACTGCGCAAAAGAAAACGCAAATATACATTTTAGGTTTACATAGTGATGACAGTATATAGCGGAATGCATATGTATTTACTGTTATGGTTGTTCGATGTGAAATTTTGCATTAATACGTAAGTAATGGAAAGCTACAATAAAAATGAAACGCAAGTAGTGTACTCAGTAATCATAGCGTCGACCCGGGCGGGACCAGAACATGTGTTACGGAATTGTCTTTTCGGGTGGCGTTGACATACATAATAACGAGCAGAGATTACTGGTTACGGTACGCTACGCAGTATAGAATTTGTAAATGAGAATTGCCGCTATAAACACTAATGGTAATTATTTGAGTCAAGCTATAAAAGACAGGAAACTGTAATGACATTACAACGGTTTTTATCCAACTGTTAAGTACCGGTACTATTGCCCATGTTACAGTATTGCATAATGAATTATATCACGCAGTTATTATGAATTTAAAGTCCGAAGTACTTTTGGTCTACATAAATACGTCCGGAAGATGCCGCTGCTAGACGCTTGTACATTAGCAAGTCCACGCCTAAAAGGTCTAATGTCTAGGCACCGTGACTCACGAACTTGCATGTTGCAGCAGTATCTTGTGCAAAATCCAGGAAAGATAGGTACTCTGTGCCATTAGCACTCCACTATACGCATAGATAGGGGCAGGCATTCACATGTCTACACTCTACATGGTTAAAAATATATACACATAAACAAAACAAATGTAATATTTATTAAATACATTTGAGTTATCGGTTTATTTGAACATACTTCACACTGTATACCAGTACATGGATAAAAACCAATCAGTTTTGGCTCGCATACTGGCTAGAAATTATGCAGCGGAATTGATTGCAAGAGTTTAAGTGGTTATGTA
>JBBQAH010000440.1:0-1654 GCA_038316145.1 Burkholderiales bacterium
AGCATCTAAAAGTGAATGTCTGCCGCTGTCTTGAGCACCATAGTTGACAGTATTTTTTGCTCTATTGATCAATACGTAAATAATCAAAATCGGAGGGGGGAATGGTACATAGTTTGCTTCTTAGATCGTTTTCAGATGGTCTCATTGAAACGCTCTTATCATAACACAGAAACCCACGTTTATTCTAACATGCACATTTTCATTGAAACCGCCCTGGTGAGAACAGCGTAAATCAAAACGTGCGAAACCGATCCCGTGGCGGCGCTTCTCAAAACTCGATCCCATTCATTCTTTGGCTGCCGATTTCGATCTGGATTCCTGGCTTCTTAGAAGAGAGATTTGATCAAGTAAAACCGTGTTATAGTTAGGAATTCGGGCGGCTTTGCCTGCCGATGTGGCATCAGAGAATACATATTTCTTGATCGGGGCTATATATCAACCGAGTGTAATGAAATCTGCAGAGCCCCCAAGGATGTGTGATCATTAGACGGGATGACATGCTGCATGGGAAGACCAATATCCCATTTCCCGTCCTGTCCCCTGAAACAATATTGCGGGACATACAATATATAGGACAGGTCACCGTTTCCCGCCCGGCTCGTATGAATTTCTTCTCAAAAACACCGACAGTGCCACGCCTAGGAAACAAATTTCAAGGAGTGCCTGTTTATTTCAGCTAATAAACGATAACAAAATAATATCGCACTCTGCAGGTGGCAATAGTGGGCTGTGAAAACACTTTGGTGCAGTGTAATTAGTGTGCGCAATAAAATCCAAGTTCATGTCGTATAATAAATTAAAAATAAATATCATAAAAAAAATTAGCAAACATTTCGTTAACCAAGTTGAAAAAAAAAAGGTGAAAAAAATTATTAAAAAAAAAAAAAAAAAGTTCAAGTTATAAGTTATAAAACAAATTAAAAGTTTACAAAGATATTATTAGGAAGAAGTCAAAGATGAAATGATGAACCGGTACCAGCAGTATAGTGATAACAAAATTTAACATTACTAAAGAACGCTGTGATTGATGAATTTTCTACCGTTTTTGTTTAACATCTAACCTACAACATATTAACATATTAACATATTAAGCTATCAACATATTAACATATTAACATATTAACATATTAACATATTAACATATCAACATATTAACATATTAACATATTAACATATTAACACAAATTTTGTGTTAACAACCGACATTCGTCTTATGTTTTATGGTGTTGAAGGTTTTCTATAACCTTTTGCTGCACTTAAAAACTTATAACAGTTGCCATCAACGTTATGACAAAAATGCACATTAATATGGGAAAAGAATGGGAAAAAAGAATCGCGACATCTGGCGCGATGCCCAATCTTGAGGGGAGCAAATATTTTTTTGACGCAATACCAACGATCTCCACAACAATTATGTCGCCTATTCCCGGCACGCTGGCTACTCCACCGTCCACAGTAAGTATTGCCCAATATTTGATTGCTTACCACTTTCAATAGACGTACTACTTCAAATCACACAGAATTGTACAGCTCCAAGTAGTTTACTCCCGCGTCATCACCCCCAAATGAAGTTCACGTGTGTTTTCAGACCCCATAGCACTCGCATCCGGACATTAACATACATAGTACAAGGATTGGAACCCAATTCCGGACA
>JBBQAH010000212.1:0-3879 GCA_038316145.1 Burkholderiales bacterium
CATGCCGGCCAGCCACATGCGCTATGTGTTTGCCAAGGGCTATATCGCGGTCAATGGCGCCAGCCTGACGGTGGCCGAGGCGAACCGGGCCGAGCGCTGGTTCGAGGTCTGGCTGATCCCCGAAACCCTGCGCATGACGACTTTTGGCGATAAACGCGCCGGCGACGCGCTGCACATCGAGATCGAGCGCGGCACCCAGGTGGTGGTCGATACCGTGCGCGACGCGCTGGATGAACGCCTGGGCCCGCTGCTGCCCGCACTCGAAGCCCTGCTGGCGCGCCAGGGCAGCTCGGTGGACGAGTTGGGCGCGGCCCTGACCTTGCCGCGCTGACCGGATTGAACAGACCTTGCCGCGACGCGCGGCGGGTTTGAGCCAGTGTTGCCGCAGCTTCGACAGCACGCCGGTATCTTTGTCAGTTTGCAATGACAAGATCTGCCGGCAATGTCACCATGGCGCAGGAGCGGCCCAGGCAAATGCTTCCACGCGACACCGCAGCAGGCATCCAGCACAGCAAGACCGAGGCGGGTTATCGGTTGCTGTTCGATGGTCATCCGATGCCGATGTGGGTGTTCGACCAGCACACCCTGCGCTTTCTGGCCGTCAACCAGGCCGCGATCAGGGCCTACGGCCACAGTGAGGCGGAGTTTTTGGCCCTGTCGCTGCCTGATATCCGGCCCGCCAGCGATGTGCCGTCCTTGATGGACTTTCTGGCGGCGCCCCGGTCCGACCGCGGCACCGCCCGCCATTGGCGACACTGCCGGCGCGATGGCGAGCTGATCGACGTCGAGATCGTGTCCGAGGCGGTCGAGTTTGCCGGACGCCCGGCCCGGCTGGTGCTGGCCAAGGACATCACCGTGCGGCTGCGCACCCAGGCCGAAGCGCAAGCCATGGCGCGGCGCTACCGCGACATCGTCGAAACCGCGACCGAGGGCATCTGGACCATCGACGCCCAGGCCCTGACCACCTTCGTCAACCCCAAGATGGCGCAGATGCTGGGCTACAACGCGGCCGAGATGATGGGCCGGCCGTTGACCGACTTCATGGACGCGCAGGGCGTGGCGCTGGCCAACGCCAACCTGGATCGCCGCCGCCAGGGCGTGTCCGAGCAGCATGATTTCCGCTTCTGCCGCAAGGATGGCAGCGAGTTGTGGGTGACGATCTCGACCAACCCGGTGCAGGACGAGGCCGGTGTGTACGCCGGCGCGCTGGCCATGGTCACCGACATCACCGAGCGCCGGCGGGTCGACCAGCAACTCAAGCTGCTGGCCAGCAGCGTGGCACGCTTCAACGACATCGTGCTGATCACCGAGGCCGAGCCTCAGGATGAGCCGGGCCCGCGCATCCTGTTTGTCAACGAGGCTTTCGAGCGGCACACCGGCTACCGCCGCGACGAGGTGCTGGGCCGGTCGCCGCGGTTCCTGCAAGGCGCGGACACCGACCCGGCCGAACTGCGCCGCATCGGCGCGGCCTTGCGCCGCTGGGAGCCGGTGCGCTCGCAACTGTTGAACTACACCCGCAGCGGCGAGCCCTTCTGGGTCGAGCTGGACATGGTGCCGGTCGCCGACGACACCGGCCGCTACACCCACTGGGTATCGGTGCAGCACGACATCACCGAGCGCAAGCGGGTCGAGGCCTGCGACGCCGGGCGCGACCGGGTGTTGCGCCTGATCGCGGCGGGCGCGCCGCTGGGCCAGGCGTTGGACGCCATCGTGCTGGGCATGCAGGCCAGCCAGCCCGGCCTGCGGGGCAACCTGATGATGCTGGATGCCTCGGGCACCCGGCTGCTGCACGGCGCAGCGCCCAGTTTGCCCGAAGCCTTCAACCAGGCGATCAACAACCTGGCGATCGGCCCGATGGTAGGCAGCTGCGGCACGGCCGCATTCACCGGCCAGCGGGTGGTCTCGGCCGACGCCGTGGCCGACCCCCGCTTTGCACAATTCCTGCCGCTGATGGCGGCCCACGGTATTGCATCGTCCTGGTCCGAGCCGATCCTGGGCGCGACGGGCAAGGTGCTGGGCACCTTGGGTATCTACCACGGCCAGGTGCACAGTCCGGGCGAGCATGAAATCGCCAGCGTGACCGAAGCGGCCCAGCTGGCCGCCATCGTGATCGAGCGCAAGCGCGCCGACGACGCCTTGCGCGAGTCGCAAAAGATGGAAGCCCTGGGCACGCTGGCGCGCGGCATTGCGCATGATTTCAACAACATCCTCGGCGCCATCCTGGGCAACCTGGCGCTGGCGCGTCAGTCGCTGGGCCACCGGGCGGATGACCCCGACAGCGTGCAGGCCCGGCTCGAACTGGTCCGGCAGTCGGCGTTGCGGGCGCGTCACCTGGTGCAGCAGATCACCGCATTTGGCCGGCGCCAGCCGCATCTGGCGCTGGTGCAGCCGCTGGCACCACTGGTGCAGGACACCCTGGCGCTGATGCAGGCATCGCTGCCGGCCAGCGTGCGCTGGACCTCACCGGCCTGGCTTCGACCGCCGGTGTCACGGCCCGTGCCACCCCTAGCGCCCGAAACGCCTGAAACGCGTGAAACCCCCGCACCACCCGCGCTGCAGGTCGAGGTGGACGCCAACCAGATCCAGCAGGTGCTGATGCACCTGTGCACCAACGCCTGGCAGGCGATGCCTGACGGTGCGGGCGAGATCGAGGTGGGCCTGGCGGCGGGCCAGGCCGAGCCCGGCGATGCACTGTGCCTGGCCGGCTTGCCACCCGGCCCGTTTGCGCACCTCTGGGTGCGCGATTCGGGCAGCGGCATGGACGAGGCCACCCGGTCGCACGTCTTCGAGCCGTTTTTCACCACCAAGCCGGTGGGCAGCGGCACCGGCCTGGGTCTGGCGGTGGTGCATGGCATCGTCGCCGAACACCGGGGCGTGATCACCGTGCACAGTGCGCCGGGCCTGGGTGCCACGTTTCACCTGTACCTGCCGGCGCGGGACGAGCCTGCGCAACAAGGGCAAGCACCCGCTGATCAGTTTGCCGGCACGGACGACGTCGCAGCGGCAGCGAAAGCGGCAGAGACAGCCACAGCGACAGCCACAGCAGCAGCGGCAGCGGCAGCGGTGCCGCGGCAGATCCTGTGCGTCGACGACGATCCGGTCGTGCTGCTCACCAATGCCGGCCTGCTCGAACGCCTGGGCTATGTGGTGACCAGCGTGGACAACGGCGAGCAGGCGCTGGCCGTGCTGGGCACCGACCCGGCGCGCTTCGACCTGGTCGTGACCGACCACAACATGCCCGGCTTGTCGGGGCTGGACCTTGCCCGGGTGTTGGCGACGCGGGCGCCGGCGCTGCCGGTGCTGATCTGCTCGGGCTACATCGACGCCGACCTGTGTCGGCAGGCCGACGCCCTGGGTGTGCGCGGCCTGGTGCGCAAGCAGTACACGGTGGACGACCTGGGCGCGGCGGTGCAGCGGGCGCTGGGCGGATCGGTCAGCACAGGCGCTGCGCCGTGATCGACGATCTTGCTGGCGACCGGCTCAAGCGGCCTGGCGCCAACGGGTGCAGCGCCGGCCCAGGCGGTCGAACAGCAAATCAACGCTGACCGCCAGCAGGCCCAGCACCAGCGCGCCCTGCAGCACATAGGCGGTGTTGAAGCCGCTCAGGCCGACGATGATCGGCGAGCCCAGCGTGCGGGCGCCGACGGTGGACGCAATAGCAGCCGTGCCGATGTTGATGATGACCGAGGTGCGCAGCCCGGCCAGCAGCACCGGCGCGGCCAGCGGCAGCTCGATGGACCAGAGGCGCTGCGGCGCGCTCAGGCCAGCGCCGGTGGCGGCGTCCAGCACCTCGGCCGGTACCGATTCAATCCCGGCGATGGTGCCGCGCAGGATCGGCAGCAGGCCGTACAGCGCCAGCGCGATCAGCGCCGGTGCCTC
>JBBQAH010000186.1:0-5116 GCA_038316145.1 Burkholderiales bacterium
TGGTCGGGACGGCGGGATTCGAACTCGCGACCCCTTGCACCCCATGCAAGTGCGCTACCAGGCTGCGCTACGCCCCGACTGAGCCAAGCAGTATAGACTGAAACTGAAACTTTCAGACCGTCAGCAAAGCCCGAATGGATAAAAGCTCGGCCCGCAGTTGCGAAGGTGCCAGATCGATCGGGTTCGCCGCAGGGGGGTGCACGCCACCGTCGTCCCCGATGAGCAAGGCATCGTCACACGCCCGCTGGCTTTCTGTTGCTGCAGCCTCGGCTTCCTGGTCTTCCAACTGTCCAACCGGGCGCGGGCTACCGATCAAGTCACCCAGCTGATTGCGGGCGCCGCTGATGGTGAAGCCCTGGTCGTACAGCAAGTCCCGGATACGGCGGATCAGCAGCACCTCGTGGTGCTGGTAGTAGCGCCGGTTGCCACGGCGCTTCATCGGCTTGAGTTGGCTGAACTCCTGCTCCCAGTAGCGCAGCACATAGGGCTTGACGCCACACAGGTCACTGACCTCACCGATCGTGAAGTAACGCTTTGCCGGAATGGTGGGCAGCAATTTCTCCATAAAAATCAATGAGGTGTGGCCGAAAACTCAGACTCTACTCGAAGTCCTCCCCAGCCGGAAGATCGCCTTGCACTATCGTCTTCAGCTTGTGGCTGGCGTGAAAGGTCACCACGTTGCGTGCCTTGATAGGGATCGCTTCGCCGGTGCGGGGATTGCGACCGGGGCGAGGCGCCTTGCGCCGGATATTGAAGTTGCCAAACCCGGACAGCTTGACATCCTGACCTTGAACCAGGGTGTTGTGCACCAGCTCAAAAAAGGCTTCGACCATGTCCTTGGATTCGCGCTTGTTCAGACCCAGCCGCTCGAACAACAACTCGGCCAGTTCGGCCTTGGTCAGCGTGGGCGTCTCCAGCGACGGCAGGATCACGCGGTCGGGCGCCTTGTCCTCGATGCTCATGGTGTGCTCGCTTGATATTTGGACATGGTGTGCTCAGGCACGCAGTCGGGCGCCCTGGGCTTGGGCCGCTCGAGACAAGGCCGCTGCGACTGCCGCGTCGATGCGGTCCTCGGTGAGGGTTGCCGTGTCATCCAGCAATTCCAGCCGCACTGCCATGCTGCGTTCGCCGGCGGCCAGCTCCGCGCTGGGTGTGCTGGGCCGGTAGACATCGAACAAGGTGGCGGACTTCACCAGGCCCGCGAGGTCGTCGCGCAGCGCGCCGACCAGGCCGTCGTGGGTGGCCCACTCCGGTACCACCAGTGCCAGGTCGCGCCAGGCACTTTGGTGCCGTGCGATGGGCTCGAACCCGGGCATTGGCTGCGCCAACACGGCCGCCAGGTCCAGCTCGAACAGCACAGGCGCCTGAGGCAGGTCGTAGCCCTGGCGCCAGCGTGGATGCAATTCGCCGATCACGCCGACAGTCAGTCCATCGACGACCACCCGCGCGCTGCGGCCTGGATGCAGCGCCGAGTGATCGACCGGCTCGAACTTTGGCCGGCGCGGCACCAGCAGGGCTTCAATGTCGCCTTTGAGGTCAAAGAAGTCGACAGTACGCTCTTTGATGCCCCACTGGGTGACATCCACCGGACCGTAGGCCAACCCCGCCACGCGCATCGGTTGGGCAATGCCCGCCACGCTGCTCTCGCCAGCCAGCACGCTGGAATCGCGGCGGGCGACCCGGCCGAGTTCAAACACACGGACCCGCCCGGTCTTGCGCGCCAGGTTGTGACGCAGCACCTGCACCAGGCTGCCGACCAGGCTGGACCGCATCACCGCCAGTGGCGCCGCGATCGGGTTGAGCACCCGGATCGGATCGGCGTTGCCGTGCAGCTCGTGCTCCCAGCGGGCCTCGACAAAGCTGAAATTGATGGTTTCCTGAAAGTCCAGCGCCGCCAGCGCACGCCGCACCGCAAAGGCGCTGCGTTGCGACTCGTGCCGGATGCGGGGCACCACCGGCGCCACAGGCGCCATGGCGGGCAACTGGTCGTAGCCGATGACACGGATCACTTCTTCGATCAGGTCCTCTTCGATGGCCAGGTCAAAGCGCCAGCTCGGCGGGCTGACCGTCAGGAGGCCGGGTTCCTGGATGAAAGCCAGGCCAAGCCGGGTGAACACCTCGGCGCACTGCGCCTGCGTGACAGCCATGCCGATCACCTTGGCGGCGCGCGCCACACGCAGCGTCACTGGCGCCCGCACCGGCAGGTTTTTTTGCTGGTCATCAACCGGCCCGCAGGCCGTTTCGGCCGTGCCGCAGATGTCGGCGATCAGCCGGGTGATGCGCTCCAGGTTGTCAACCGTCGCAGCTGGGTCCACGCCCCGCTCGAAGCGGTGGCCGGCATCGGTGTTGAAATTGAACCGACGCGAGCGACCCGCCAGCGCCTCGGGCCACCAGAACGCGGTTTCGACGTAGACGTTGCGGGTGTCGTCGGACACGGCGGTGGCGTCACCGCCCATGATGCCGGCGAGCGACTCAACGCCCTGAGCATCAGCAATCACGCCCACCTGGGCGTCAAGTTCGACGGTGTTGCCATTCAGCAGCTTGAGGCTCTCACCGGCCTTGGCCCAGCGCACCACCAGCCGGTCATGGATCTTGTCCAGGTCGAAGATGTGCGAGGGCTGGCCATACTCGAACATCAGGTAGTTTGAAATATCCACCAGCGCCGTGACCGAGCGCTGACCACAACGCGCCAACCGGTCCACCATCCAGGCGGGGGTCTTGGCCCGGGTGTTGACACCGCGCACAGTGCGGCCTGAAAACCGTCCGCACAGGTCGATCGCCTCGACCGCCACCGGCAGCACTGACGACGACGTGACGGCTACCGGCCGGATGTCCGGCACGGTCAGCGGCACACCCGTCAGGGCGGACACCTCTCGGGCAATGCCGAAGATGCTCAGCCCGTGCGCCAGGTTGGGGGTCAGCTTGAGGGTGAACAGCGTCTCGTCGAGCTTCAGCACGTCCCGAACATCGGCGCCCGGCACCGCATCGCTGGCCAGCTCCAACAGGCCGCCATGGTCCTCGCTGAGTTTGAGTTCGCGCGCCGAACACAGCATGCCGTGGCTTTCGACGCCGCGCAGCTGGCCCAGCTGGATCTTGAACGGCGCGGCACCCTCACCGTCGGCCGGTGGCAGCTCTGCACCCACCAGCGCCAGCGGCACCTTGATGCCGACCCGTGCGTTGGGCGCGCCGCAGACGACTTGCAGCAGGCCGTTTTTTGAAAACGCACCGGCGTTGACCTGGCACACCCGCAAGCGGTCGGCGTTGGGATGCGGCTCGGCGGAAACGATCTCACCCACAACCACCCGGGAAAACGGCGGTGCGGCCAGTTGCAGGGCTTCGACTTCCAGGCCGGCCATGGTCAACAGGTTGGCAAGCTCGGCAGTGGACAGCGGCGGGTTGCAGAACTCGCGCAACCAGGATTCAGGGAATTGCATGGTCTTGGGCGGTCAGAAACACAGGATGAGGATAGTGTCGGTTCAGGTACGGGCCAGACAGGCGCTGCAGGGCAAGACAATGCGTTTCAGCGGAACTGCTGCAAAAAACGCAGGTCGCCGTCGAAAAACAGCCGCACGTCATTGACGCCATAACGCAGCATCGTCAGCCTGTCCGGGCCCATGCCAAAAGCAAAGCCGATGTGGCGCTCCGGGTCCAGGCCGTAGTTGCGTACCACGTTCGGGTGCACTTGACCCGAGCCGGCCACTTCCAGCCACTTGCCCTTCAGCGGCCCGCTGGAGAAGGCAATGTCGATCTCCGCCGAGGGTTCGGTGAACGGAAAGTACGACGGCCGAAAACGCAACCGCAAGTCATCGCTCTCGAAGAACTTGCGGCAGAAATCAGTGAACACCACCTTCAGGTCCTTGAAGCTGACGTTTTCGCCGATCCACAAGCCCTCACACTGGTGGAACATCGGCGAATGGGTGGCGTCGCTGTCGACCCGGTAGGTGCGGCCCGGCGCGATCACCCGGATCTCGGGCATCACACCGCCAGCTGCGATCACGGCGGCATGCTTGGCAGCGTGCGCCCGGGCGTAGCGCACCTGCATCGGCGAGGTGTGCGGCCGCAGGTTCAGCCAGTGGCCGGCCTCGTCCTTCATGTCGACGTAAAACGTGTCCTGCATCGACCGGGCGGGGTGGTTCTCGGGGTTGTTCAGCGCCGTGAAGCTCATCCAGTCGGTTTCGATCTCGGGGCCTTCGGCGACATCGAAGCCCATCGAGCCGAAGATCGCCTCGATCCGCTCCATCGTGCGCGACACCGGGTGCAGCCCGCCCATGCCGCGCTGGCGGCCGGGCAGCGTGACGTCCAGCGCCTCGGCCCTGAGCTGGGCGTCGAGCTCGGCGTCCGCCAGCGCCTGGCGGCGTGCGGCGAGTGCGGCTTCGATGCGTTGTTTGGCCTGGTTGATCTCGGCGCCGCGGGTCTTTTTCTCGTCGTGCGAGAGCGCACCCAGGCCTTTGAGCAACTCGGTCAGGCGGCCGGCTTTGCCCAAATAGCGCGCCTTGGCGTTTTCCAGCTCGGCGGGGGTGGGTGCGGCCGCAAAATCGGCTTGCGCCGTGGCCACCAGTGGATCGAGATCGGTCATGTCAACGTCAGAAATAAAAAAAGGCCGCCCACAGGTGACGGCCTTCCAAGCTTGGCGGCAGCACCGGCGCCCTTTGCGGGGCGCGGGCGCTGCGGGGATCAAGCGAGCTGGGCCTTCACCTTGGCAACGATGCTGCCAAAAGCAGCCGGGTCGTTGACCGCGAGTTCAGCCAGCATTTTGCGGTCGATGTCGATCGCAGCCATTTTCATGCCGGCCATGAACTTGCTGTAGGTGATGCCCAGACCACGCGCAGCGGCGTTGATACGGGCAATCCACAAGGCACGGAACACGCGCTTGCGGGTACGGCGGTCACGGTAGGCATATTGGCCTGCCTTCATCACCGCCTGTTTGGCGATGCGGAAGACGTTTTTGCGGCGGCCACGATAACCCTTGGCCAGGGCCAGGATCTTTTTGTGGCGGGCGCGTGCGGTTACACCACGTTTGACGCGAGGCATGGAGTGCTCCTTTGTCCGTCAGTTGATCAGAGACCGGCAAAAGGCAACATCTGGGCAATGTGCCCCATGTTGGTCTTGTGCACTT
>JBBQAH010000030.1:0-22456 GCA_038316145.1 Burkholderiales bacterium
TTAGCGTTGCAGCCTGCCAGACTTGCAGCCGCGTCATAGGCCATGCTATACTTCTAGTTGTTGCGGAGTGGTAGTTCAGTTGGTTAGAATACCGGCCTGTCACGCCGGGGGTCGCGGGTTCGAGTCCCGTCCACTCCGCCATAAAATCAAGAAAAACACAAACCCTCTGCGCGAAAGTTCAGAGGGTTTTTTGTTGGCTGCGTGGTACTGGCAGACGCTCAGCCAGAAAACACATTGGCACCGGCACGTCGCAGCCTCAGCCGAATATCGCCGCCGATGTGTTCCATATCCTCGAACTGCCAATCCGAGGCCTGTGACAGCTGGGTCAACGCAGGCAAAGCCGCCATGTCCCGACCCGGCCCCAAAATCTTGGGCGCAAGGTAGACGAGCAACTCGTCGACGTGGTCCGATTCAAGCAGCGCCGCGTTGAGCGTGGCGCCGGCTTCGACGTGCAATTCATTGATGCCTTCGATCGCCAGCCTGTCGATCAGGCTCGGCAGATCGACGCGGCCCGCGTGCCCTGGCAGTACCCACACCTCAGCACCCGCGGCCTGCAGCGCCGCCACGCGGCGGGTGTCCGGCTGGGTGCCCACCACCAGCGTGCGCCCGGGCAGTTGCAACAGCCGGGCCGACGGCGGCGTTTTGAAGCCCGAATCCACCACCACCCGCAGCGGCTGGTAGGCCACCGGCGCCACCCGCACATCCAGCCGCGGGTCGTCGTCGCGCACGGTACCGATGCCGGTCAAGATCGCGCCAGCGCGTCTGCGCCACAACTGGCCATCGGCACGCGCCGGTTCGCCGGTGATCCACTGGCTGCTGCCATTGGTCAGTGCGGTGCGGCCGTCCAACGAGGCGGCGATCTTCATGCGCACCCAAGGGCGATGGCGCAGCACGCGCGAGAAAAAACCGATGTTGAGTTCATGCGCTGCCCGGCTGACTGCCCCGGGCTCGGCCACGTCGACGGTCAGCCCAGCGGCGCGGAGCCGGGCGATACCGCGTCCGGAGACCTCGGCGTACGGGTCGGTCAGGGCGACCACCACCCGAGCCAGACCGGCGGCGATCAGCGCGTCGGCACAAGGCGGTGTGCGGCCATGGTGGGCGCAAGGCTCCAGGCTGACCCAGGCCGTGCCGCCGGCCACAGGACGCCCAGCGGCTGCGGCCTGGCGCATGGCCATCACCTCGGCGTGCGGGCCGCCGGCTTGCTGGGTCCAACCCTCGCCGGCCAAGTGGCCCGAGGCGGTGTGGATCACGCAACCCACGCGGGGGTTCGGTTCGGACAGGCCTATCGATGCTTGGGCCAGGTCGATTGCGCGCAGCAGCAGTGCGTTGTCGTGGTGCACCAGCCGCATGTCAGGGCTGGTGCTGCAAGGTGTTGCTGTTGATGTAGTCGCCGAGGCCGGGATTGGCGGCGATATCAGTTGGGCAATTTTGGGCCGACGCGATAACCAGGAAATTCTGGTTGATCAAGTTCTCGGCGACATATCGACCAACACATGGAAGTTGGTTGGAAGGCGCAGGCGTGGCCTTTTCAACACAGTAGCTTTGTGGGTGGTCGGGGTTTTTTGTATAGGCTGAATCCGCGGTGGTGTAGCGGCAGACCTTGTAGTCGTTGACCGTGCCGGGAATGCTGATGCCGTCCGGGTAGAAGTTCACCAACTTCACATCCAGCCTGCCGCCCCAACCGCGTGCCGTATCAGGGTATACGAGACAGTAATAGGTCACAGCGTAGCCGCGGGCCTTTCGCTGGAAGGAGGCGAAGTCGGTCGCGGGCGTGTCGGAAACGCACTCTGCTGGAGTACTTTGACCGACCGGTGAAAAAAGGTTAATTAATGCGGGGAACCACACCGGTGTCGCGGCCGACAGCGGCAGCATCCGCGGTCCCGCCGGGTCCTCCGACGCGCTTGCGAGTAGCAGACTCGGTGGCAGGCGAAGATCAAAAAACACCAAACCGCCCAGCAGGCGGGCACGGATGACCGGGCAGCCCGTCACGTCAGCCACAGTGAGAGCCGCTTGCGCCGTGTTGATGCCAGGGCAGCGGCCAACTACCTCCCCGGTGACGTTATTGAACAGCCAGACCACTGTCCCCTCGTTGAAGGGTTTGAATGCACTGCGTCCATCGGCATCGCCGAAGTTGACTGCTTCGACCGGAATCGTTGCATCGCGGCCGCCGAGCTGGTTGTTGATGGAGGACCGCTTCGACGACAGCACACCCGAGAGCACCGGATCGATCCCGGCGATGACCGTGTCCACTGTGACCGACTGGGCGGACCCGGTCCGGTCGGTCCAATTGACTTGCACCGACACCACCTTGCGCGGCGGTCCTGCAAAGGTGTTGACCGTGCGGATAACCTGGTAACTGGTATTGCCGACATTGCCCGGTGGTAGATAAGAAGCCACGTTGCTGCTGCCAATGTCGGCCCAGGAAAACTGCCCGTTCACCGGATTCACGGCGGTGAACAAGCGCAAGCCCTCGATATCTTCAGTGGCAATGCGGGTGGCTTCTGTGCGTTGCTTGGCAAGATCGCTGTTGAGCCGCAACGTCGCCTGCACACCCACCAGCGACAACATGCCGAAGGCCATTACGGCCAACGCGACCAGTGCTTCGATCAGGGATACGCCCAGGCGGCGGGAGCGAGAGGGGTGCATGATCAGGATATGGTGTTCAGCTGTTTCCAGCTGCCAGGCACCCGGACGAACGAGCCGTAATACAAACCGATGAATTCCAGCAGGTCGGCCCGGTAGTTGAGTTTCGCGTCGGCCGTGCCTGTGAAAATACCTGGGGTAATTATTGCGCCATAAAGTGTCGCGCCGGGTGATGCCCAAGACACATCAGACGCGTGTACAAATCCAACAATTCTGACATCCGCCGCTACTGTAAGCCGACCGTTGACGATCAACATTATTGGGTTCCAATCGTTGACGTTGCCCGGAGTAGAGGGGGTTGGTACGTTTGGGGGAACTGGCAAATGGGGCATCGAACCTAACTGGTCGGCCGAAGAGATGGTTAAATTTCCTTCAATCCAAATTGGATTGCGCGGAAATCGCGCATGGATATCAGCCAAATTGGAGGAGTCACAGCCCGCAGAGCAATCGATGGTGACCACGGCAGGCTGATTCTTGAAAGTTGCGCTGTCAACGCCGAACCTAAAGCGGAACCAATTGTTAGCGGGAGTCGTATTATCGACGATTATTTTCTGCGTTCCGTTTCTGCGAGTCCCTTCATTGGTCACCGTTAGTGCCCCTGCGTTCATCACAATGCCGCCACCCACGGTCAGCGTAGCTTCAGGCGGCACAGGTAAGGCCTGAACCAATCCTATCCCAGCCCGTACGCCAGACTTGGCATCAGAAACCACTTGACGTTGCGACAAGGGGGCTTGATTGTAGCAAGCCCCAGCACCTGTACCGATACTGGCGCAACCCAATGCATCAATATTCAACGTTCCGGGCTGCAATTCATTGGTCGGTGTGCGGAGCGATACGTTGAAAGCAGTACCAATACCATCGGCGGGAGTGGCTATGGCGGGCGTCCGATCGGTCAAGGTCGGGCAAATGCAACTCAAAACACCATCTTTGCTGATGCAGGCCGGAAACATTTTCTGGGCAGGGTTCAGCTTCCAAACCACTTCATACCTGCCGGGGTTGTCGGGTTCGCCAATATCCACCAACCGAAGGTAATTACCACGAAAATCGTTATCGGTAATTGTGTTGCTAGACGCGCAACTGGCGTTGATGCGCCCGCCATTGAGCATGCTCAAGGTCCAGTCGATGGCGCCCTCGGAGGCATCCAGCGCCCGTGCCGACCGGTAGGAATTGGCCGAAATACGTTGCTCAAAAACCAGGTTGCGGTTGGTATAAGCCGCCACCAGCGCCATCACGAAGAAAAGAATCATCACCACGGTCAAAGCGGCAACCCCTCGGCTGCGGCTGGCGCTATGTTGGGACGGTTGGCGTCGCATCACGTACATGCCACTGCAACCACGTCGTTGCGCAAGCGAATTCGGTTACTGATGCTCCGCCACACGGCGGGATCGTGAACAGCCTGAACCACAATCGTCATGACCACATCCCGGGCACATTGTTGTAGCTGAAGGCCTGTCGGGCTCTGCTTGCAGTCCGACCCGCAGGGCAAGGCCCGAGGGACGTTGCTGACGACCAAGCTGAATTGCCTGACGGACAACACTGCAGGGTCGGTGAGTTGTTGCCAGTTGCCGTTGCCGTTGCCGTTGCCGAGTTGCATGTCGATCGCACCGGTGGACGGATTGAGCCGGAATCCGCCGTGTTCGTTGGCATCGATACCATCGTTCTCGGTACCGCCAACCGGATCTTCGTCCAAAGACCGAAAATAGACCAAACTGGTATCGGCAAGCGTCGCAGCCAGCGGCGTACCCGAATATGGGTTGGATATTTTGACTCCCCAGACTTGCTGGTAGGCATTGCCCCAGTACCCCGCCGCCCGGATTTCGCGTGAAATCAGGTCCGACGCGACACGCAGATCCTGTTGCACTTGAGCTTCGAGTAAAAGGCGACGGTTGTCACCAAGCTGGGTTGTTAACACCATCGACGCGCCAGCCAAGATGAACAGGCCGATGGTGATACCCACCATCAGTTCGACGATTGACAGGCCGGATGAAACTGTCGGTAGGCGTCCGGAAGCTCTGTTTGGTTTCATTGGATGGCACTGTCTAACATATGGGGAAATTGCTTTCCTGGCCTGACCGAGAGCAGGCAAATGGCCGCCCAGTTTCATTGGTCGTCACCTCGACCGTGCCCCCTAGGCTGCTGCTGACGGTGGCTGTAATTATTGCGCCATTGGCTGGCAGGCTGTTCGGGCCAGAAAATGCCGTGTTGGTGGGGTAGTTGCCGACCGATATTGTGATGCCATTGGCTATGGGTATGGATACGGTCTTGATGATTTTGGCACCACCGAAATTGCCATTGCATGAGGCGGGATTGTTGCAGTTGCACGCCGGACCCAACCCGTTCGGGTCTGTCGACAGCGCGTAACATGTGGCCACGGCATTGGCGGCAAAGTCAATCTGCACCCGGCCAGCTGTCTGCACCCCCAACGACCGCAGGTACCGGATATCACTGGCCAACTCGCCCGCCACGCCGGCCACCCGCTTGCGTGCAATCAGCTGCTGCATCGACGGTACGGCGATTGCCAACAGGATGGCGAGTATGGCCAGCGTCACCATCAACTCGATGAGCGTGACGCCCCGCCGTTTGGCGCCGGATTTTGTCGGGTGGTAATGGATTGGGCTCATCGCACCCAGCACGGATCAGGTGTCCCGTTGCCGACGGCTGAAGTTGGCCCGGAGTGGTAGCTGATGTTGCCCTGCGACATTTCGACCTGCATCACCTGACAAGCCGTGTCCGACGCCTGTGGCGAGCCGATGCTCACGGTGGCATTGGCTTTGTAACCCGTGCTCGACACGCTGTTCGGCACCATATCCAGGGCGTAGTGCCCGCCCGGTGATACGGCACTGGTCGCGCCGGCCAGCAAGCTGCGGTCACTCTGGAAGCCCGGGTTGTTAGCGCGCCAGCGCTCTTGGGCCTGGGTGATGTTGGCCAGCGCGCTCATGGCGTCTGACCGGCGGCTCTTGTTCACGGCATCGGTGAACGCCGGCCAAGCCAGCGCTGCCAGGATGGCGACGATCGCCAGCACGACCATCACTTCGATCAGCGTGAAACCGCCTGCCCGGAATTCTCGAAAAGTCATGCCCTGATTATCTGCAGGCCCATCGGCAGACCCTCGGCGCTGCGACGCCGCCGGTCGCGTTCTCGGTACCGCTGGTCGGCGTCCCCCCTGGTCAAGGGTACAAGCACCCGGCCTGCAATGACGCGGTGCAAGTCCGTATCGCGGCGGTGCCGCCGCACGGTGCATCAGCAAGGCTTCAAGCCGCCCCAGCTGCGGTTGGGGGTGCAGGTTCTGACGCGGCCCATGATGTTGATGATCTGGTGGATGACGCGGCCGTCCCGGTCGGTGACCTTGATGGTTGCGGTGGGTGTGACGGTGCCCTTGCCGCCGTCGAACAGGATCGATCGCTGCACGGGGGCCAATGTGATGCCGCCGGCGCCGGGTTGGTCTTCCAGACGCAACAAGCGCGCTCCGGCGTCGCATTGGGCCTGGCCGCCGCCTTGGCACCGGCAGGCCTGGGCTGCACCGGTGTGCACCGTGTAGCAACTGCCGCCACCGCCCAAGCTCTGGATCGACAGGCGAACCGGCATGCTGCCCGACGCCGCTTCTGACTTGGCCAGCTGGATGTCGGTTTCCAGCAGCGCCGCGGTGGCCTGCAAGGCCTGCCCGGCGCGCAAGTCGCGGACCATCGGCAGGGCCCCGCCCAGTAAGACCAGAGTGATGGCCAGCGCGCACATCATCTCGATGATTGACAGGCCGCGGGACAGTGCGGACTGGCGGCAGTGGCGGTGGGCGGCTGACTTCATGGTGTGCTCCGGTGGGGTGGGATGAGCACACTGTAGAAATTCGACACCCGCCGCGCGTCGCCCCTGCGGGGGGGGTGGCGCCTGAATCTGGTGGCCCCCCGGCCGTGGGGTTCGTCCCCCCCCCCGATGGGTGGGGGGGCCGCCGGTGACCCCGCGTTACCCGGCGGTCCGGGGGCAGGGCGCCATCAGATATCCCGGATCAGCTGCCGGAACTCGTCCACGTCCTCGAAGCTGCGGTAGACCGATGCAAAACGCACGTAGGCCACTTTGTCGATGCGCTTGAGCTCACGCATGACCAGTTCGCCCATGCGGGCGCTGGGCAGTTCACGGGCGCCGGTGGCCAGCAACTTGTCCTGAATGCGTTCGATCGCGGCATCCAGCTGCTCGACGCTGACCGGCCGTTTGCGCAGTGCCAGCATCATCGAGGCCCGCAGTTTGGCGGGGTCGAACTCGACCCGTGCGCCGTCCTTCTTGACCACCGCGGGCAGCGCGATTTCAGCGCGTTCGTAGGTGGTGAAGCGCTTGTCGCATTTGAGGCAGCGGCGGCGCCGGCGCACGACGTCGCCTTCGTCGGATTCGCGCGTCTCGGCGACCTGGGTTTCCTCGTGACTGCAATAAGGGCAGCGCATCGCGGGTAGTGACCTGCTGAATCCGCCGTCAGCCGGTGCTCAGCGGTAGACCGGGAAGTCGCGTGTCATTGCGGCAACCCGGGCCCGCACCGCGGCGATGTTCACAACGTCGTGCGGGTTGTCCAGTACATCGGCGATCAACTCGGCCGTCAAACGGGCTTGCGCTTCGCCAAAACCGCGTGTGGTCATGGCCGGCGATCCCAGCCGGATGCCGCTGGTCACCATCGGCTTTTGCGGGTCGTTCGGGATGGCGTTCTTGTTGCAGGTCATGTGCGCCTGGCCGAGTACGTTTTCAGCCTCTTTGCCGGTGATGCCCTTGGCGCGCAGGTCCACCAGCATCACATGGCTTTCGGTACGGCCCGAGACAATGCGCAGGCCGCGCTGCACCAGGGTCTCGGCCAATGCGGCGGCGTTTTTCACGACCTGCTGCTGGTAGACCTTGAACTCGGGCGCCAGCGCCTCCTTGAAGGCCACGGCCTTGGCGCCGATGACATGCATCAGCGGCCCGCCCTGGATGCCGGGGAAGATGGCGCTGTTGATCTGCTTGGCGAAGGCATCTTTCATCAGGATCAGGCCACCGCGCGGGCCGCGCAAGGTCTTGTGGGTGGTGGTGGTAACCACATCGGCAAACGGAACCGGGTTGGGGTAGACGCCGGCCGCAATCAGGCCGGCGTAGTGCGCCATGTCGACCATGAAGTAGGCGCCGACCGCCTTGGCCACCTTGGCAAAACGCTCGAAGTCGATGCGCAGCGAGTACGCCGACGCGCCGGCGATGATCAGCTTGGGCTTGTGCTCATGGGCCAGGCGCTCCATCGCGTCGTAGTCGATCGCCTCATTGGCGTCCAGGCCGTAACTCACCACCTTGAACCACTTGCCCGACATGTTCAGCGGCATGCCGTGTGTCAGGTGGCCGCCTTCGGCCAGGCTCATGCCCATGATGGTGTCGCCGGGCTGCAGCAGGCCAAAAAATACCGCCTGGTTGGCTTGCGAGCCGGAGTTGGGCTGGACGTTGGCGTTTTCGGCGCCGAACAGCGCCTTGGCGCGGTCGATGGCCAGTTGCTCGACCACGTCGACGTACTCGCAGCCGCCGTAGTAGCGCTTGCCGGGATAGCCCTCGGCGTATTTGTTGGTCAGCTGCGAGCCTTGCGCCTGCATCACCGCAGGTGAGGCGTAGTTCTCGCTGGCGATCAGCTCGATGTGGTCTTCCTGGCGGGCGTTCTCCAAGCCGATGGTGGCCCAGAGCTCGGGATCGACGAGAGCGATGGTGGATTGGGTGCGGTCGAACATGGGGCAGTCCTGTAAGGCTTGTGGACCCGCCGATGCGCAGGCCGGCGGCGTGCGCTGCGTTGCGGCATCGAGGGCTGCCCAGGCGAACGGCTGTTTCGGCGGGGGCCACGTTGGGCCACCCTTTGCAGGGCCGCCTTGCGCTCCCCGGTGGTGGTCCACCTCGGGCCAGGAGGCCCTATCGCCAGTCGCGCAAGTGTCTGAATTGTAGCGGAGCGCACTGCGCCCAAAGCAGCACCCAGAGTCGCATCCAGTGCAGCGCTCAGCGCAGCATCGCGACCCGCTCGACCGGCGCTGCTGCACTGGCCGCGGCCGCTGGCACGTGAACGGGCACCAGGACAGGCGCGGGTTGGGCCGCCGTCGAAGACGGCGCCTGGTTGGACGCATTGACGGCCACTGTCCGGCCTTCAGCCACCTGGCGCAGATGGCCTTGCTCGTTCAGCACCTTGCCAACGTAGCCGCCGTCTTCGCCTGCATTGGTCACGCCGAGGTAGGACCGCAATCCGGCCTCCAGGCTGCCTGCGCGGCCTATGCATTCCTTGAGCACCTGCACGCCGACCCGCAGGTTGGCCACCGGGTCGAACGCTGCGCGCACGCCACCAAACGCTTCGTACTTGGCGTCGTGCACCCGTGTCATGACCTGCATCAGGCCCTGGGCGCCCACTGCGCTCTGCGCAAACGGATTAAAGCTGGATTCAACCGCCATCACGGCTAGGATCAGGGTCGGGTCCAGACCCAGCCGCTGGCCCACTGACCACGCTTCCATCACCAGGCGGCTGACCGGCTCGGGCGCCACCTTGTAGCGACGCGCCAACCAATGCGCCACAGCTGCCTGTTGGCGTGGCAGTGACTTGGGGTCGGCGGCGGTGGCCCGCGCCACGGCATCCGGTTCGGGTTCCGGCGCGGTTTCTTCGCGAACCGGCTCGCGCGCTTCCTGGCGCGCCTGCAGCCAATCCAGCGCATGGCGCTCGGCCAAGGTGCGCAATTCCTCGCGGCCGCCGGCAAACAGCGCCACGCCGACCACGCACAGGCCCAGCAATGCCAACGAGTTGTGACTGACCTCCAACAGGCCTGCGCCCACATCGCGCAGGAACACCCGCGTCGATTCGAAACAAGCGGTGCCTGCAGCGCGCAACTTTGCGATCGCCGTCATGGTTTGACCTTTCCTGGGGACCGCGGGACGCGCACTTCGGCAAGGCCGGAAGGCGGGCACCACGGGCCGATAATGGGCCGCAAGCTGCAAAGACCACTGAAAACAGCGGTGGCAGGTGCGGTCGGGGACTGTGTTGCGCCCAGTCCTTCCCAAGAGGCCGTGCGCGGGTAAACCCTGGGATTCCAAGGATTGCGGAATTCTAGGAAGCTCGGTAATAACCGGTCAAGTATATCAAACGACTCTTTAATGCATCAAAAGCATGAAATATCGCGATCTGAGGGACTTCGCCGCGCAACTTGAACGCATGGGCGAACTGCGCCGGGTGACCGAGCCGGTGTCACCGCAACTCGAAATGACGGCCTTGGCTGACCGGGTATTGCGGGCGTCCGGGCCGGCGCTGTGGTTCGAGCGGCCCACCGGCCATAGCGTGCCGGTGTTGGCCAATCTGTTCGGGACGCCGCGCCGGGTGGCGTTGGGCATGGGGGCGACCGAGGTGTCGGAATTGCGCGAGATCGGCACGCTGCTGGCCCGGTTGAAAGAGCCCGAGCCACCGCAGGGGTTGAAAGACGCCGGCCGGCTGGTGCAGATGGTCAAGGCCGTCTGGGACATGAAGCCGGTGCGCAAGCGCGACGGGCCGTGCCGCGAGGTGCAGCTTGAGGGTGACGAGGTCGACCTGACGCGCTGGCCCATCCAGACCTGTTGGCCGGGCGACGCTGCGCCGCTGATCACCTGGGGCCTGGTGGTCACGCGGGGCCCGCAGGCCATCGAACGCCCGCGGCTGCGCCAGAACATCGGCATCTACCGCCAGCAGGTGATCGGCCCGCGCGAGGTGATCATGCGCTGGTTGGCGCACCGCGGCGGCGCGCTCGATTTTCGGGACTTTGCGCGGGCCAACCCGGGCCAGCCGTTTCCTATGGCGGTGGCGTTGGGCGCCGACCCTGCCACCACGCTGGGCGCGGTGACGCCGGTACCCGACACCTTGTCGGAGTACCAGTTTGCCGGGTTGCTGCGGGGCAGCGCCACCGAACTGGTTGACTGCGCGGTGGGCGAGGCCGGCCGCTTCCTGCAGGTACCCGCCACTGCCGAGGTCGTGCTGGAAGGCCATATACCCATCGCTGAGCCGGGATTTGCCGGCCACAGTGCGCACGGCGTGCCGGTAAAGGAGATCGGTGGCTACCTGCATGCGCTGGAAGGCCCTTACGGCGACCACACCGGCTACTACAACGAGCAGGACTGGTTCCCGGTGTTCCGCATCAACCGGCTGACGCACCGGCGCGACCCGGTCTACCACTCGACCTACACCGGCAAGCCGCCCGATGAGCCGGCGGTGCTGGGCGTGGCGCTCAATGAAGTGTTTGTGCCGATCCTGCAAAAGCAGTTTCCCGAGATCGTCGACTTCTACCTGCCACCCGAGGGCTGCAGTTACCGGATGGCGATCGTCTCGATCAAGAAGGCCTATCCCGGCCATGCCAAGCGTTTGATGTTCGGGATCTGGAGCTTCCTGCGCCAGTTCATGTACACCAAGTTCATCGTGGTCACCGACGACGACGTGGACATCCGCGACTGGCAGGACGTGATCTGGGCCATCACCACCCGCATGGACCCGGTGCGCGACACCACCCTAGTGGCACAGACGCCGATCGACTACCTGGATTTTGCGTCGCCGGTGTCCGGCCTGGGCGGCAAGATGGGCCTGGATGCCACCCACAAGTGGCCCGGCGAGACGGCGCGAGAATGGGGCCGGGTGATCACCATGCCGGCCGACATCACACGCCGGGTGGAGGGCTTGTTCGACGCCGTGATGAAGGCTTGACGGGCCCAACCCGGGGCGCAAAGGCCAAGCCGACGGGGCGTGGGGGCAGGCACGGTAATTTCCGCTTGCCGAACCCGCCGGGTTGCAGTATCTTTTGCCTGCCTCCTTAGGGACGGCACCAAAGTTCATGCAGTCTCTGCATGTATCGGAGCCCCGGACACCATTTCTCCGGATCTCCACACGGAGGCCATCGGCCTCCCGCCCCTTCGAATCGAAAGGTCCGAAGGGGTTTCGTCTTTCTGGGCCAGCGCTGCTCACCGCTGCAAGCAGACGACCCTCAGGCGCCCGACACGCGACCGAGCAGTTCACGCAGAGCCCGGTGTACCCTGCGGTAGCCGTCGGGTGATGGCATCCAGCGCAGTACGGAGGTGCCCAATTCCTCGCCCAGCCCCATCGGCGCAGGCACGATGCGGGCCGCGAAACCGATGCGTGCAGCCTCTTGCTCGAAAGCCCGCAGTGATCGCGCCATATGCCAACCGTGGGTGACCAGCAGCAGGTCGGTGATGCCCTCCTTGCGCAGCATCAGCAAGCTGAACCGGGCGTTTTCTCGGGTGTCGTGGGACGCGGTTTCCAGCCACCGCAAGCTCAGACCGTAGTCGCGCTGGGCAATGCGGTTGGCCACAGCCGCTTCCGGTGCCCCGCCGGACTGGCCGTAACCGAAGCCGCCCGACACCATCACCGGCGCCTGCAGCTGGCGGGCCAGCCACAGCCCGTAGTGCAGACGTTGAAACGCACTGTCGGACAGATGCGGCTCGGCGTACTCGGGCGCCAGTGCCTGGACACCCCCACCCAGCACCAGAACCACCGGCTTTAGGCCTGGCAGCGTGCGCTTGAATTCGGCCAGTTGCGCCTGCCCCAACGCACTGGCTGGAGAAACCAATCGCTCCAGATACCGGCCAACCGCCTGGCAGTGGCTGAGCCAGCCACCCAGCAGCGCCAGCACCAGCAGCCCGCTGCCGGCCCAATGCCGGCGTTGTGCCAGTCGGAATCCGATGACGGTCATCACCAGCCAGGGCACCGGCGGCAGCAGCAGCGCGGTGATGATCGGCTTCCAGCCGAGCAGGCCGAGGGCGGAAAAAGTCTCGTTCACAGGCCGGGCGACGGTCAGATCATGCGTGCCGGTCAAGGCGCCAATCGTTCACGCAGCCATTGACCATCCTGCAAGCGGTAGCGCAGCCGGTCATGCAGGCGGCTCTTGCGGCCTTGCCAGAACTCCCACCGGTCAGGCACCAGCCTGAAGCCGCCCCAGTGCGGTGGCCGCGGCGGAGACAGGGCAAACTGCGCGGCATAACGTGCCGCCTGCGCCACCAGCACGGCGCGGGACCTGATGACCTGGCTTTGCGGTGAGGCCCAGGCGCCGATGCGTGAATCCAGAGGCCGGGATGCAAAGTAGGCATCGGCCTCGGCGTCCGAGACTCGCTCGACCTTGCCTTCGATGCGCACCACGCGCTCAAGCTCCACCCAGTGGAACTGCAGCGCCGCCACCGGATTGGCCGCCAATTCCTGGCCCTTGCGGCTGTTGAAGTTGGTGTACCAGACCAGGCCCTGCGCATCCAAGCCCTTGATCAGCACGATGCGGGTGGAGGGCCGGCCGTCTGCGGCGACCGTAGCCAGTGTCATCGCATTGGGTTCGGGGAGTTGTGCATCGATCGCCTGCTTCAGCCAGGTCTCGAACTGCACCATCGGCTGGTTGGCGGCCGCGGCCTCATCCAGTTCGGCGCGTTCATAGCTTTTTCGGAGGTCGGCGATACGGGTGTCCATCCCGCCAGTATGCCGTCCTGTGGCCAGGTGCATGGTGTTGCACCCTAAGTGGAACGCCTTAGGTGATCCTCCGACTGTTGATCCGGTAGTGCCGCCCCCATGCTAGCGATTGAGCGGCGTCAACGATGCGTTTGAAGCCGCCCGGAGCAACCTACCGTGAAATCCCAACCTGTCGTTATCGTGCTGGCCGCTGGCCTGGGCAGCCGCTTTCTGGGGCCGCTGCACAAGCTGGCGCAGCCGCTGGGCTCAGCCACGGTCCTGGGCACAACGATTGGCCATGCGATAGAAAGTGGCTTGGCGGTGGTCGTGGTCACGACCGATTGGCTGACGGCCGAGGCCGCGCGTTGGGTGGCCCGGCGCGATATCGTGGTACTGCCGCAGGTTGGCAGTGCCGGGGCCGGGTTGCTGGGCATGGGCCATTCGATTGCAGCGGGTGTGGCCGCGCGCCCGCAGGCGGGCGGCTGGCTGGTACTGCCCGGCGACATGCCGTTGGTGACGCCTGCCAGCTTGAAAGCCGTCGCGGCCGGTCTGGCTCAGCATGCGGTGGTGTACGCCCAGCATCTGGGGCGGCGAGGCCATCCGGTGGGGTTTTCCGCCGAGTTGTTTTCCGAGCTGGTGCAGTTGGGCGGCGATGATGGCGCACGCCGTGTCGCTGCGCGCTATCCGTCGGTTGGCCTGGAGCTGTCTGACCCTGGGGTGTTGATCGATGTTGATACCGAGGCCGATCTGGCGATCTTGCGTGGCGGCGCATTGCCAGGTGTGCGGCCGGTGCGGCAGGCGGGCTAGGCCAGCCCTTGCTGCTTTGCCAACGCCAGCAGGCGTTCGCTCTCGCGGTCACCCATGCGGTGACCCCGCAAGGCTTCCACGGTTTGCACCAGGTAATCCAGCGTGCTGCCATAGCGGCCACTGGCATGCCGAAGAATGTGCAGCATTTCGGTATCGTCCAGCCGTCCGGTGAAGTTGGGGCTGCGGCGGTTGAGCGTGAAGCCCAATGCGTCGATCTGGCCTGCTGCCGTCTGGCAGCGCAGCCAGCGCGGGTCGTAAACGCCGTTGGGCATCTCGCGCACCCAAAGCCTTTGCAGTTCTTCGGCGGCGTGTGGTCGGGCAATCCGAAACACCATGCCGCGGCACATGCCGCCTGAGACCAGCGCGTAGACCAGACCGGGCTGCTCGGGCGTGCCCCGGTTGACCCTTGAGCGCATTTGAAACGCCCGGTGCCAGCCGCGCACCAGCGCGGGGCGGTGCTCGACGGCGTTGAACTCCGGCCGCCAGATCAGCGAGGCATAGCCAAACACCCACAGGTCGCGCTGGCCGCCCCATTGCTGGTGAACGCGGTCCAGCATGGCATGTGTATCTCTGTGGGGCGTTGGCGTCATGCTGCAGAGCATGCCAGAGCCTGGCCCCGCCAGCGCTGTATGCCGTCGTCCAACACGCCAAGCCAGGTGTTGACGATGTAACCAGGTTACACGATAATCTACCCATCAGTTACCTGGACGCCGCATGAACAACCGCATCGCCGACTTGACCGGCCGCATCCGCGAGCGCAGTGCAGCGCAGCGGGCAGCCTACCTGGGCCGGATCGCCCGAATGATGGACAGGCCGCCCGGTGCGCAGCGCATGGGCTGTGCCAACGTGGCGCATGCTTTTGCCGCACTGCCGGGCGATCAGCGCCTGCGTGTGGTGGCCGAGCGGGCACCCCATCTGGCCGTGGTGACCGCCTACAACGACATGTTGTCGGCACACCAACCCTATGAAGGCTACCCGGCGCTGATTCGTGACGAGGCGGCCCGGCGCGGGGCCACCGTGCAGGTCGCCGGCGGCGTGCCGGCGATGTGCGATGGCGTCACGCAAGGCCTGCCGGGCATGGAGCTGTCGCTGTTTTCGCGCGATGCCATCGCGATGGCCACGGCGGTGGCGCTGACCCATGATGTGTTCGATGGCGCCTTGCTGCTGGGCGTTTGCGACAAGATCGTGCCCGGGCTGCTGATCGGCGCCTTGCACTTCGGTCATTTGCCCTGCGTGTTCGTGCCGGCCGGGCCGATGAGCACCGGGTTGTCGAACGGCGACAAATCCAAGGTGCGCGAGCGCTTCGCGCAGGGCCTGGTGGGCCGGGATCAGTTGCTCGCCGCCGAACAGGCCGCCTACCACGGCCCCGGCACCTGCACCTTTTACGGCACTGCCAACAGCAACCAGATGCTGCTGGAGGCGATGGGCCTGCACGTGCCCGGTGCCGCGTTTGTGCACCCGCACGATGGCCTGCGCGAGGCGCTGACCCGCGAGGCGGTGGCCACGGTGCTGCGCATCACCCGGCGTGCCCGCTACACGCCCATCGGCCAGTTGGTGGACGAGCGGGTGATCGTCAACGCGATGGTCGCGCTGTTGGCCACCGGTGGGTCCACCAACCACTTGATCCATTGGGTGGCGGTGGCACGTGCTGCCGGCATATCAATCGACTGGACCGATTTTGCCGACCTGTCCGCCGCGGTGCCGCTGCTGGCCCGGGTGTATCCCAACGGCAGCGCCGACGTGAACCAGTTCCAGGCTGTCGGCGGGCCAGGCTATGTGCTGCGCGAATTGTTGGACGCAGGCCTGCTGCACGGTGACGTGATGACGGTCGCGCCAGGCGGCATGACGGCCTACGGCCAGATCCCCCACCTGAAGGCCGGCAATGCTGGAACAGCGCCGACCCTGGCCTGGGCATCCACGCCGGCAAGCGGTGACGACAGCATCTTGCGGCCGGTGACCGCGCCGTTTTCCGACAGCGGTGGCCTGAAGCTGCTGGTCGGCAACCTGGGCCGGGCGGTGATCAAGGTGTCCGCCGTGCCCGATGACCGGCATGTGATCGAGGCGCCGGCCCGGGTGTTTGATGGGCAGGAGGCACTGCACCGCGCCTTCCAGGCCGGAGAACTGGACCGGGACGTGGTCGCGGTGGTGCGCTTTCAGGGCCCACAAGCCAACGGCATGCCCGAATTGCACAAGCTGACGCCGCCGTTGGCGGTGCTGCAAGGCAAGGGCTTTCGGGTGGCGCTGGTGACCGACGGTCGCATGAGCGGCGCGTCGGGCAAGGTGCCGGCGGCCATCCACGTCAGCCCGGAGGCGCTGGCCGGTGGCCCGTTGGCGCGGGTGCGTGACGGTGACCTGATCCGGCTCGACGCCAACGCCGGCACGCTGGCCGCACTGGTCGACGAGGCCGAGTGGCTGGCCCGCACGCCGGCCCTGATCAGCCCCGAACAGGCCGATGACAACGCCTACGGCCTGGGCCGCGAGCTGTTTGGTGGCCTGCGCCGCACTGTGCGCAGTGCCGAAGAAGGCGCGATCACCTGGCTTTGAGCGCCCGCAAGGCCGCCGCCTCGTGGTCTCGGCCAGAATTTCATTTCAAACTGCAAGGACAAGACGATGATCGATCCCTCAAGCCTGGCCAGTCATGGGCCGGTGATTCCGGTGATCGTGCTGCAGCGTGTCGAAGACGCCGTGCCACTGGCCGAGGCCTTGCTGGCCGGTGGTATCAAGGTGCTCGAAGTCACCTTGCGCACGCCTGTCGCACTGCGCTGCATCGAGGCCATCGCCAGGGCGCTGCCGGACGCCCTGGTGGGCGCCGGCACCATCCGATCGGCGGCCGATGCCCAGGCGGCACTGGACGCCGGCAGCCGGTTTGCCGTCAGCCCGGGCTACACCGCGGAGATCGGTGCGGCCTGTCGCCGGATCGGCCTGCCCTTGCTGCCCGGTGTGGCGACCGCCAGCGAGGTGATGGCGGCCAGCGCCGATGGGCTGGGTTTTCTCAAGTTTTTCCCCGCTGTGCAGGCAGGCGGGCTGGCCATGTTGAAGGCGCTGGGCGGGCCGTTTCCCGACATCGTGTTCTGCCCCACGGGCGGGATCACGGTCGAGTCGGCGCCCCAGTTCCTGGCGCTGCCCAACGTCAGGGTTTGCGGCGGGTCCTGGTTGACACCGGCCGATGCGGTGGCGGCCGGCGATTGGGCCCGCATCACCCGGCTGGCGCGCGAAGCCTGTGCATTGCGGGCCTGAGCGCCCCGACCTTCAGGCCGGTCAGGCCGAGCGACGCTCGATCAGCTCGATCTTGTAACCGTCCGGATCGGTGACAAACGCGATCATCGTCGTGCCACCCTTCACCGGCCCGGGCTCCCGGGTCACGGCGCCGCCCAAGGCTGCGGCCTTGTCGCGCAACGCGGCGCAAGTGCCGGCCACGTCGGCCACACCGATGGCGATATGGCCAAAGGCCGTGCCCAATTCGTAATGGTCAACGCCGTAGTTGTAGGTCAGTTCGATCTCGGCCTGGCCCGGGTTGCCGCCGTAGCCGACAAACGCCAGGTCGTACTGCTGCTCGGGCCGCAGCGTGGTGCGCAGCAGGTCCATGCCCAGCACCTGGGTGTAGAAATCGATGGCGCGCTGCAAGTTGCCTACGCGAAGCATGGTGTGCAACATCAGCATGGGGTGTCCTGTGGTGGAGTGGATCTTCGAGTGTGCCCGATACCGCCGAAGTACCAGAAGATCAGCCGGGCGCCCGGTCCAGCCAGATGCCCAGGCCCTGCGCGTTGAGCTCGATGTCCAGCGCCAGCCCGGTGATGCCGGCCTCGATGTCCTCTGCGCCATGTCGCAACAACTGAGCGCGGCAGAGCTGTGTCAGGCCGGCCTTCAGCGCGGCATGGCGCTCGGGTGCGCCGCGCTGGGCCTGTGCCAGCGCCACCATCGCGTCGATCTGCTCGAACAGCAGCCCGGCCAGGCGCTTCACGTCGCCTACCCGGCCGTAGTGTGTCAGGTACATCCAGGCCGGCTCGCGCGCCAGCAAGCGCCGGATCGACTGGCGCAGCGGTTCAGGCTCAAACTGCACCGGTGTTGACGTGGGCAGAACCCAGGCGCCCTGGGCCGTGTCGAACTCCCGGTAGCTCAGGCCGAAGGTGTCGCCGGTGAACCAGCCTCGGCTGCGTTCGTCCCAGATGCAGTGGTGGTGTCGGGCGTGCCCCGGCGTGTCGATGAACAGCAGCGGCCGGCCGGCCAAGGCCACGGTCAAGCCATCGGCGCTGGGCTGCACCCGCTCGGCCGGCACCGCGACCAGGCTGCCGTAGGCGCGGTCCATCTCGGCCTGTCCGTAGACTGCCAGCGCACCCTGGTAGAGCGCCTGCGGGTCGATCATGTGGCGTGCGCCGCGCGGGTGCACCAACAACGTGGCATTGGGCAGCGACTGCATCAGCAGGCCGGCGCCGCCCGCATGGTCCAGGTGCACATGCGTCGGGATGACGTAGTCGACCGCAGAGGGCGCCAGCCCCAGGTCCGCAAGCGCGGCCAGCAGGCGCGGCACCGCACAGTTGGTGCCAGTGTCGATGAACGCGGCGCGGCCGTTTTCGACCAGCAGGTACGCGGCATCGAACAGCGGGCGGTGGAAGCCGGTATCGATGACAAACACGCCGTCAGCCAGCGATTGAACAAAGGGCAGTGGCATGGGGTAGGCGTCAGGTCAGCGGACAGTGCCAAAAAGGCATGCAGAAGGACATGAAAAAGGGCAGGGGGATGCCCTGCCCGAGTTCTGCGGTGGTGCGTTGTGATGGCGGGTCGGCTGTCGCGCGCTGTTTGCCGCGGCTCAGGTGCTCGCCGGACCGGTGCATCAACCCTGGGTGTTGGCGTACAGCGCCCACAGCCGACCCAGATCGGCCGAGCCGTCGTTGCCCTGCACGCTGCGCAGCATCTGCACCGCCTTGGCCTTGTTCTTGCCCGTCTGCAACAGGGCCAAGCCCAGGCGAAGCTTGGCGTCGTCGGGGCGCTTGAGGCCCCCCTTGCTGATGCCTTGTTCGATCACGGTCACGCCCTTGTCGGCCTGGCCCATGGTGGCTAAGGCATAGCCGATCTGCACCAGATCGCCGCCGTCCTTGTTGCCCGCAGCGGCAACAGTCCGTTGCTCGATCGATGCCTTGCCTTCGGCCTCTTGTTTGTTGGCGAGGTCACGCAGGCGTTTGTGCCGCTCGGCCTCAGCCCCGGTACCCAGAGCACCCGAAGCGAAACCCTTGTCGACAATCGCTTTGCCTTCTGCCGGGTAGCCTGCCTGCAGCGCCAACTGCGACATCTCCATGAACTCGTCTGTCTTGGTGAGTGAGCCGGTGGCCAGCTTCAGCCGCATCACATCGAGCGAGAAGCGTTGCGAGAATCCGCTCTTGTTGGGCAGCCTGGCCAAATAGATCGCCCAGTAGTCTTTTTTCGGGTGGTTGTAGAGCAGCTTCTCCAGCGTGGCGGCCTGGCCAGCAGTATTGCCGGTGCGTTGTTGTGCATCGGCCAGGCGCAGCAGGTCAGACTCCTCGGGTTTGCGCCCGCCTTGCTCGGCGGCGGACACGGCGGCTGCCGCATCCCTGGCGATTGCAGCAAAGTCACCGCTGTTGCCTTGCAGGTAAGCCTGCAATTGCTTGAGCGATGCGCTGTTGTTGCCGGCGGCCTGGGCCTTCTGAACCCATTGCCCGGCCTTGGCGTTGTCCTTGGACGCGGCGTAGGCCGATGCGATCTGCTCGGCAACCAGCCCTTGCTCGTTGCCAGACACCTTGCCGTAGACCGACTCCAGCGAGTGGATCGCCGTGGCGGTGTCGCCGGCCCGTTGCGCGGCTGCAGCGCGCATGCGGTCGATCTGCAGCGATTCGGCCGGTGTCTTGTTGGGCGCGCCGTCGGCCTCGCGCACCTTGTTGAGCGCTTCCTTGCCCTTGCCGGCCTTGATCAGATCGTAGGCCTGCTGAAGGGGCTTGCCCACCTCGGGGCGCACCGCCTGCGCAACGGCAACGCCTGGCTGGCCCAGCGCGCCGAACAGCAGCAGGGCTGCGGCGGCAGATTGAAGCATCTTCATCGTCATGCTCAATTCATGAACTGTTCGTTGCCGACCAGCCCGATCTTGGTCACGCCCAGCCGTTGTGCGCTGGCCATCACCATCGCCACCACCTTGTAGCTGACGAGCTTGTTGGGGCGCAGGTGCACCTCGGGCTGGTCGGGCAGGGCAGCAACTTGCGCCAGCCGGTTCTCCAACTCGGTACGGTCGGCCACCAGCACGCCGTTCCAGCCGATCGTGCCGTCGAAATCGACGTCGATGCGCACGATCTCGGGCGGCTTGGGTGGTGGACTGCTCGGGCCCACCGGCATGTTCATCTTGACCGCATGGGTCTGGATCGGGATGGTGATGATCAGCATGATGATCAGCACCAGCATCACGTCGATCAACGGGGTGGTGTTGATGTCCATTATCGGCGCGTCGTCGTCGCCGCCGCCGCCTACTTGCATGCTCATGAAGTTCTCTCTGGCTTATTGGTTCGGTGGTGGTTCAGTGATGAACCCCACCTTGGCGATGCCGGCGCGCTGGCAGGCCACCACCAAGCGGCCCACGCTCTCGTAGCGGGCATCCTGGTCACCCCGGATGTGCACCTCGGGCTGAGGGTCCTTGATCGACTCTTTTTTGAGCTCTTTGACCAGGGTCTCGGTGTCGGGCATCTTGCGGGTGTTCCAGTAGACATCACCCTCTTTGCTGACCGCCAGCAGGATGTTCTCCGGCTTGGTCTGGGTCGGCAGGTTGCGCTCCTGGGGCAGTTGCAGCTGCACGCTCTGCGTGACCACCGGGATCGTGATCAGGAAGATGATCAGCAGCACCAACATCACGTCGACCAGCGGCGTGGTGTTGATGGACGAGTTCATCTCGTCTTCGTCGCCGTCAGGCGACCCGACGTTCATCGACATGACTTACCTTTTGGCCGACAGCAGCACGTTGTGCACGTCGCCCGAGAAGGCGCGGATCTTCTCCATCACCGTCTTGTTGCGGCGGATCAGCCAGTTGTAGCCCATCACCGCGGGCACCGCCACGGCCAGGCCGAAGGCGGTCATGATCAGCGACTCACCCACCGGGCCGGCCACCTTGTCGATCGACGCCTGGCCGGCGATGCCGATGGCAGTCAGCGCGTGATAGATGCCCCAGACGGTGCCGAACAGGCCGACGAATGGCGCGGTAGAGCCGACCGTGGCCAGCACCGCCAGACCGTCTTGCGAGCGGCTCTGCACGTTGCCCACCGCGCGGTCCACGCTCATGGTGATCCAGGTGTGGCGGTCGATCTGCTCGACCAAGGTGCCCTCGTGGTGCTCGTCGGCCTTGACGCCGGCCTCGGCGATGTAGCGGAAGGCGCTGCCGTCCTTCAAGGTGCCCGAAGCCTGCTTCATCGAGGCGGCTTTCCAGAAGCTGTCGGTCACCTCGTCGGCGCTCTTGAGCAGTTTGCGCTGCTCGAACAGCTTGGTGAAGATCACGTACCAGGAGGCCATGCTCATGATGATCATGATGATCAGCGTACCGCGGGCCACGAAGTCGCCCTGGTTCCACAGGGCGTCCAGACCATATGGGTTGGCAACTTCTTCCTTGCTCACCGCCGCGGCAGGTGCAGCAGCCGGCGCGGGAGAGGCGACCTGCGCGACGGGCGCTGAGGCCTGTGCCAGCGCCGGAGCGGGGATAGAAGCGGCGAAAGCGGCAACGGCCAACAGGGCTGCGGCCAGTGGCGCGCGCACGATTTGCATCAGGGACATGGTGACTCCAGGAGAGGACTTGGCAGTGGCGACGACTGGATCGCAGCCGGGCCGGGTGACGACAGTGCAGTGAACTGCGGGATCAGGTTCAGGGGTGACGCGCAGCAGGCTCACTCAAGCTTCCAGACGTAGTCGACCGGGGTGATGGCCCCGACCGGCTTGCCGGACTCGTCCGTGCCGGGCTTGAAGCGGCACTTGCTGAGGGCATCAATGGCGGCGCGGTCCAGCAGGCGGTGCTCACGCGTCGGGCCGGCCGAGCGCTCGATCTCGGCTTTGGAGACGACGCCGGTGGCGTCGACCGTGAAGCGGATCTTGCTTGTACCGGTGGCCTCGGCGCGCAACGCTGCGGCCGGGTATTCGGGTCTCTCGCAACTGTTGACGTCGATGCGCGCCGGCACGGCCTGGACCCGGGGTGCGGGCGGCGCGGCCACCACCGCTGCGGTGACCGGGGCCGGGGCCGGCGCAATCGTGACCGGCGTTGGCGGGGGTGCTTCGCGGGTGACGGTGATCGCAGGCGCCAGCTGGGGCGTGGTCACCTGCACCTCCGGCGGCGGCATGAACGAGGGCGGCGGCAACGCCATCTTGGGCGGTGGCGGCAGATTCTCGGGCGGCGGCGGCGGCGGCGGCTTGACCTCGTCGATGATCTTGGTCTCGATCGGCGCTTTCATCACCTCGACGATCTTTTTCCCCAGGCCGTTGACCAGGGCGTAGCCCAGCACAACATGCAGCAAGGCCACCACGATCAACCCGATCGGATGTTTGCCTGGGTTTCTTTGCTGGGTAGCGTAATCCACTGTCTGACCTCCAGACAACCCAGCGCTGTTGCCC
>JBBQAH010000494.1:0-2322 GCA_038316145.1 Burkholderiales bacterium
GCGGTCGCCGTAGTCCACCACCGCATCGGCGGCAGGCGTGGCAGTCTTCAGGAATTTCTCCACCTCATACACGGCGTTGTTGAGGTAGTAGTTGTCCATGTCGCCGACGTAGATGCGCAGCTTGCCCTTGAGCTTCGGGCCGAGCGTGGCCCAGTCGCGCTTGAGGATGAACGACAGGTCCCAGTGATCGCGCCAGTAGGTGGCGACCTTGGGATCGATCGTTCCGGTTTCGCGATCCCAGATCCGCGCGGGATAGCCATCCGGTCCGACGGGGGAGAACGTCGATTCCCACACGTCGAACTGGTCGCCCGATCGACCGCGTGAGGCGAGTGCGTACTCGAGCTGATTCATGTCCTGCACCGTCGCGTCCACGTGGCCGAGGTAGTTGCGATGTGCCGGACGCGCCGTGCGCTTGAAGCGGCTGGTGACGAAGTACGCGTTGGTGTCGGTGTAGATGTTGACCGTGGTGTAGTGCCGGAAGTCGATCGGATCGGGACACGCGACCCACGCCCCGTTGTACTCCTCGGGATAGAACATCTGCACTGCCATCGACTCCCAGCCACCGGTGGAGCCGCCGAAGACGAAGCGGGCCCACCCCTGACCCAATCCGCGATACCGCTTTTCGATCTCGGGGATCAGCTCATACTGGATGGCGTCGCCGTACGGGCCGCTGTTCGGCGAGTTCACCGCGTACGAGTCGTCGTAGTACGGGGTTGGGTGCTGAATTTCGATCATCAGCGCGCGCGGAAAGCCCTTGCTGGTCCACGACTGGAAGAACTCATAGCCGAGCTGCTGCTGGATGCGGTTGTATCCGGCGAGCTGGAAGCGTGTGCTGAAGTCGGGCTTGAGATCGGGATCGGGTGGAGTCTCCCGCCAGCCACTCAGCGACATCGGGAAATGTCCGTGATTGATGACCAGCGGATATCGCGAGGACGGATGCTCGTCGAACTCGAACGGGAGTAGCACCCATGCGGCAAGAAACATGTCGCGGCCCCAGAACTTCGACAGACGCTCACTGCGGATGCGCACGTATTTCACGTACTTCGTCTCGCGCAGAGTCGGATCGGGCAAGGCGGCGATCTCGTTGTCGAGCGAGAGCGCGATGTTCGCGGGCCGCGCAGGGTCCCACCGGATCGTGCGCGGAGTGCTGTACAGATTACCCGGTTTCGACGCCCACTGTTGCCCCTCGCCACGATCGGGCGGGAGCTTGAGTTTGCGCCCATCGCCAAGCATGAACGTCTCGTAGCGATTCAGAAACGCCTGTACGCGATAGGTGCCGGCCGGCACATCCTTCAGCGCGCGAATCGGGAATCCGAACGCATCACCCGCCACCGTGCGCGACGACCCCGGCGCCCATCCTTCCACATCGCTGCCGAAGACGAGCTGCGTATTCGGCCCGAACTGGATCTGGAATCGCGGCTCGGCACTCGAGTCGGCGGAGAGCAGGAAGAGCAGGCGCCCGTCCTGTGCGCTGCTGGCACGCGCTGCCGGGAGCGTGACGGTGACGCGGGGCTGCGCCTGCAGCGCAGTCGGCAGCGCCAGAAGCGCCAGGCAGGCAATGGCAGCGGTTCGGGGGGTCGGCACGAGGAACTCCGAGTGCGGGAAAGCGGACATCGGTGACTGATGAAGGCTGCCCCGTCGCAGCCCGGGTGTCAAACAGGCCATCACGCAAGAAAGGCTGCGGCGCCAGCGAGAAGCGGCCGACGATCGTGTGCCGCGTGCGTCGGTGATCAGAAGGCGAACCCGATGTTGATGCGCGCGGTCGGGAGGATGGGCACGCTGATCGGATCAGAGCCTTCGTCTCCGAGGAAACGCTTCAGTCCCAGCCCTGTGACAGCGACGAACCGGGACGATGGTCCGATGATCCACTGATAACTCAGCTCCGTTCCGATCGTGGGTCGTGTCGTGCGCCGATTCGCGGTCCGCCGTCCATCGAAGTCGAAATTCTCGTCGTTTGCCGACGCGAACCCTGCCGTCGCTGCCACAGAAAAACCTTCGAGTGCCTTCTCGCCGGGATAGTAGCGCGCCTTCGCCTCGATCGAACGGTAGCTATTGAAATCACTGATGCCTGCCCAACTGGCACCGCCACCGAGTGTCCAAGTGGGCGCGGCCTTCACTTCCACATCACCGGCGACGTACTCGGCGAAGATGGCGAAAGGGTTGAACGTCACCACGCCCTTTCGGATGGCAGGATCGACCTTCGTTTTCGCGGCCGCTTGCGCGTGCAGCGACAGCGCCAGCGGGAGTGTCGCGAGTGCGAGGACGAGCGTTCGGATGGACGACACGGAGAACTCCGTCGATGAGAAGGCAAAGATCAGGTAC
>JBBQAH010000448.1:0-1709 GCA_038316145.1 Burkholderiales bacterium
TGACTTCCTGGGGCTGAGCACCCTCTCCGTTATGCGCGAGGCGGCGCGGCTGATTCAGGAGCGCCACGGCATCACCTATACGCTGGGCAACATCCCCTATGAGGGCGAGGAGGCGGCCGAAGCGTTCAAGCTGCTCTCCAGCGGCGAGGTCAGCGGCGTCTTCCAGGTGGAGAGCCAGGGCATGCGGCGCGTCCTCACCGAGATGCGCCCGCAGACCTTTGAGCACATTGTTGCCATGATTTCGCTCTACCGCCCCGGCCCTATGGACTACATTCCACAGTACATTGCGCGCCTGCACGGCAAGGAGAAGGCCGAATACAAGCATCCTTCGCTGGAGCCGATCCTGGCCGAGACCTACGGCATCATCGTCTACCAGGAGCAGATCATCCAGGTGCTGAGCGCGCTGGCGGGCTACACCCCCGGCGAAGCCGACCTGGTGCGCCGCGCGATCAGCAAGAAGAAAGAATACGAGATCACCAAGCACGGCATCAGCTTTGTCAACGGGTGCGAAGAGCGGGGCATCCCCAAAGCGACGGCCGAAGCGATCTACGCCGACATTGCCTTCTTTGCGAGGTATGGTTTTAATAAGAGCCATGCCGCCGACTACGCCGTCATCACCGTGCAGACGGCGCTGCTCAAGGCGGTCTACCCGGTGGAGTACATGGCGGCGCAGTTGCTTGTGGAGCGCGACAAGACGGAGAAGGTGGTCAACTTCGTCTCCGAATGCCGTCGCATGGGCATTGACGTGCTGCCGCCCGACGTCAACTACAGCGGGCTCGACTTCGACATACAGTTGCGCCCGCCCGACACGCAGAAGATTGCGCAGCGCGACCCGTCGCTGGGCTACGCTTTCCCCGTGCCCGAGGGTAGCGCCATCCGCTTTGGCATGGCGGCGATCAAGAATGTGGGCGAGCAGCCTGTGCAGTTGATTCTCGCTGCGCGCGCCGCCGAGGGCCCCTTCCGCAGCCTTGAGGACTTGAGCGATCGCGTCAATCTGCAACAGATGGGCAAGCGTCCGCTCGAGTGCCTCATCAAGGCCGGCGCACTGGACCGCTTCGGCAAGCGCAGCCAACTGCTCGCCGTGCTGGAGCAGGCCTTCGCGCAGTCCAAATTGGTGCACGATGCGCGCGACAGCGGCCAGCTCTCTATCTTTGACCTGATGGGCGGCGGCGAAGAGCAACACGTTACTCCCATCCGCCTGCCGGAGATAGAGGAGGTCTCTGGCAAGGAGAAGCTGACGTGGGAGCGCGAACTGCTGGGCGTCTACAGCATCAGCCACCCGCTGCAAAACCTGGGCGCGGAGCTGGCACGCTACACCACCTGCTCCTGCGCCGAGCTGGACGAGCGCTACGACGGCCGCGGCGTCACCTTGGCCGGACTGATCACCAGCGTGCGCACGTTGACGACCAAAAAGGGTGACCTCATGGCCTATGTCATGCTTGAGGACCTGCAGGGAAGCAGCGAGGTCGTCGTCTTCCCCAAATCCTTTGCCGAGCACCGCGACAAATTGTTGCTCGACGCCGTCGTCATGATCAAGGGCACGGCGCAAACGCGCAATGGGCAGACCAACCTGCTGGCCGATCTGGTGCAAACGCACTTTGACCGCATCGTTTCGGTAGCTGAAGAGCCCAGCCGTCTGCAGCCGGCCCTGCTGCAGAGCCTGCCCACAATCAACGGTATAGCGGTGGTTGTCGATGACGAAGATGACG
>JBBQAH010000239.1:0-2371 GCA_038316145.1 Burkholderiales bacterium
CCAGCGCCAGCGGGCCGCCCACCGCCGCCTCGGGGCAGATGTGCAGCACGCAACTGCCGTAGTGGGTGCCGCTCATGCGCGCATCCGACAGGCGCAGCATGTCGCGCACACCCAGCGCCAGCAGTTTTTTGGGGATCGGCAGGTTGCCCCACTCGGGCATGCCCGGTGCGCCCACCGGGCCGGCGTTGCGCAACACCAGCACGGTGTCCTCGTCAACATCGAGCGCGGGATCGGCACAGGCGGCATGCATCTCGGCCGGTGAATCGAACACCAGTGCGCGGCCCTGGTGACGGAAAAAACGTGGCGCGGCAGCGCTGGCCTTCATCACTGCGCCGTCGGGCGCCAGGTTGCCGCGCAGCACGGCCAGCGCGCCACTGGCGCTGACCGGGCGGTCCAGCGGGCGGATCACCTCGGCGTCGTGCACCACCGCGGCAGCGATGTTGTCGCCCAGCGTGCGCCCGGTGACGGTGAGCTCACCCAGCGACAACATCGCGGTGATGCGGCCCATCAGTGCAGGCAGGCCGCCGGCGTAGAAAAAGTCTTCCATCAGCCGGTCGCCGCTGGGGAACAGGTTGGCCAGCACCGGCACGCGGCGGGCCATCGCGTCCAGGTCGTCCAGCACCAGATCCACACCGGCGCGGCGGGCCATCGCGATCAGGTGTACCGCCGCATTGGTGCTGCCGCCCAGCGCCATCTGCACGGCGGCGGCGTTGAGAAACGCGCCGCGTGTCAGCAGGCGCTGGGGTGTCAGGTCGTCCCAGACCATCGCCACGATGCGTTCACCGCAATCGGTGGCCATGCGCGGGTGCGCCGCATCCATCGCCGGGATCGAACTGCTGCCGGGCAGCGCCAGGCCCAGCGCCTCGACCAGCGCCGTCATCGTGCTGGCCGTGCCCATGGTGTTGCAGGTGCCGGGCGAGCGCGTCATCTTGGCCTCCAGCGCCACCCAGTCGTCGGGGCCGATGCGGCCGGCCTGCAACTCGTCCCAGAACATACGGGTATGCGTGCCGGCGCCGATCTGGCGGGTGATACCGCCCTGCACTTGCCGGTCGTTGAGCATCGGGCCGGCCGGGCAGAAGATCGCCGGCACGCCCATGCTGATGGCGCCCATCACCGTGCCCGGGGTGGTCTTGTCGCAACCGCCCAGCAGCACCGCGCCGTCGATCGGGTGGCTGCGCAGCAGCTCTTCGACCTCCATCGCCAAAAAGTTGCGGTACAGCATGGTGGTGGGTTTGACCATCACCTCGCCCAGGCTCATCGCGGGCATCTCCAGCGGCAGGCCGCCGGCCAGCAGCACCCCGCGCTTGACCGACTCGGCGCGTTCGCGCAAGTGGGCATGGCAGGGCGACAGGTCGCTCCAGGTGTTGATGATGGCGATCACCGGCCGGGTCATCAGGTCCTCGCGGCGCAGGCCCATTTGCTGCATGCGTTGGCGGTGCGCAAAGCCGCGCATGCCGGTATCGGCAAACCAGCGCCGGCTGCGCAGGTCGGCCAGGGTCTTCCGGTGGGGTTGCTCGGGGTTGTTGCTCATGGTTCGGATCGGTGTTACCGCTAACATTAAGGCTGGAGAGAACCCGAGTCCATTCAGACAAACCCGAGAAACTCCTGGTCCCAGCCCATGACTGTCGACGACACACCCCCCCCGCGCCGCAGCCGCCGTGGCCATGGCCGTGCCACGCTGGACGATGTGGCGCGTGAGGCCGAGGTGACCAAGATCACCGTGTCACGCTACCTGCGTGAGCCCGCACTGGTCGCGGCGGCCACCGCCGAGCGCATCCGCGCCGCACTCGCCAGCACCGGCTACGTGCCCAACAAGCAGGCGGGCTTGCTGGCCAGCGGGCGAAGCAACATCGTGGCCGCGCTGATCCCCAACCTGGGCCATTCGATCTTCGGCGAGACGGTGCAGGCGCTGAGCGAGGCGCTGCAGGCCGCCGGCCATGAGTTGTTGCTGGCGTCTACCGGCTACTCACCCGAGCGCGAGGAAGAGCAGCTGCGCGCGCTGCTGGGCTGGGCACCGCTGGGCCTGGTGGTCACCGGCCGCCACCACACCGACGGTGCCCGCCGCTTGCTGGCCGATGCCCACGCCACGGGTACGCCGATCATCGAAGTGTGGGATCACCAGCCTGACGAGGCCCAGCCGTTTGCCCAGATCGGCTTCAACCATGCGCAGGTGGGGCGGGCGATGGCCCAGCACCTGCTGGCTGCCGGCCACCGCGCGCTGGCTTATGTGGACAGCGGCGTGCACACCGACTTTCGGGCGCACGAGCGCGGCGCTGCCTTTGCCGACGAGGCGCGACGCGCCGGCGCCAGCATCCGGCTGCAACGCGCCGCCAGGGGCGACCCGTTCGACGCCGGCCGGCAGGCCTTGCGC
>JBBQAH010000486.1:0-2377 GCA_038316145.1 Burkholderiales bacterium
CAGGATATGCAAAACAAAGCACAAGAACTCCGTAGCAATGTCGCGCAAAATCATGCCAACCGGTTAGAAAAGCGCTTTGCCTTGTACACGTCCAGAATGGAAGGGATTATTATTCGTTTTCAAAGTCGACTAGTCACTCTAAAGTCAGCAGGTAAAGATGTCACCATGGTACAAACCGATTTGGATGCCGCCATATCCAAGTTGGCCAGTGCCAAAACCAAAGGAGTCGAAGCGGTCACCGCATTCAAAGCAATCGATCCCGCCAAGTTTAGCGAGCAAAAAACACAAGCACGCGCCGCACGCGATCTAGCTATGGTAGCACGCAAATTATTTCAAGAAGCGCACACCTTACTCAAATCTGCCTTGACCCAGCTCAAGACTATCTCAAAATCAGCACTACCTGCAGCCTCAGTCGCCGTACAAAACTCACAATAATTAAGGAGGTAATATGTTTAAAAAATTGGCCCTCATTTTACTCTCTGCAGTCTTGCTGGGTGGATGCACATTAGGTAGTCTACTCAAAACAGACGATGCCGCAAAAGATACTAAACCAAATACACTCATGCCGTCACCCGTATCATCGAGTGATCCTGGGCTCGATGCTGTGCCAACTCCTGGCAGCAACAATGATATCTCAACTCTCGAGACCGATATCAAGAATACGATCATTCTCGACGAAGACTTTACTGATCTCAACTAACTCGCACGCTCTTGTCTAGATGTGATACAATGTGGAGGTTGTAGTGAAAATAATAATGAGGTGGGGTTACCCACCTTTTTAGTATATACACTCATATTACAAGATTAAGGAGTACATATGTCTCAAACCAAATCAGAATTTGCCTTAGCTCTCAATCAAATCTGTGCTGAGCGCGGTATTGATCCCAAAGTAGTAGTCGAATCCATCAAACAAGCAATCCTTGCAGCCCTTAAACGTGACTTTGGCTTCGAAGACGATGTCCTTCTAGAGGGGTATGTGGTCAATGTCAACGAAGAAACAGGTGCCATCACCGTCGAAAAAGATGGTAAAGACGTAACTCCTGCGGGCTTTGGTCGTATTGCTGCCCAAGTTGCCAAGCAAGTTATTATGCAACGCGTGCGAGAAGCCGAAAAAGACGCCATTTTAGGTGAATACACAGACAAAATTGGCACCATGGTGACAGGTATGATCCTGCGCTTTGATGGTCCCAACGTCGTTGTCGATATTGGTCGTGGCCAGGCAATTATGCCTCCTGCCGAAGCTATCCCCAACGAGTTTTATCGCTTAAACCAACGCATTGCCATTTTCATCAAGGAAATCCGAGAAACCTACAAAGGCAAAGCCATTGTTGTCTCTCGTGCCGCTCCAGAACTTGTCAAAGAACTTTTTGCCCGCGAAGTTCCAGAGGTAGGCTCAGGTGCCGTTGAATTAATCTCTATTGCCCGCGAAGCCGGACACCGTACCAAACTAGCCGTCAAAAGTACGCAGGACGGCGTGGATCCAGTAGGGTCGTGTGTTGGCCAAAAGGGTATTCGAGTTCAGGCTGTTATCAACGAGCTCAATGGTGAAAAAGTAGATATCATCGAATATTCCAAAGATCTCAAAGAATATATCGCCTCCGCCCTTGCTCCTGCAGAAGGGTTAAACGTCGATATTGACGAAAAAATCCGCAAAGCCACGATTACGGTTCCCGAAGATCAGCTTTCGCTTGCAATCGGCAAAGGTGGTCAAAACGCGCGTCTCGCCGCCAAATTGACAGGATACAAGATCGATATTAAAGGCGCAGAGGCCAAGAATATTGCCCTCTCTACCTCAGGTGAGGAACAATTCGAGATTGACGCACTTGGATTGTCATCCAAGCTACGCAACACCTTGATCGACATGCAAATTACCACCGTGGCTATACTAGAAGAAAAACTCGAAGAGGTCAAAACTGCCTTTGCACAACTCGACATTCGAGGTCCCGAAGAAACCGAAAAAGCCATCGCTCGCTGGCACAAAAAGCGCAACATGGCATCCGAAGAAGCCGAGAAAATGGCCCGCTACCAAGCAGAGCGCGATGCTGAGAACAAATGACATTCCTCCTGAATCATGCAAATAGCATGTCATTCTGAGCAAAGTCGAAGGATCTAAATGTCAAAGAGTAAATCATCCCCACAATCAACTCAGCAAACAAGACAGCCCATTGTTGCCATTCTTGGTCACGTAGATCATGGCAAAACTACCTTGCTTGACTACATCAGAACCACCAAGGTAGCCGATCGTGAAGCCGGTGGCATCACTCAGTCAATTGGTGCATACCAGGCTAAATACAAAGACAAATTACTGACTTTTATCGATACTCCAGGACATGCCGCTTTTTCCAAAATGCGCTCTCGTGGTGCAAGTATTGCCGAC
>JBBQAH010000271.1:0-1586 GCA_038316145.1 Burkholderiales bacterium
CTGGGGCCTACCCGCAATGTCCGTGACTTAGAGGTTGTTGTGGTGTAGGTTTCGGGTGTGGCTGGTGTGGCTGGTGTGACTCGTGAGGCAAGAGCAGCGTTGGAGCGGCTGCCGGACCGGATCTCGATCGGTGTCCTGGCGCGGACGTTCACCGATGAGCTGATCGATGAGGTGATAGAGGCGGCGGGTGTGCGCGAGCAGCGGTACCGGCTGCTGCCGGCCAGGTTGGTGGTGCTGTTCGTGTTGGCGTGCTGGCTGTTCACCCGGTCGGGGTACGAGGGGGTGATGGGCAAGCTGGCCAACGCGCATGTCGTGGACGGGGACCGCTGGCGGGTGCCGACCACGGTCGCGATCAGCAGGGCGAGGGCGCGTCTGGGTGCGGAGCCGTTGCGGCTGCTGTTCGCGAAGGTCGCCGGGCCGTCGGGCACCCCGGACACGCCGGGGGTGTTCTACCGGGGCCTGCGGGTGGCGACGGTGGACGGGTTCACCCTGGACCTGCAGGACACGCCCGAGAACGCGGAGCACTTCGGCCGTGGCGGGAACGGGTCCGGCTCGCAAAACCCCTACCCGCAGCTGCGGGTGTTGGTGGTGGCCGAGTCCGGCACCCGGTCGCTGCTGGCCGCCGCGCACGGCCCGTGCAGTACCGGGGAGAAGACCCTCGCGCTGGACCTGCTGGCGGCGTTGGGGCCCGGGATGCTGCTGCTCGCGGACCGGAACTTCATCTCTTGGAACCTGTGGGCGAAAGCGGTAGCGACGGGGGCGGACCTGTGCTGGCGGGTCCCGTCGTCCTTCAACCTGAGACCACGCACGGTCTGTGATGACGGGACCTACCTGACCCAGCTGCGGCCGCCGCGGAAGAAGGACGGCGATCCGGCCACCGTCCGCGTCGTGGAGTACACCGTGACCACCACCGACAAAGCCGGCGGCGAGGCTCAGTCCGAGGTCTTCGCCCTGGCCACCACCTTGCTCGACCCGTTGCAGGCCCCGGCGAAAGACCTGGCCGACCTCTACCACCGCAGGTGGCAGGCCGAGACCGGGATAGGCGACCTGAAAACCGCCGAACGCGGCGGACCCGACGCCGTGCTCCGCTCGAAGAAACCCGCCACGGTCGAACAGGAGCTCTACGCCATGCTCTGTGTCTACCAGGCCGTCCGCGACCTGATCGGCTACGCCACACCCGACGGGCTCGACCCCGGACGGGTCAGCTTCGCCAAGGCCATCGACGCCGCCCGGGACACGACCCTGGCGGCTCTCTCCCCCCAACGGCCATGACCCACGCCCTCACGCGCACCGTAACCTGGCTCACCAACAAGGCGAACCTGGTCCGCAAACGACCCGGACGCTCATCGCCGCGAGCCCGCAAACGCGGCGGCTCACACCGCTACCCAAGGCGACCAGACGACACACCCACCGTCCGCAACGTCACCCACACCATAACGATCCACCGACTTCAACCCGATCCCAGCCCCTAAATCATGGACATTGGGACGTGGCGTCCCTCCATGAGGCAGAACATCTCGCGGGTCGAGCGGCTGACCTGGAGCGCCTCGCGGTAGAACTCGCCGGTGAAGGGGTTGAGGGCCCGC
>JBBQAH010000488.1:0-1773 GCA_038316145.1 Burkholderiales bacterium
GATGCCGAGGGTGCGTCGGACGTCCGCGGGGACGCTCGCATGCGTCATGATCGCAGGGTGCTCGGCCAGCGATTCGACGCCGCCGAGGCTCTCGGCACACACGAACACCCGAAGGGACTCGAGGAACGCCTTCGCGGCAGGGAGCCCGCCGGCGACCTCGAAGCTGATCATCCCGCCGGGCGCCTTCATCTGGCGCGACGCGACGTCGTGCCCCTTGTGCGTGGTGAGGCCAGGATAGAAGACGCGCTCGACCTGCTTGTGCGCCACGAGGCGGTCGGCAAGCGTGCGTGCGCTCGCGACGTGCTGCTTCATGCGGACGCCGAGCGTCTTCAGGCCGCGCAGCACCATGTAGCAGTCGAACGGGCTGGGGACGCCGCCCACCGACTTCTGGAGGAAGTGTAGCTTCTCCGCCGTCTCGGCGTCGCTCGTGAGCACGGCGCCGCCCACCACGTCGGAGTGGCCGTTCAGGTACTTCGTCGTCGAGTGCACGACCATCGTCGCGCCGAGATCGAGCGGGCGCTGCAGCATGGGGGTCGCGAAGGTGTTGTCGACGGCGAGCGCGGCGTTGCCCTTCTTCGCGATCTCGGCGATGGCCGCGATGTCGAAGATCTTGAGCATCGGGTTCGACGGCGTCTCCAGCCAGACCAGCTTCGTGTTGGGGCGCATCGCGGCCTTCACCTTCGCGAGGTCGCTCATGTCCATGAAGCTGGCGTCGAGGCCCCACTGCTTCATGACCTTGTCGAAGATGCGGAACGTGCCTCCGTAGACGTCGTCCCCGCAGAGCACGTGGTCACCACTCTTCAGGCCGAGGAGCACCGCGGTGGTGGCCGCGCAGCCGCTACCGAACGCGACGCCGTGCTTGCCGCCCTCGAGCGCCGCGAGGCAGCCTTCGAGCGCGGTGCGCGTGGGGTTGCCGGCGCGCGAGTAGTCGTAGTCCTTGTACCCGCCGGGGCCGTCCTGCGCGAACGTGCTCGAGAGCACGATGGGCGTCATGACCGCGCCGTGGATCGGGTCGGGCGTCTGCCCGGCGTGGATGCATAGCGTTTCCGGGCGAAGGCCTTCGTCGTGCATGCCTGCCGCTTAGCACAGCGGCAGCAGCGCGAGGACAGCTCGCGCCGACGCCGGACGACGTGCTGCGTCGTGCGTCAGGCAGGCGACGAGCGCAGGGGCCAGCGGCGTGGTGACGACGAGCGGCTCCTCCGCGGCCGCAGCGAGCACCGCCGCGAGCGAAGGACCGTCGCGCGGGACCACGCCGGTGGTCGCGTGGAGCATCGTCGCGGCGAGCGCGAAGAGATCGCTCGCCACGGTCGGCGTCTCGCCGCGCGCGATCTCCGGCGCGCAGTACCCGATGGTGCCGCGAAACGCACCGTCGCGCGCGGGACCGTCACGCCATGCCGCGAGCTCGAGATCGAGCAGCACGGCGCGCGCGCCGGCGTCGTCCACGGCGAGGTTTGCCGAACCGAGGTCGGCGTGCACGATCATGAGCGCGCCAGCGTCGTCGCTCGCCTCGTGCAGCGCCGCCAGGGCCTCGAATGCGGCACGCGTCGCGCGCGCGACCCACGCGGGATCGAGCGGCGCGCGCGCGCTGGCGAGCCGCTGCGCGAGGGTGGGGAAGGCGAGCTTCTCCATTCGAAGCCATGGGCCCTGCGCATCGTCGCCGCGCGCGAGGAGCCGCGGCGTCATCCGTCCGTCGAGCAGGCGGAGCAACGTGGCCTCGTCTCGGAGGCGGCCGCGTGCCTCCGGCTCTGCGCGATCGCGCGACGCGAGGCGCTT
>JBBQAH010000310.1:0-1691 GCA_038316145.1 Burkholderiales bacterium
TAATTATATTTCATTATAATATAATAACTAATGGAATAATATTATTGTATAATACTAGGTGATCAAAGGGTCATTTTGATTAAATCTATTTGTGGTTTTTTTCCCCAGTAAATCAACTACTTTACGGGTTCGGAAATTTCACTGTGTACTGCAACTGATTCACCAAAGTCACGCTTGCGCTATATGCATGTGATTGTGTGTAACAATTTCTACGTTCTCAAGTGCAATTGCTAGGGGAAAAAACAAGACATAATTTATGTCATGTCTTGTGTATATGTGTTTTTTCCCCGACTCCAACGATGTAAACTTTACAACCACAGGCACTTTTATACACATGCAAAGTAGCGGTAAGCCATAACGATACCGTGAGAAAAAAAATCGGAAAATACAAGAAAGGAGAGTGGTGCTTTTACGTAAGCGCGTGAAAACGGCACACTATTTTTCAACATACATTAAAGTACCCGTAGAGAGCCGGTTGGGTCGCCATGGAGGACCGCTACAGTGAGAGGAGAGAGAGAGAGCGTCTTCTTGGCAGCCAGAAAAGTGCAAATAAGCGCTAATAATTTCCTTGTTTTTTTATACACACACGCTCTCTCATAGTCTCATATATTATCAAGGTACCTTTTCTTGTTTTACTTTTGTATGTGGGGGCGACAAGTCAAGACTTCCGCTACCATTTGACGGAAGGGGATCGAGAGCATGTGGACAAGTGCGAGTGGTTTAGTGGGTGATTGAGTACTTTATGTATGGTTTTTGTGACCGGATTGTGGGACGGAGGAAAAAAACCGTTTTGACCAGAGCGTTAACGATTGGTTGGATTGGTTTGATTATTGAATAATGGTCTGCGCGTAAGAATAATGTAATGCCTTTGTGTACACATTGTGTTTTCTGCTATTATTTTTTGTAATTGAAAAACACTTGACGCACAAAAACAGTGCCGATTTACTGTGAGAATCGAAAGGCTTCTACAGATATATGAGTTTACCTACTGTCCACTGTATTGCGGAACGCCTTATGAACATGATATGCCGGCCATTGAGATATGTAATTTTTCCCAGAGATAATTGCTCGCTATGCGCAATCAGCATTTGATTTTGAGAAAGCCTGATCCACATTGACGGATTATTTAATTTGGCCACTGTTTATCAACACCTGTGGAATATTATTTTTTCGAGTATAAGACTGCCCAGATTCATGCTTTATTATTACGGCTGTCCATATGAAAGAGGTACGGGTACCGGTGTTAGAACCTTTATAAAAACTTCACGCATTGTTGAACGTTATATATATATTATTTTAAAATTTTAATGTACTGTATTTACCCTGTACTTCGCATTTTACCAATACTTAAGTATTGGAATAAAGTCAGTACGGGGAGTTTTGTCTAATTCTGGACAAAGCGTTTTGTGTGTATAAATATTGGAAAGTTTTGTTTTGCGCACAACTCTGTCATTTTTCATACAATTCAAGCTAAACTTTTCTCCAACAATTGAGAAAATGTTGTAAAAAATGCGCAGACCTTGAAAAGTTAAGTTTCTAGACTTTGAAACATGAAACAATTTGGTTAAAAGAAGCCATCTCAAATATCCAGGTTTTTGAGATGGGTTCCTGGGCAAACTATCTACATGTTCATAGTTTCCATTTGCAAGCATTCTTTTTTGGACTTGCTGCGTATTCTGCAAGACTTGCTT
>JBBQAH010000138.1:0-8549 GCA_038316145.1 Burkholderiales bacterium
CGTTTTGTCAATTCGGTATCGAAAAGGAAGCAGAGTTGACCATTTGATTTGACGCCGCCATTGCCCATACTGAAGGCAACCCCAAGGACATCGCCATGAACACCCCGACCGCATCGTTGCCCACCCTGTTTCTGAGCGCGCACGACGTCGCCGCCCTGGTCCACCGCCTGGGCTTGCCGGTGGCGCTGGACCGCATGGCCGGCGCGATTCACGCCGACTACCTGCGCTGGCAAGCGTTCGACAAGTGCGCGCGTGTCGCCAGCCACTCGGCCGAAGGCGTGATCGAGCTGATGCCCATTGCCGACGGCGCCACCTACGCGTTCAAGTACGTCAATGGTCATCCGAAAAACACCCAGGTCGGCCTGCCGACGGTGATGGCCTTCGGCGTGCTGGCCGACGTGGCCACCGGTGTGCCCGAGTTGCTGAGCGAACTGACGCTGACCACTGCGCTGCGCACCGCCGCCATGTCGGTGGTGGCAGCCCGTGCGCTGGCGCGCCCGGACAGCCGGCGCATGGCGCTGATCGGCAATGGCGCGCAAAGCGAGTTCCAGGCGCTGGCCTTCCATTGCCTGCTGGGCATCACCGAGATTCGGCTGTTCGACACCGACGCCGCCGCCACCCGCAAGCTGATGGCCAACCTGGCCGGCCACCGCGGCCTGCGCCTGATTCCGTGCGACAGCATTGCCCAGGCCGTGCGCGGTGCCCACATCGTGACCACGGTGACCGCCGACAAGACCAACGCCACCATCCTGACGCCCGACATGATCGAGCCCGGCATGCACCTCAACGCGGTCGGTGGCGATTGCCCGGGCAAGACCGAGTTGCACCCCGGCGTGCTGTCGCAAGCCGCGGTGTTTGTCGAGTTCGAGCCGCAAAGCCGGATCGAAGGCGAAGTGCAGCAGATGCCCGCCGACTTCCCGGTCACCGAGCTCTGGCAAGTGCTGGCCGGCCACCACCCGGGCCGCACCGATGCCGCGCAGGTGACGGTGTTCGATTCGGTCGGGTTTGCATTGGAGGACTTCTCGGCGCTGAGCTTCATGCGCGACACCGCGGCCGAACTCGGCATTGGCAAGGTGATCGGGTTGGTGCCGCACAGCCCCGACCCGAAGGACCTTTTTGGCCTGCTGCGGCCACTGCCGGCAGCCGTCCGGCACGGCAATGTGCAGCAGACCGAGGCCGTCGCGGCCTGACGCGGATTGATCCGGCCAGCGGTGGCACGGGCCCGCCGGACCGTGTGAACTGCGCCGTGTGTCGTGCCCACGACACACTTCGACCGGCGCGGGCGTTAGGCTCGTCAAGACTTCGCGATCGCCGTCCGGCCGCGCTGACCACTCCCGACGAGACCCGACATGTCCACCACCGACACCCCCAGCCGCCGAGCGACGACAGTGATGACCGATGCAGAACGCCATGTGCGAGAGGACCTGGCCGCGGCCTACCGCCTGGTGGCGCTGTGCGGCATGGACGACAGTATCTACACCCACATCTCGGCGCGGGTGCCCGGCACCGGGGACCAGTTCCTGATCAACCCCTACGGCTGGTTGTTCCGCGACATCACGGCCTCGTCGCTGGTCAAGATCGACCTGCAGGGCCGGGTGCTGGACGACACCCCGGAGGACGTCAACCCTGCGGGTTTCACGATCCACAGCGCCGTGCACGCCGCCCGCCACGACGCCGCCTGCGTGCTGCACACCCACACGGTGGCCGGTGTGGCCGTCTCGTCACTGGCCTGCGGCCTGCAGCCCGTCAACCAGTGGTCGTTGCAGTTCTTCAACCGGGTGGCCTACCACGACTACGAGGGCATCGCGCTGGACCTTGAGGAGCGCGAGCGCCTGGTGGCCGACCTCGGCCCGACCAAAAAAGTGCTGATCCTGCGCAACCACGGCCTGCTCACGCTGGGGCGCAACGTGGCCGAGGCCTTCATCCTGATGCTCAACCTGGACCGAGCCTGCCGGGTGCAGATGGCGATCCAGGCCAGCGGCATGCCGGTGCAGGCCTTGTCGGACGCGGTCTGCGAGCGCACCGCGCTGCAGTACGAAAGCGGCGCCAGCAAGGGCCTGGCCGGCAAGCCCGACCCGAACATCCGCGAATGGCGTGCGCTGCTGCGCCGGCTGGAGCCGGTCCCGACACGCTCGTTTCGGGACTGAGTGCGCCGTTGGCCTGGCTCAGGCCGCCTCCTCCATCTGAAAACGCAGGCCGGCATGCTGCTCCAGCCGGTCGATCAGCGCGGCGCCCATCGCCGAGGCCGGTGTCCAGATGCCGCCCGGGGTGGCCGCGCTGTCTTGCAGCAGGCAGACCGCAGCCTGGCCGATCATCTTCGAGGTCGAGCCGTAGCCGGGGTCGCGGTCGCCGGTCACGCCCACCCGCAGTGTTTGGCCCCGGGCATCGTGGCCCAGAAACAGCAGGTCGTAAAAGCCCGCCTCGCGCTCGGCCAGCGACGGGCCTTCGCCCGGCTTCGGGCCGCCCTCGGCGCCGAGTGATTTGTCGGCCGCCACCGCCTGGGCCATCGCCTCGCCCTTGTCGCCCGGCCCGGTGACCAGCATCTCGTCGTAGACAAAGTCAGCGCCCCAGGCATGGCCGAGCAAAAAGTTGGACCGGTGCAGGTTGCGGGTGTTGATCGCCGCCATCACAAACGGCGCCACCCACACGCCCAGCGCTTCGTCCAGCATCGGCTTGTTACCGGGCGGCTGGCGCGGCCCGGTGAACCCCGGCGTCAGTGAAAACGGATCCCGCAGCAGTGCCATCACCTGCGGGTCGTTGGTGGCCGCAGCCATCGTCGCCTTCAGGCTGGCGGCGGTACCGCCTGAAAACGTACCCTTCATTTTGCGCACCCGGCCGCGCACCCGGGTTGCCGGGCCGCCGTGCCGGGCCTGCATCGCCTGCTGCAGCTTGAACACACCCAGGTCGAACGGGATCGAGTCGAAACCACACGAAAACACGATGCGGGCGCCGCTGGCCTGGGCCGCCGCCTCTCGCGGCGCATTCTGGGTCGAAACCGGCTGTGCCGGTGTCGTTCCGGCTACACCGGCGGGGCGCCGGTGTTAGGGTGATCTCCCCACAGTCGCTCCCACCGAACCCCCATGAACACTGATGCTTCCGCCGCACCCCAAGGCGCCACTGCAGGCCCACACGACGGCACACACGACGGCGCACTCAATGGTGCCGAATCTCTGGTGGCCACGCTGGCAGCCAGCGGGGTAGGCGTGTGTTTTGCCAACCCCGGCACCTCGGAGATGCATTTTGTCGCGGCGCTGGACCGCATCCCGGGCGTGCGCTGTGTGCTGGCCTTGTTCGAGGGCGTGGCCACCGGTGCGGCCGACGGCTACTACCGCATGGCCGGCAAGCCCGCGGCCACGCTGCTGCACCTGGGCCCCGGGCTGGGCAATGGCCTGGCCAACCTGCACAACGCGCGCAAGGCCCGGTCGGGCATCGTCAACATCGTGGGCGACCATGCGCTGGGCCACGCACGCTTCGAGTCGCCGCTCAAGAGCGACGCCGAGGGCGTTGCACGCACGGTCTCGCACTGGGTGCGCAGCAGTGCCCGGGCAGCCGATGTCGGCAGCGACGGCGCAGCAGCCGTGGCGGCCACACGCGACGGCGCGGTGGGTCGCATCGCAACCCTGCTGCTGCCGGCCGACACCGCCTGGGGCGCGGGTGGGCGGGTGGCGGTGGCGGTGGCGGACCCCGCCGCTCTGTCGACCGCACCCACCCCAACACAGGGCGCCGCATCCAACGACGCCGTGCTTGCGGCTGCCCGCCTGCTGACCCGGCTGGGGCCGCAGTCGATGCTGCTGCTGGGCGCCGGCGGCGCCGCTGACGAGCAGGCCCAGCACCTGGCCGCCGCCATCGCCGCCCGGACCGGATGCCGGCTGATGACCGAGTTCTACAACGCCCGCATGCCGGCCGGCCTGGGGCGCCCGCATATTGATCGGCTGGCCTACGCGGTGGACGCGGCCGTGGCCCAGCTGGCGCAGACCGAGGCGATCGTGCTGGCCGGCGCAGTCGATCCGGTCGCGTTTTTTGCCTACCCGGGCAAGCCGTCGCAGCTCAAGCGGCCGGGCGCCTCGCTGCTGACGCTGGCCGAGCCGCAGCAGGACGTGCCCGCGCTGCTGCAGGCCCTGGCCGACGAGCTGGGTGTCGCCCGTGCGGCAATCGGCCGGGCCGGTGCGCTGGCCGCAAGCGGCTCTGCCGTGCCCCCGGCCGCAGCTGCGCTGCCATCCGCCCTGCCCACCGGCGCGCTGACACCCGAGGCCATCGCCTGGGTGGTGGCGGCCACCCTGCCCGAGCAGGCCGTGGTGGTGGACGAGGCGATCAGCAGCGGACGCGGTTTTGCGCCGGCGATGACCGGCGCAGCGCCGCACGACTGGCTGCAGGTGATGGGTGGCGCGATCGGCTTCGGCCTGCCGGGCGCGGTGGGCGCGGCCATCGGTGCGCCCGGCCGGCCGGTGCTGGTGCTGGAGGGCGACGGCAGCGCGATGTACACCGTGCAGGCACTGTGGACGATGGCGCGCGAGTCGCTGCAGATCGGCGTGCTGATCTTTGCCAACCGCGCTTACCGCATCCTGCAGGGTGAGCTGCTGGGCGTGGGCGCGCGCATCCAGGGCGACAAGGCCGCCGCGATGCTGTCGCTGGCCAGCCCGGCCATCGACTGGGTCTCGCTGGCGCGCGGCCAAGGTGTGCCCGGCGTGCGGGTGGACACGGCCGAGGCGCTGGCCAAGGCGCTGCGTGACGGCTGGGCCAGCCGCGGCCCCTGGCTGGTTGAAGCCGTGTTCTGACACCTGGCGCAGCCCAGCGCCTGGCGCAGGCCGCACCGGGCGGGCCGGATGCAACGATCAAGCCGCCGTGGCCGGGTCGGCAGGCGCGCTGCCGTACGGCCGCACCATGCGCAGCCACTTGCGTGCCGGCAGGCCAAAGCGCGATTCGATCAGCGCGGCCCGGGCGGTCAAGGTGTCGCGGTCGGGCACCACCACGCCGCGGGCGGCGACCAGCACGGTGTTGCCCTCCTTGGTGGGCGCCAGCTGCCAGACCTGGTCGGCACCAAACGCCGCGGCCACCCTTGCGGCGCTGCGCTCGAAGCTGGCGTCGCGGCCAAACAGGTTGACCGTCATCACCCCGCCCGGCGCCAGCACCGCAAAGCAGGCGGCGTAAAAGGCCTCGTCGTCCAGCACCGGCGCGGCGGCGTCGTGGTCGTAGAGGTCGACACACAGCGCATCGGCGGTCTGCAATTGCGCGTCCTGCTGCACCCAGCGGCCGGCGTCGGCCTCGATCACCTGCAGGCGCTCGTCGTCGGCCGGCAGGTGAAACCACAGCCGGCAGGCGGTCACCACGCTGGGGTTGATCTCGACCGCGGTGGTCTGCCAGCGCAGCACCTGGTGGGTGAAGCGGGTGATCGCCGCCGCGCCCAGGCCCAGTTGCACCGCCCGGCCCTGGTCCAGCGCGTCGCTGGGCAACCACAGCAGCCAGACCATCATGCGCTGGATGTATTCCAGCTCGAGCTGGCGCGGCTTCCTGATGCGCATCGCGCCCTGCACCCAGTCGGTGCCCAGGTGCAGGTAGCGCACGCCGTCGAACTCGCTCAACGTGGCGCCGGCCAGCAGGGTCTGCTGGCGCTTCATGGCGGGTTTGGGCGCCGGGGCGCGTGGCGGCTTGGCGGGCGGCGGGCGTGTCATAGGGTCGGCATCATGCCGTGGGCGCTGAAAACCAAAGCCCAGGCCGCCACCTTGCGCTCGAACGACCAGCTGGCATTGGCCGGGCTGGTGGACGGCAGGCGGTAGACCGGCAGGCCCAGCGCGGCCGTGACTTTCATGGCCCGCGCCGATTCACCGCCGTTGTGGGCGATGGCCACCAGCGCCGGCAACGTGGCCGCCAGGGCGGCCAGCGGGTTGGGCCGGGCGTCGGTGATGGCGCTGTCCAGGCTGCCGGGGCGGCGGCAGCGGGCATAAACGTCCCAAATGCCCAGCCCGCGCTCGCACAGCACGTCCAGCCGCTGCGCATACGGCATGGCGCGCAGGTCCACACCCCACAGCGCCGAAAGGACGGGCCAGAACTGGTTGCGGGCATGGCCGTAATACTGCTGCGCCCGCAGCGACGCCACACCCGGAAAGCTGCCCAGCAGCAGCAGGCGCGTGCGCGGGCCTGCCACCGGCGGCAGGCCGGTCAGCAGGGTGTCGGGATCGGCAAGAGGGCGCGGGGCTACAGCGTTCGGGGCTACAGCGTTCGGGGCTACAGCGTTTGGGGCTACAGCGTTTGGGGCTTCAGGGCTTTGGGTAACAGGCAGGGCCACGGGCTTTCCAGGGTTCAGGCCAGGGCCGGCATCGGCCCCTGTGCCGCTGGCGACAGCCAGCGCCGGCGCCGACACGTTACAAGCTTTTGCCATGAGCCCCTCCCGCCCCTCGCTGTCCGACCCGCTGCCACTGGCCCACGGGCCGGGCCTGCCCAACCGCCTGATGCTGGCGCCGCTGACCAATATGCAGAGCCATGCCGACGGCACGCTCAGTGACGACGAAGCGCACTGGCTGCTGCTGCGCGCCCGGGGTGGCTTCGGCCTGACGATGACCGCCGCCGCCCATGTGCAGGCCAGCGGCCAGGGATTCCCGGGCCAGCTGGGCTGCTGGTCGGACCGGCAGCTGCCCGGGCTGGCCCGGCTGGCGCAGGGCATCCGTGCTGCTGGCAGCGTGTCGGCGCTGCAACTGCAGCACTCGGGCCGGCGCTCGGACCCGGGCCTGACCGGCCTGCCCAAGGTGGGCCCCTGGGACGACGCCGAGACCGGCGCCCGCGCCCTGAGCACCGCCGAGGTCGAGCAACTCGTCGAGGACTTCATCCTGGCCGCACTGCGCGCCGAACGCGCCGGCTTCGACGGGGTGGAGGTGCACGGCGCGCACGGCTACCTGCTGTGTGCCTTTCTGGACGCCGAGCACAACCAGCGCGCTGACCGCTACGGCGGCAGCTTGGAGCGCCGCAGCCGCATCCTGTTCGAGATCGTCGAAGGCATCCGGCACCGTGCCGGCCCGGGCTTTCAAGTCGGCCTGCGCATCTCGCCCGAGCGCTACGGCATTGCGCTGGCCGAGGCGCGGCTGCTGGCCGGCCAGATGCTGGCCGGCGGCCTGCTCGACTACCTGGACCTGTCGCTCTGGGATGTCTTCAAGCCGCCACTCGAAGAAGGCCCCACCGGCCGGCCGCTGATCGCCCATTTCAGCGATTTGCCGCGCGGCGCGACCCGGCTGGGCGTGGCCGGCAAGCTGATGGACGCTGCCCGGGCCCAGGCTTGCCTGGATGCCGGCGCCGACTTTGTGCTGATCGGCCGGGGCGCCATCCTGCACCACGACTTTGCACGCCGCGCCATCGCCGACCCGGGCTTTTGCGCTGTGCCGCGCCCGGTCAGCCGGGCCCATTTGCAGGCCGAGGGTGTGGGCGCTGCCTTCATGGCCTACCTGGCGGGCACTTGGCCCCACTTCGTCGGGGATTGACCGCCAGCGGCCTCAAGCGTCCAGCAGCGCCGCCAGCCTGGGCAACGCGGCGCGGGCATTTGCGCCTGTGACCGCTGCGGTTTGCGCCAGCGACCAACCCCGCAGGCCCGCCAACACCGCGGCAATGCGCGGCAGTTCGGCCGGCTGATTGCGGCTGGTCTCGCCTGCGATGCGCTGGGCGGCCGTGCGGTACAGCCAGTGCGGCGGCATGTCGGGCGCGTCGGTCTCCAGCACCAGCGCGCTGGCCGGCAGGTCGGTGGCCAGGCGCCGGATCTGCAGCGCGCGCTCAAAGGTCATCGCCCCACCAAAACCCAGCCTGAAACCCAGATCGATAAAGGCATCGGCCTGCACCCGGCTGCCGTTGAAGGCATGCACGATGCCGCCGGCCACGCCTGCGCGGCGCAGCCCCGCCAGCAGTGCGTCGGCCGAACGCCGCACGTGCAGGATCACCGGCAGCCCGGCAGCCTTGGCCAGCTTGAGCTGGACGACATAAAAGCGCTGCTGCCGCACCAGGTCCAGCCCGGGCACAAAGTGGTCCAGGCCGATCTCGCCCACCGCCACCAGCCGGGGGTCGTCCCGGTAGCGGGCCAGGGCATCGGCCAGGCGGTCCAGGTCGGCGTCGGTGGATTGCTCGACATACAACGGGTGAATGCCCAGCGCATAGGCCAGGCGGTGCTGGTGCGCCAGCGTGCGCACGGTCTCGAAGTGGCTGGCCACGACGGCCGGCAACACCAGCTGGGCCACACCGGCAGCCCTTGCGCGCACCAACACGGCCACGCGGTCGGGGTCGAACTCCGGCGCGTCGAGGTGGCAATGGCTGTCGATCCAGGTCATCGGCGGATCATGCCCTGTTGGCGGACCTGAAACCCACAGGCTCCACACCGCGCCGCGCCGTGATACTGTGAAACCCGGGCGGTCCGATGGTGACCGCTGGAGCCGTCGACCATGGCCCGCAACCCGCTTTACAGCCGATCTCCCCAGCGCCCGGCCAAGCCTGCTGCGATGCCAACCGGCGCGCCCGACCCTGACAAGCCCGCGCCAGTCGCCCCAGGCACCGATCCCAGCGTTCCCTCACCGCTCAGC
>JBBQAH010000386.1:0-2218 GCA_038316145.1 Burkholderiales bacterium
TTCCTCCTCCTCCACGACATAATGCTCCCGCTCCATCTTCATTAACTCCACCTGCACATCCCCCGTACCCCGTAGCCAAATAAGCGCTTTCTCAGCCGCAATCATGTCACCCTGCACCAACAGCAACTGCCGCGGACTTTCCGGGCAACATGTCAGACAGACCACCATCACAAGGACCGGGGCGGCCTGCAGCGCCAACAGGAGCGGCCAGCGTTCCACCGTACCCAGAAACATGGGCAGCCCAAGAAGGTTGGCCATTATGACGCCCAGCACAAAGGTCAACAGTGGGGCAGTGCCGGCGGCACCCCGTAGTCGCACTGGTGTTATTTCGGAGATGTAAATGCCAGCGGAGATGCCGCTGAGACCTTCGGAGAAGCCGCAGAGTAGTCGGCCCACCATGAGTAGTTCGTAGACGTAGACGGCGCTGATGAGGGCGGACAGCAGGGATCCAACCAGGTAGATGCCGGCCGCGATGAACATGGTGGATTTCAGGCCAAAACGCTGGAAAAACCATGTGCAGGTGAAAGTGGCGATGAGGACGCCGACGCCGATGACCTACGGGATTTATAAGAAAGGCCGATGAGGTATTAAAGTATTTTAAGTGAATACTATTGTTTTTGAATTGGGCAGCATTCAGATGGGGAAAGCCGATCACAACAGCATGAGAAAAAAAGGCATCTATGTGAAGAGGATAAATCATAAATCAATCAATCAATCAAACGAAGTCTTTCAGGTGAAATGCGATTGACAGCCACCGATCAGTTGAGCAACTGAGCACTAAATTGTCATTCAAGATCTGGTCGCGGCGTCATCGCAGTACGTACGGGAAGCGTATAGTAGGAATAAGGGAAACTAAACGTATTAGGTAATCAGAAAAACGAGATTTTTGGGACCCCCCACCCCCATCGTAATCAACAATCAATCAATCAACTGGACCCTATAACATTAGCGTAAGCAAACGGTCAAATACCCCCTCCCCCTTCTCTGATTACGTAATATTTTTATCTTCCCTAATGCAGGCGAACACTGTCATGATTGGCAAAACCTATACGGCAAGTGTAACCGTGTCGGTACACCGGATAGTGCACGAGTGAACCCTCTATTCGACATTATTGGTACGAGTACGCTAGCTTAATAAAAACTTTTTGAGGTAATTTTCCCGTGGTTATCTTTCCATGATTATAAAAAACGCCAGTATTTAAAGTCATTTCATAACGAAAGAAAAAGCCAGTACAAGGATTGGCACCCAATTCCGGACAGCGTGTTTTGACTCTCAATTCTGGACATAAATAACTATTTCACTTCTCAACTGATTCAACCCAAACTGAGATAAATTGAACGATAAAAATTTGAAGAAATAGCAGAACCCCAAAAAGTGCGAGTTTTCAACTTGAAAATGATGAAGTTGTTCGTCTCAAAAAACAAAAAACAAACGGGTGGCGAATATTTGAGATGGACTTTTTCGCGTTTTCGGATATTTAAACTACGAAAACTATACCTTTCTTTATTTGTGAATTTGTATGTAATTATTCCCGTTCGATTAAGGCCAGTGTGGGCTGAATCAGATCAGAAATGAAGAAGCAGGAATAAAAAATATCCATAATTGGAAGACAAAACACGCTGTCCGGAATTGGGTGCCAATCCTTGTACTACAGTACTAGTACCCTGATAAGGCAATGACATCAGTGGATTTCTAGTCGTTTGTCTCATACTCCGTATTGTATGACTCAGACGAACGAGTAGAAATCCACTTATGACGTCATTTGGGTTATTGGCGGTTTTACCGCATTTATTACTGTAGGGCGCCATGCATGCTTCCGTCCTTCGTTTTACGACAACGGGATGAAATTGAAGGGATCGATGTGCAGTGTAGCGGGGAGTTATGCATACACAGTACCATGCAGTTCGTTAAAAGGAAAGGCAGTGGCCCTCTTATATAATGTTGATGAATAGATCGAGTACCATGTATGATAATAAGCATGGCTCAGATTTTCACGTAAAGAAACATAAGAGCCACAACGTTTGTGATCCCGCAGGAAAAAATTGCTTAATATAATTTTTAGGAAAATAATTATATACCTACCTGAACTCCTTGTTTGGTTTACAGTAGTGTCCTGCACTGCAGCGCGGCAGACCCGCGACACTGCACCGCAGGAAAAATTTGAAACCGCAGACTGCACCGCAACCGCACTGCGGTGCGCGGCAGAGGGCAAAACCG
>JBBQAH010000028.1:0-23262 GCA_038316145.1 Burkholderiales bacterium
CCTTTGCGATGGGCCTGGTGGGTTTTGCCGGGCTGGGCCTGATGCGCGGCTGGGCCCCGGCCGCGGCGTCCACCGCCCAGGTGGTCTACGACACCGGCTTTGCCTACACGCTGTCGGTGGTGCCGCTGTTCATCCTGTTGGGCACCCTGGTGGCGCGCGCCGGGCTGGCGCATGAGCTGTTCCGCGCGGCCTATGCCTTTATCGGCCACCGCCGCGGTGGCCTGGCGCACGCCACGGTGCTGGCCTGCGCCGGCTTTGGCGCGATCTGTGGCTCGTCGATCGCCACCGCCGCCACCATGGCCAAGGTGGCCTACCCATCGATGAAAAAGCTGGGTTACTCGGACTACCTGTCGACCGGCGTGATCGCGGCCGGTGGCACGCTGGGCATCATGATCCCGCCGTCCACCATCATGGTGATCTACGGCATCGTCACCGAGACCAATATCGGCAAGCTGTTTGCCGCCGGCATCCTGCCCGGCCTGCTGTGCGCGGCGCTGATGATGGGCGGCGTGGCCTGGATCACCTGGCGCGACCCGGCGGCCGGGCCGGCCGGTGAGCGCAGCAGCTGGCCGCAGCGCTGGGCCGCGCTGCGCGGCATCTGGGGTGTGGTGCTGCTGGTGATCGTGGTGCTGGGCGGCATCTACGGTGGGGTGTTCACCGCCACCGAGGGCGCGGGCATCGGGGCGTCGGGGGCGTTTTTCTTCGCCTTGTTGCGCGGCACGCTGCCGGGCCGGGTGCTGTTGCAGGTGCTGGTGGAAAGCGCACGCACCACGGCGATGCTGTTTTCCATCCTGATCGCCGCGATGATGTTCTCCAACTTCATCAACTTCACCACGATGCCGGTGGACTTGCGCGAGGCCATCACCCATCTGGGCCTGTCGCCGCTGATGGTGGTGGGCGCGATGATGGGCGTCTACGTGCTGCTGGGCACCATCATGGAGGAGCTGTCGATGGTGCTGCTGACGATCCCGGTGTTTTTCCCGATCGTCACCCAGCTGGGCTTCGACCCGGTCTGGTTCGGCGTGCTGATCGTGCTGGTGGTGCAGATCGGGCTGATCTCACCGCCGGTGGGCATGAACCTGTTTGTGCTCAACGCGCTGCTGGACGGCGTGACGCTCAAGCAGATCTTCCGCGGCGTCTGGCTGTTTGTGCTGACGCTGGTGCTGGCGCTGGTGGTGGTGCTGGAGTTCCCGGCGCTGTCGCTGTGGCTGCCGGGTTTGATGCGCTAGGCTGCCGCGCCGACCGGCCAGCCCGGCGCGGCAGCCGGCGGCGTGACGCTTGCCACGGCTGCGGGCTCAAGCCGCGCCCGCCGGCGGCCGATAGCCAACGGATGAGCCGTCACCGCCTATCCCCGTGACCACTGCGGCATTCAAAGCCCCGCCTTTGACGGCCAGCCCGGCGGCCAGCCCGGTGGACCGCCTGCGGGCCTGCCTGGCCGCAGCCGACCCGGTCCAGGTGACGCAGCCCGCGGCGGGTTGCGCTGCGGCGCAAGAAGCGATGACCCTGGCCGGGCAGCTGGGCCGGGCCTACGAGCAGGCGCTGGCGGGCGCCTGGCTGTGCACGCTGCTGTTGCGCGGCGGTCGTTATGCCGAGCTGCTGGTGCAGGCCCAGGCCGTGTTGCCGCTGCTGGCGTCACCCGCCGTAGCGCACGCGCTGGGCACCGAGCGGCGCGAGTTGCTGCGGGTGGTCGCGCTGGCCGGTTGTGAAACCGGCGACTTCGACATTGCGCTGGATGCAGCCCATGAGCTGGTGCGCTTGTCCGCCGAGGGGGGTGAGGGTGGCCCCAACCTGAGCGCGGCCTATGCGCTGGCGGTGTGCTTTGAGCGCCTGGGCGACTCCTGGCAGGCGATCCGATTGCTGCAGCAGACGCTGAGCACGGTGGATGAATCGGTGCCGGCCGCCCTGCGCATACGGGCGCTCAATGCCCTGTGCGCAATCTCTATCGGTGTCTATCACCGTCTGGCCGGTGCCATGCCCGAGGCCGAGGTCTGTGCGGCGCTGGACGCCGGCTATGCCGCCGGACTGCAAGCGCGTGCACTGATGTCGCAGACCTCCGATCCGGTGTCCGAGGTGGTGATCCTCGGCAACCTGGGCGAATTGCTGCTGTACCGGGGCGAGCATGCCGAGTCCGACGCCTTGTTGCGCAGCTCGCTGGCGCTGGCGCGTGCGCGCGGCCTGACCGCGCACGGCTGGCGCATACAGGCGTCTATGGGCGGCTGGCTGGTCGCGACCGGCCAGCCGGCCGCGGCGCTGGCCGCGATGCAGACGCTGCTGCAGACGCTGGGCGACGACGGACTGCACCAGACCGCGGTACGGGCCAACCATGTCGCCTACCTGGCCTGCCGTGCGCTGGCGCGGCCGGCCGAAGCGCTGACTTACTTCGAGGTGGTGGAGCGGCTGGAGCGCCGCCGGGCCATCACCCAGCTGCGCGCCCAGTCGGCCCTGTTTGTTACCCGCGCCGAGGCGCAGCATGCGCAGTGGCAGGCCGAGCAGGCGCGGCTGGACGCCCGCCTGCAGCGCGACCGCGCCGCTGAATTTGCCGCCAGCGCCGAGCGTGATCCGCTCACCGGCCTGGGCAACCGCCGCCACCTGGACCGCCGCTGTGCCGAGTTGCTGCCCGCGGCCCGGCAGGCCGGCCAGCCACTGGCCCTGGCGCAGCTCGATATTGACCACTTCAAGGCCATCAACGACCGCTACGGCCACGCGGTGGGTGACCGGGTGTTGGTGGTGCTGGCGCAGCTGCTGCGCGAAAACACCCGTGCTGGCGACGTGCTGGTGCGCCACGGCGGCGAAGAGTTTGTGATCGTGCTGCCGGGCATGTGTGCCGAGCTGGCCACCGAGGTTTGCGAGCGCTTGCGTGAGCGTGTGGCCGCCTACCCTTGGGTCGGGTTGTGCGGCCCGGGCGCTGCGCTGACCTTGAGCATCGGCCTGTCGGGCGCACCGCCTTACGACCTGACGGCCTTGATGCTGTCGGCGGACCGGGCGCTGTACCGGGCCAAACACGGCGGCCGCAACCGGCTTTGCATAGCGCCGTGACTCAGCGCCCGGCGACCTGGGCCCGGGCGGCCGGGACGGGCAGCCGCTTCGGCCCAAAGCGCCGCCACAGCCGCCAGCCCAGCAGCAGCGCAACGATGGCCGCATAGACCGACCATTCGGCAAAGTTGTGCTTGGCTGCCCGCATCCAGAAGAAGTGCAGCAGCCCCAGCAAGACGATGGCGTAAACGCTCTTGTGCAGCGCCTTCCAGCGTTTGGCGCCCAGCGCCTTGATGGCGCGGTTGAACGAGGTGGCGGCCAGCGGGGTCATCAACAGCAGCGCCAGCGTGCCCACCAGCACAAACGGGCGCTTGGGGATGTCGCGCAGGATGTCGGCCCAGTCCAGGCCCATGTCCAGCCAGGCGTAGCTGAAAAAATGCAGCAGCACATAGCAGTAGGCAAAAACCCCCAGCATACGGCGCAGCCGGACCAGCGCGGTCCAGCCGGTCCAGTCGCGCAGTGGCGTGATTGCCAGCGTCAGGCACAAAAAACGAAGCACCCAGTCGCCGGTGCCGCGGATCAGCGCCTCGGCCGGGTTGGCGCCCAGGGTGTCGGCCAGGGCGCCCCACAGCAAGTGGGTGAAGGGCAGCAAGGCCAGCAAAAACAGCAACGGCTTGGCGGCTGGGTGCAGCAGCAGTTTGTTCATGGTGGCTGGGGTGGTGGCCAGACCGCTCAGAAGTTCTTGGCCAGATCCAGGCCGCTGTACAGCGACGCCACCTGCGCTTCATAGCCGTTGAACATCAGCGTGGGCCGCTTCTTGGCAAACACGCCGTCCTCGCCGATGCGGCGCTCGGTGGCCTGGCTCCAGCGTGGGTGGTCCACCTTGGGGTTGACGTTGGAATAAAAACCATACTCCTGCGCCGCCGCCTTGATCCAGGCGGTTTTGGGCTGCTGCTCGACAAAGCGGATCTTGACGATGGACTTGGCCGATTTGAAGCCGTATTTCCAGGGCATCACCAGCCGCACCGGCGCGCCGTTCTGGTTGGGCAGCACCTCGCCGTACATGCCAAACGCCAGCAGCGACAGCGGATGCATCGCCTCGTCGATGCGCAGACCCTCCACATACGGCCAGTCCAGCACCCGCGAGCCGACAAACGGCATGGTCTTGGGGTCGGCCAGGGTGTGGAGCTCGACAAACTTGGCGTTGCCGGTGGGCTCGACCTGCTTGACCAGCTCGGCCAGCGAAAAGCCCACCCACGGGATCACCATCGACCAGCCCTCGACGCAGCGCAGGCGGTAGATGCGCTCCTCCATCGGGCTGAGCTTGAGCAGGTCGTCGATGCCAAAAATCCTGGGCTTCTTGACCTCGCCCTCGATGCTCACCGTCCAGGGCCGGGTCTTGAGGGTGTGGGCGTTGCGCGCCGGGTCGGCCTTGTCGGTGCCGAACTCGTAGAAGTTGTTGTAGCTGGTGGCGTCGGCCCGCGGCGTGGGCTTGTCCATCGTTACTGCGCCGGCCACCGCGCTCTTGGCGCCGGCCAGGGCGGCGCCCTTGGCCGCGCCCTCGGCCGCCAGTGCGTCGCGTGCCGCCCAGCCCGCCAGGCCGGTGCCCAGCGCGCCGGCGGCCAGGCGCTTCATCCAGTCGCGCCGGCCCTCGTACACGGCGCGCGGGGTAATTTCGGACGGGATGCTGTGGTTGAAGCCGGGGTCGCTGGGGTGTCGCATGGGGGTTCCTGAAGAGCTGCAGATAGGTCGGTTCTGGGCCCCAAACCTTACGCGCATGGCATCGACCTGCTTCCTGCGGGGTCAGCCTGCGCTTCGACGGCCAGCAAAAAGGCCGGTCAGTGACCGGCCCCGGGGCATCAAAGGCCAGACCGGCCTGATCGTCAGCGCAGGCCCGCCACGTAGTCGGCGACGGCCTTGATTTCCTTGTCACTGAGGCGGGCCGAGATGGTGGTCATCTGGGCCGAGTTGGCGCGGGTGCCGGCGCGGAACGCCACCAGTTGGGCCTCGGCGTAATCGGCGTGCTGGCCGCCCAGGCGCGGGTACTGCGCAGGGATGCCGGCGCCGGTGGGGCTGTGGCAGCCGGCGCAGGCGGGCACTTGCTTGGCCACGATGCCGCCGCGGTAGATCTTCTCGCCCAGCGCGACCGAGTCCTTGTTCTTGGCAAAACCCGGCTTGGCCTGTTTGCTGGCGTAGTAAGCGGCGACGTTTTTCATGTCGTCTTCGCTCAGCAGGCCGGCCATGCCCGCCATGATCGCGTTGGCGCGTGTGCCGGCCTTGAACTCGGTCAGCTGCTTGACCAGGTACTCGGGGTGCTGGCCCTGCAGGATCGGGTTGGCCGGGCTGCCCCGCGAGCCATCGGCGGTGTGGCAGGCAACGCAGACCTGGGTTGATTTTTCCTGGCCCTTGGCCAGATCGGGCTTGGCTGCAGCCTTGGTTTCAGAAGCAAAGGCGGAGCCGGCTGAAATCGAGATCAGGGCAGACAGCGTCAGGGCGAGCAGCGACTTCATGTCGTGAAACCTTGGGGTGATCGGGCCGCCTGCGCCAGCCCCGCCACCGCCGGATGGCGGGCAACGGGGGCAGGCCGGCAGCCTCTGGGTTGGGCTGGGACGGGCTGTAAACGTGTACGGGTACAACGTGCGGAATGGGGTAAACCAGTCGATTTTACAATGCTCCATGAACACCAGCGCCATCCCCCGGGGCAAAGACTCCGATATCCCCACCGACCCCGCTGTGCGCGAGGCCTTGGCCTGGACGCAAAGCGCCCGTTTTTTGACCACCGCCAGCCTGCTGTCGCAGCTGCCGGGCTCGGATTTGCCCGAGGTGGCTTTTGTCGGCCGCAGCAACGCCGGCAAGTCCACCGCGATCAACACGCTGGCCCAGCACCGGCGGCTGGCGTTTGCGTCCAAGACCCCCGGCCGCACCCAGCACATCAACCTGTTCGACCTGGGTCCGATGGGCGCACCCGACGGCCGCTGGGCCGACTTGCCAGGCTACGGCTACGCCGCGGTGGCACGCGGCGCCAAGCTGCGCTGGCAGCAGGTGATGGCTGATTACCTGGCGATGCGCCATGTGCTGGCCGGCATCGTGATGATGGTCGATTGCCGGCATGGCTTCACCCCGTTGGACCAGCAATTGCTGGACTTCGTGGCCGAACGTGTCGGCCGCGGCGAGGTGCGCCTGCTGGTGCTGCTGACCAAGGCCGACAAGCTCAACCGCAACCAGCAGACGCGGGCACTGTCGCAGGCGCAAAAGGCCCTGGCCGACATGGCCACCGACGCGTCGGACATCAGCGTGTCGCTGTTTTCGGCGTTGTCGCGCCAGGGTCTGGGCGACGCAGCCTTGACGTTGCGCCAGTGGCAGCAGACGCCGGCTGGCCAGCCGGATGCGGGTGATGGGGCCGACGGGCCGGCCGACGAACAGGCCGACGATCCGGCCGGCAGGCAGCCTGGGTCGGGCAACGGGACACCGCTGTCGCCCGATTGACGGCCGGGCCCGCAGCGCGGCCGCACACTGCGGCATGACCCCGACGCTGTTCGATCAAACCCTGCCGCACGGCATCACCCTGTCTTGCCGCGCGGCCGGGCCGGTGGACGCGCCGCGGAAGGCGCTGTTCCTGCACGGTTTTCCCGAGGCCGCTTTTGTCTGGGACGCCGTGATGACCGCGCTGGCGCCCCAGGTGCGCTGCGTCGCGCCCAACCTGCGCGGCTATGGCGCCAGCAGTGCGCCCACCGGGGTGTCGGCCTACCGCGCCAAGCATCTGGTGGCCGACCTGACAGCAATGATCGACGCCATCACCGGCAGCCCGGACGCGCCCATTGATTTGCTGGTCGCCCACGACTGGGGCGGTGGCGTGGCCTGGAACCTGGCCGCGCTGTTGCCGCAGCGGGTGCGCCGGCTGGTCATCATCAATTCACCGCATCCCGGCGCCTTGCTGCGGGAGTTGCGCGACAGCCCGGCGCAGCAGGCGGCCAGCCTCTACATGACCGAGTTGGTGCAGCCGGATGCCGCAGCGCAGTTGTCGGCCGATGACTTTGCCGGCCTGTGGGCGGTGCTGGAGCGTTTTGGCCCCGCCGGCTGGCTGACACCCGCCGTGCGCGAGCAGTACCGGGCGGTCTGGCGCCATGGCCTGGACGGCGCGCTCAACTACTACCGCGCCTCACCGTTGCGACCGCCCGCCGGACCGGCGGATGTCGCCCTGCAACAACTGGTGCTGCCGGCGTCGGTGGTCAACGTGGCGGTGCCCACCACCGTGCTGTGGGGCGAGGCCGACCACGCCTTGCTGCCAGGCCTGCTGGACGGTCTGGCGGACTGGGTGCCGGGTGTGCAAATCCACCGACTGCCGGGCGCCAGCCACTGGATCGTGCACGAGCAGCCGGCCTGGGTGATCAACCGGCTGCGTGAGGTGCTGGCGGGGCTGTGACCCGCGGCGCCGCCAGGTCGCCGCCCGGCAATGCCGTAGCAAGACCAGCGCCTCGACGTCGGGCCTGGTTACCAGCGGGTAAGGGATCGGGAGTAGTCACGGCCGGCAGCCGACCGCCGACCGCCGACCGCCGACCGCCGACCGCCGACCGCCGGCCGCCAGGCGTTTGGCGTCGCGCTCCGCGGGTCCGATCCCGAAGGCATCACCGGGCTTGTTCTGCAGCATCACCCGCAGGCGGTCAGGGTTGCGCTGCACCGCAGCGTCGATCGTGACTGCGGCCAGGCGGTCGCGCGCCGCCGGGTTGGCCGCCGGTGCCTCGGCGGCGGCGCCCGATGGCGCGGGCGCGGGCGCCGTGGCCGGCAGGTTGGACGGGATCAGGGGACTGTTGGCCTGGGCCTGCAGCGCCGGCGATGCCAGCAGCAGCGCTGCAGCAGGGCGGCAGTGTCACAGTGCCTGCAGAACCTTGTCTGCGGCGCGTCGGACCAGCGACCGTACGCGCACAGGCCGTGCCAGACCCTCGGCCAGCAAACGGGCGAAGGCGGCCTGGCGCAAGGCCCAGAGCCGGTCTGCCGCCGGCTCGGACAGCAGCAGCAGCTCGTGGCCGCCGTCCTGCCACAGGCAGGTCAGTTGCCGCCATTCGCCCTGCAGGTAGCTGCGCAAGCAGGTGCCCGGCTGGCTGGCCTGGATCAGCAAGGCGGTGCTGGCGCGTGCGCCGGGTGGGCCGTCGTCGGGCATCAGGTCGGCCGGTACGGTGTCGAGCGTGCCGATGTCCAGCGGCATGGTGGCGGTGGTGTTGCCGGCCTCGGCGCGGCAGATGCGCTGCAGCCGGTCGATCTGCGGTGCGGCGGCGGTCAGCGCCTGGGCCAGTGCGTGGCGGCGCGCGGCCGCCAGCCGGACGATCGCCCAGGAAAAATGGCTGCCTTCGGGCGGCGTGGCTGCCGCCAGGTGGTCCACCAGGTTGCGGCACAGCCCCAGCAGGCGGGCCCGGTGCGCGGGTGCGCTGCACTCGAGGTCGTTGGCCAGGTGGTCCATGAAGCGCCACACCGGGTGGTCATAGGCGTCCAGCGGGGTGGCGTCGTGCAGCGCCAGGCGCAGCACGGTGGGTTGCAGGCGCTGCAGCAGCAGGGTGGTCTGCGGCGCCAGGGCGCGGTCGTCCTGGATGGCGGCGAACAGGCGTGCCAGCAGCTCCATCAGCTGCGGGTCGGGCCCGCCTGTAGTTGCGGGCCGGGGTGCGCGGTGGGCCTGTGGCGTGGCGGCGCCGGCGTCGGTTGCTCCCAGCGCGTCCAGCGGCGTGGGCATGCTGTCGTGCAGGCTTTGCAGGTTGGCTGGTGGCCGGTAGCGGGCCAGGTCGACACCCCAGGCCGTGCCGCCGGCGTAGACGATGGTGCGGTGGGCGGCGGGCTCTACGCCCTGCTCCTCCAGGCGCCGGCTGGCCGATGCGTAGCCGTGCCGCAGTGCCAGGGCCAAGGGCACGGCGGCCTCGTGCAGAAACGCCGTCAGCACCGGGCGGGACAGCGGGATCTGCTGCAGGCCGGCCCACAGCGCCCGCACAAAGCGGTCGGGTCGAAACGGGTTGGTGTCGCGGGCGACGTTGGGGTCGTTGACCAGCGCCGAGGTGAAGGTGTGCAACTCGCGCAACTCCGCCTCGGCCATCTGGTGGATGGTCTGGGTGCAGCGCGCGATCTCGATGTCGACGGCGATGTCGTCCTCGTCGATCAGCGACAACGCCATCGGCTCCAGCGGGTCTTTCTGCAGCATGGCCGTCGAAGGCATGGAGATCGATGTCAGCCGCCCGGACCGCAGCGGGTGCATGTCCTGCAGGTCGGCCTGGGCAGCGATGCGCAAATGGCTCAAGGCCTCGCTGACCAGGTCACCGCGGTGCAGCTGCAACGCCCGCACCGGGTCGCCATCAAGCCGGTTGTGGCGCGGCTGGCGCAGCCGCCACTGCGCCAGCACCGTGTCGATCACGCCGTCGAAGGTCAACGGCGCACGCAGCATTTCGTCGTCGATGAAGTCGTGCTGCGTGGGGCGGCGGGGCATGGAGAAAGATTATCGATGCCAGCGAAAAAGGCGGGCCGTTTAGGGTGTGCACAACGCAAAACGGGCCACCCGAAGGTGGCCCGTGAGCGTCCGGCAACTTGACCGGCGGGCCAGCGGCCCGTCCAGTTCAACCCGCCGGGTCGTTGCAGCGGCAACGGCCGCCGCGACAAGCTTACATGTCCATACCGCCCATGCCGCCCATGCCACCCATGCCGCCCATGCCACCACCGCCGGCGCCGGACTCGTCTTTCGGCGACTCGCAGATCATGCACTCGGTCGTCAGCATCAGGCCGGCCACCGAAGCAGCGTTCTGCAGTGCCGTACGCGTCACCTTGGTCGGGTCCAGGATGCCCATTTCGATCATGTCGCCGTAGGTACCGTTGGCGGCGTTGTAACCGTAGTTACCCGTGCCTTCCAGGACCTTGTTGATCACCACGCTCGGCTCGTCGCCGGCGTTGGCGACGATCTCGCGCAGCGGCTGCTCGACCGCACGCAGCACGATCTTGATGCCGGCGTCCTGGTCGTGGTTGTCGCCCTTGATGGTGCCGGCCGACTGGCGGGCACGCAGCAGCGCGACGCCGCCGCCAGCCACGATGCCTTCTTCAACGGCGGCACGGGTGGCGTGCAGCGCGTCTTCGACGCGGGCCTTCTTTTCCTTCATCTCGACTTCGGTGGCGGCGCCGACCTTGATCAGCGCAACACCGCCGGCCAGCTTGGCCACGCGCTCTTGCAGCTTTTCACGGTCGTAGTCGCTGGTGGCTTCTTCGATCTGGACACGGATCTGCTTGACCCGCGATTCGATGTCGGCAGCCGCACCATTGCCATCGATGATGATGGTGTTTTCCTTGCCCACTTCAACCCGCTTGGCCTGGCCCAGGTCGGCCAGCGTGACCTTCTCCAGCGTCAGGCCGACTTCTTCGGCGATGACCTTGCCGCCGGTCAGGATGGCGATGTCTTCGAGCATGGCCTTGCGGCGGTCGCCGAAGCCCGGCGCCTTGACAGCCACGACCTTCAGGATGCCGCGGATGGTGTTGACCACCAGCGTGGCCAGGGCTTCGCCTTCAACTTCTTCGGCAACGATCAGCAGCGGACGGCCGGCCTTGGCCACTTGCTCCAGCGTGGGCAGCAGGTCACGGATGTTGCTGATCTTCTTGTCGAAGAGCAGAACAAACGGGTTGTCCAGGATGGCCGATTGCTTCTCGGGGTTGTTGATGAAGTACGGCGACAGGTAGCCGCGGTCGAACTGCATGCCTTCGACGACGTCGAGCTCGCTGTTCAGGCTCTTGCCGTCTTCAACGGTGATGACGCCTTCCTTGCCGACCTTGTCCATCGCCTCGGCGATGATGCGGCCGACTTCTTCGTCGCTGTTGGCCGAGATCGTGCCGACTTGCGCGATTTCCTTGCTGGTGGTGGTGGCCTTGGACTGCTTTTTCAGCTCGGCGACCAGGGCGATGACCGCCTTGTCGATGCCGCGCTTCAGGTCCATCGGGTTCATGCCGGCGGCGACGAACTTCATGCCTTCGCGGATGATCGACTGCGCCAGCACCGTGGCGGTGGTGGTGCCGTCACCGGCGATGTCGCTGGTCTTGGAAGCAACTTCCTTGACCATCTGCGCGCCCATGTTGGCGAGCTTGTCCTTCAGCTCGATTTCCTTGGCCACGGACACACCGTCCTTGGTCACGGTGGGGGCGCCGAACGAGCGCTCCAGCACCACGTTGCGGCCTTTGGGGCCCAGCGTGACCTTGACCGCGTTGGCCAGAACGTTCACGCCTTCAACCATGCGGTGACGGGCATCCGCACCAAATACAACGTCTTTTGCTGCCATGAGTAATTCTCCGAATTCAGATCAATAGAGGGATGTCTGCGGGCGGGAGAATTACTTCTCGACCACGGCAAACAAGTCTTCTTCGCGCATGACGAGCAGTTCGTCGCCGTCGACCTTGACGGTCTGGCCCGAGTACTTGCCGAACAGCACGCGGTCGCCCGGCTTGCAGTTCAGGGCGATGAAGTCACCCTTGTCGTTGCGCTTGCCCGGGCCGACGGCCAGCACCTCGCCTTGGTCGGGCTTTTCAGCGGCGTTGTCGGGGATGACGATGCCAGAAGCGGTCTTGGTTTCTTGTTCCAGACGCTTGACGATCACGCGGTCGTGCAGGGGGCGAAGTTTCATGCGGGTCTCCTAGAGGGATTTCACATCAGCGAGGGCCGCCAACACCATGTCGGCATCCCGTCTCATGCTGGCCAACCGGCGGCCTGAGGCGCCGGTTCAGCTGCTAGCACTCGTTGATGTTGAGTGCTAACAAAGATTATAGGGGCGTTGTACGGGCTTTCAAGAGCCCGCAGTACGCGCTGGGGGCTCAGCGCGTGGACAGGCTGAGTTGCACGCGGGGTGTCCAGGCGGGGTCGTTGTCGCCGGCGGCACGCAACTTTGGCGCGGCCAGGAACAGCCGGTCACTGGGCAGGCCGCGTGCCACCAGGCCGTCGCGCACGGTCAGGCCGCGCTGCAGGGCCAGCTCCCGCAGACTGTCGTCACCGGCGGGCTGGGCGGCCAGCAGCAGGGATTCCATCTCGGCGGGCGGCAGGTCACCCCGCGCAAAGCCCAGGGCGTTGCGCGGCTTGTTGGGCAGCGTGGTCTTCTGGTAGACGGTCTTGAGCAGCCGGGCCCGGTCGTCGGCGCCCAGCGGCGGCGTAACGGCGACGGTTGTGCGGGTTGCATCGGAGGCGGCCGCTGCGGCTTGCGGCACGGCGCGCAGCCGTTCGCGCGCCTGTTCAGCCTGCAGGCGGTCATCCAGCAGGGCCCGCTGCAGGTCGCTGCGCTCGGCGGCGGGGTCGGCCGCGCCGGTGACGGTCATCTTCAGACCGGGCTTGGCCACCAGCGCCGCCGCGACCTTGTCCAGCGCCTGCTGGCCGCTGTCCTTGAGTTGCGCGGTGCCGGGGTTGAACTCCACCGTGCTCAGGTCGTCCGTTTCGTTGCCGGCGAGCAGCGCAAACGGCGAGCTGAAAGCCTTGCCCAGCAGGTTGAGGATGACCCTCCAGATGATGCCGCCGACGCTGAACTTGGGGTCGTTGACGCTGCCACTGACCGGCAGGTTGATGTCGATCACGCCGTTGCGGTCGGTCAGCAGGGCTACCGCCAGCAGCACCGGCAGCTGGGTAGCGCTGGCGGACTCGACCCGCTCGCCGAAGGTCAGCTGGTTCAGGGTCACCTGGTTGCTGGCGGCCAGCTTGCCGTCGGCGTCGATCTTGTAGGCCAGGTCCATGCTGAGCTTGCCACGCTCGATGGCGTAGCCGGCGTATTTGCCGGCGTAGGGTGACAGCGGCGCCAGCTCCAGGTCGGTGGCTTTGGCGCGGATGTCCAGCGCCAGCGGCCGGGCGGTCGGGTTGATCTGCCCGCTGATGTCGATCAACGCGGTCTGCGCGGCCCGGCCCTGCAGGCTGATGGTCGCCATCTCGCGGGTGTCCGAGCGCAGCGCACCGATGCGGCCGTTCAACTCGGTCAGCCGCACGCTGTAGTTGGGCCGCACGAAGCGGTCGGTGAAGTCGATCCGGCCGTTGCGCAACCGGGTCGGACCCAGCACCAGATCGACTGGCAAGGGCGCAGCGGCGGACGCGGCTGCGGGGACCGCACCAGGAGCGGGTGTGGCCGGCGGCGCGGCCACCACATCGACCGGGGCCGCCGCAGTGCCCGCCAAAACTGCCGACGCAGCAGTCGACGGCCCCCCGGCCGGGACATCCTGCAGGTTGAACCGACCTTGCTCGGTGACAGTCAGCCGGCTGTAAAAATCGGTGAGCGCCATCTCGCGCACCTCGATGCGTGGCCGGGCTGGCGGCGCCAGCGCCACCGTCAGGCCCTGCAGCACCAGGGACTGCCAGGTCAGCAACTCGTCGCCGCTGTCAGCGCGTTCGCCGGCGGCCGGTCGGGTGTTGATCTGCAGCTCGGTGACTTGCAGGTCGCCGTCGGTGCTTGCGTGCCATCCGCCCGCAGCTTGTCGGGCGGACACCCGGCCCTGGAACCCGGTGTCGGCATGCAGCAGGCTGACCGGCAGCGTGTCGGCGGCATACAGCGCCAGCAGGTGCAGTGGCAGGCGCTGCAGTGTCAGCTGCCCGTCCACCTGCAGCGGGGCCAGGCCGAAGCGGCCGTTCCAGGCTATCGCGCCGCTGGCTTGCAGGGCCGCCTGAGTGGCGGCCTGGCTGTGGGCGCTGTTGGCCGACTTGGCGCCACCCGGGTCGCCCGGACTGCCCTGCGCATCGAGACGTGCCGCCATTTGCAAGCGTGGCTGCGCTTGGCGCGTGCCGGTGGCGGCCGGCCAAACAAAGCCCTGCAGGCGCAGCTTCAAACCGCTCAGTGCCAGGCGCAAAGGTTCGCCGGTGTCCGGCGCCGATACCATCGCGTCGGTCCACTGCAACTGGCCGCCGCTGACCGCCAGGTCCTGCAGGTGGATGCGCCAGGGCGGGGCTGGCGTGGCCCTGGGGGCCGCGGCCGCGTCGGTGCCCGCCTGTCGCGCGGGCCGTGCAGCGGCGTCGGGCTGCTGGGCCGCAGCAGGCCCGGTGGCGGGCTCGGCGGCCCACTGCGCCAGGTTCATGCGGCCGCCGGCGTCGCGGCTTGCGGCCAGCATCGGCTGCAGCAGCGTCACGCTGCCGATGCGCAGCTGGCGGGCCAGCAGGTCCACCGCGGTTTGCTCGACCCGAAGTTGCCCCAGCGAGGCCAGGCGGGCGGCCCGCGGCCCGGCGCCGTCGCGCAGTTGCAGGTCTTGCAGCGTGGCCTTGTGCAGGGCCAGCTGCAGCACCGGCGCCTGCGGCCCGGCGGCCCAGTCCAGCTGGCTGTCGACCGACAGCCGGCCCGACAACTGGGGCCGCAAGGTCTGGGCGAGGTAGGGCGCCAGCGCCGCCAGATTCAGGTCAGTCAGTTGCACAGACAGCGTGGCTTGCTGGGGCGCGACCTTGCCGTCCAGCGTCAGCCGCCCGGCCCCGGGCGCTGTGCTGCCTGCGGTGCGCAGTGTGGTGCTCAGTGTCACCGGCAGGGGCGGGGGTGCCGGCCAGCGCAGATCGGTCGCCTGCAGGTTCAGGTCGGCCAGTTGCAGCGCAGCGCGCGGCCGGACCGCGTCGTCGGTCCAGCGCACCAGCCCGCCGTTGAGCCGTAGCGCGTCCAGGCTGAGTTGCCAAGGCTCGGCCGGCGCTGGCGTCGGTCGCGCGGTCGGCGGGGGGTTGGGTGGCGCACTGTCGGCAGGGGCCGACAGTGACTGAAGATTGATCCGGCCCTGTGCATCACGCGCCAGCTGCAGCTCGGCGCCGTCGATCTTGAGCTCACCCAGCATTGCCCGCCGGGCCAGCGGCTGCACGTCGCGCAGGCCCAGCGCCAAGGTTTGCCAGGCCAGGACGGGCGCGCCATCGGCCGCGCCACCGGATAACGCACGGGATGCGCCACCGGGCGCAGCACCGGGCGCAGCCAGCGCCACGCCGTCCAACTGGACGCTGCCTTGCAGCGACACGCTGGGGCTGCCCTCGGCGGGCAGCGCAAAGCGCAATTTCAGGTCGGTCGACAACCGCGCCTGCTGCAGCCGCAAGGGCAGGCCGGCCGGCAGGTAGCCGAGCCAGGGTTCGAGATCGAGTTTGGCAAAGGCCAGTGTCAGTTCGCCGGAGCGCGCGGCGGCGAAGGGCCGGGCCTGGCTGCCGCTGTCGAAGCGGGTGCCATTGACGGTGAACGCCAGCCGGGGCTCGGTCACCACCTCGACATCGGCCGGCAGGTTGGACAGGAAGGGCAAGGTGAGCGTCAGGCCATCGACCTGGTGGCGCTGCCCGGCCGGGCGGTCATCGAAGCGCAGCACCGCGCCGCGCAGTGCCAGGTTGTAGAGCGCAAACCGTGCGGGCTCAGCCGGGGTGGCACCGGGCTTGGGCGCAAACCGGGCCAGCAGGTCGTCGATGTCGTAGTGCCCGGGTGCCGTACGCGCCAGGTTGAGCTGCAGGCCATCGACCACCAGTGCCTCTACCACCGGCGCACGCTGGCGCAACGATGCAGGCGACAGGTCGATGCGCAGCTGGGCCACCTGCAGCAACGGGGGGGCTGTGGCCTCGGCGGGCGCCACGGCAACGGCCGGGCTGCTCGGCCCGGCGGGGTTGCCGGCCGCCGTTTCGGTACCGGCGGCCGTGGCTGCACCGATACGCAGTCCTGTGACGGTCAGCGCCAGCCGCCAGGGCACAAAGGCCACCGCCTCGACCGCCACCGGCCGGCCCAGCAGTTGGCCCAGACGCAGCGGGATCTGCGCCTTCAGCAGCACCGGCACACCCCACCAGGCCAGGCCGGCCAGCAAGACCAGACCTGCCAATGTCCAGCCCAAGCCCTTGATCCAGCGGCGCAAGCCTGACATCGGCGATCTCCTGGGCGCGGGGGTGCTCAGTCCGGCAGCGTGTCGTCGTCTTCTCGGGCCGGTGGCGAGTCGACGCGGTAGCTCTCGTTGGCCCAGGCGCCCAGATCGACGCCGCGGCAACGTTCACTGCAAAACGGCCGCCAGGGGTTTTCTGGCGCAAACACGGCGGGCCGGGCGCAGGTCGGGCAGGGCACGCGACGCGGCGCGGCTGGGGTGGGCCCGCTCATGCGCAGAGCGTCAACTCGAACGGCATGTCGACCGCGGCCGGTCGCAGCCGGCCGTCGGTGTCGGCGCGCATCAACCGCACCGAGACCTGCAGCCGGTGGCCGGTGATCTCGGGCACCAGGCCTTCGGTGCCGGCGATGCGCACCCGCAGCAGCTGGTAACTGCGGCCGGGCGGCAGGCTTTGCTGGAACTGGCCCGCCGTGCTGACCACCTTGTGCGGCACGCCGGCCTCACGCACCAGCTGCAGCAGCGTGTGCAGGGCCTCGGCCAGCGGCGCCAGCGTGGCCACCCAGGCCACCAGGTCGGCACGCCGGCGCGCCGGCCCGTGTTGCTGCCAGGCGTAGTAGGCTGGCAGATCGAACTCACAGGTGCCGCCAGGGATGCTGATGCGGCTGCGCAGGCTGGTCAGCCACTCGTTGCCCGCCAGCAGCTGGCTGGCCTTGCCCGTCTGCTGGTTCAGGCCGTTGAAGGCGTGGTCGATGCGGCCGATGACCTCGTCCAGCGCCTCTTGCGACACCTGCGGGTTGCTGCGGTAGGCGGTGAAGTGGGCCTTGTGGCGCTCCAGCTCCTTCAGCAGGTCGGACTTGAGGTCGGCCCGCGAGCCCACCTCCATGATCTCGAACAGGGTGACCAGCGCAAAGTGGTGGTCCACCGCCGCCTCACGCGGCAGCAATTGCCCCAGCCGGTCGAACAGGTGCTCCAGCCGGAGCATGGTGCGCACACTTTCGTTGAACGGGTACTCGTACAAAACCAAGGCGCTTCCTTGTGACACAGGCTCGTCAGACGGCCTCGGCAGGGAGCCGGGCGGGCCGGCTGATTGTTTCACAGCGCCCGCGCCGGGGCGGCCTGGGTCAGGCAGATCAGGTGGGGGCGGGTGTGCCAGCGCCGGGCGTGGGCAGGGCCCAGAGCGCCCACAGCGCGGCCACCTCGGCGGCCAGCCCGGCCAGGCTCAGTGACTCGTTGTAGATCACGGCATCGGCGATGGCGCGGCGCGATGTCCGGCTGGCCTGCTGGGCGATCACGCGCTGGACCTGGTCGGCGCTCCAGCCCGAGCGGGCCACCACCCGCCGGGTCTGGGTCTCGGCACTGCAATCGACCACCAGGATGCGCTGGCAGCGGCGGCGCCAGACGCTGGATTCGGTCAGCAGCGGCACGTCGAACACCACCACAGCGTCGGGTCTGTCAGCCGCCGCTGCCTGGCGCTCTGCCTCGGCGCCGATCATCGGGTGCAGGATGGCTTCCAGCGCCAGTTTGGCCTGGGGGTCGGCAAACACCAGGCTGCGCATCCGGGCCCGGTCGAGCGCGCCGTCGGGGCCGGCGATGGCGTTGCCAAAGCGCTGCTGCAACGCCGCCATCGCCGCCCCGCCCGGCACGGTCAGGCCATGGGCGATGGCATCGGTGTCGACCAGCGTGGCGCCCTGGGCGACCAACAGCGTGGCCACCGTGCTCTTGCCGCTGCCGATGCCGCCGGTCAGGCCGATGGCGCGCGCGGCGGGTGGGCCCGACTTCAACGGGGCCGCCTCACAAACCCGGCCACAGTGCGCTCAACTGGCTGCCAAAAAACAGCGCCGCCACCCCGCCGCCGGCCAGATACGGCCCAAACGGGATCGGCACGTTGCGGCCATGGCCCCGCGCGACGATCATGAAGATGCCGACCACCGCGCCCACCGCCGACGACAGCAGGATGATCGACGGCAGCATCTGCCAGCCCAGCAGCGCACCCAGGCCGGCCAGCAGCTTGAAGTCGCCCTCGGCCATGCCTTGCACACCGCGCACCAGCTTGTAGGCAAAGGCCACCGCCCAGAGCGAGCCGTAGCCGAACAGCGCGCCCAGCGTGGCATCTGCCAGCGTGACGGGGATCCAGCGTTGCCAGGCCGCCACCAGGCCCAGCGCGATCAGCGGCAGCGTCAGGTCGTCGGGCAGCAGCGTGGTGTCCAAGTCGATGAAGGCCGCGGCCACCAGCAAGGCCAGCGCCGCGCAATACACCACCGTGGCTGCGCTGGGCCCGGCCTGCAGCGCGGCGGCGGCAAACAGCACGGCGGTGAGCGCCTCGACCAGCGGGTAGCGCACTGAAATCCGGCTGCCGCAGGCCGAGCACTTGCCGCCCAGCCGCAGCCAACCCAGCAGCGGGATGTTCTCGTGCCAGGCCAGCACATGGCCGCACTGCGGGCAGCGTGAACGTGGGCGCGACAGGCTGAGGCGGGGCAGGGCTTCGACTTCGGTGGCCAGGGCCAGGCCTTGCCGGGCCAGCTCGGTATTGCGCACCGCCGTGCTGCCCAGCACCCGGGTCATGGCGGCATCGTCCTGCAGGTAGCCGGCCACGTCGCCCAGCCATTCACGCTCGAGCAACTGTGGCAGGCGGTGGATCACGACATTGAGGAAGCTGCCGATCACCAGCCCCAGCAAGGCCAGCACCCAGGGCGACAGCAACACGTCCAGACCAGGATTGCTCACGTGAGCCCCCAAGGCGGCGGCAAATGCCCGCTACCGCCCCCCCCAGGGGGACGAGTCAACTCGGCAGCGGCCCAGCGTTGACTCATCGACGTCACACCACCGAGCCGATCTTGAAGATCGGCAGGTACATCGCCACCACGATGCCGCCGATGATGGTGCCCAGGATCACGATGATGATCGGCTCCATCAGGCTGGACAGGCCCTTGACCATGTCATCGACCTCGTCCTCGTAAAACTCGGCCGCCTTGGCCAGCATGTGGTCGAGCGAGCCCGACTCCTCGCCGATCGAGGTCATCTGCAGCACCATGTTGGGGAACACGCCGGTGCTCTGCATCGCCGTGGTCAGCGCGCTGCCGGTGGACACATCGCGCTGGATCTTCTGAGTGGCCTCGGCATACACCGCGTTGCCGGCCGAGCCGCCGACCGAATCGAGCGCCTCGACCAGCGGCACGCCGGCGGCAAACATCGTCGACAGGGTGCGTGTCCAGCGGGCGATCACCGACTTGTTGATCAGCCCGCCGAAGATCGGGATGCGCAGCAGCAGCCGGTCCATCACCATCTGCATCTTCTCGGACCTGCGCCAGGCCTGCATGAACATATAGCCGCCGCCCACCATCCCCAGCAGGATGAATGGCCAGGTGGCGACAAAAAACTCCGACATCGCGATCACCACCAGCGTCGGGCCGGGCAGGTCGGCACCGAAGGAGGAGAACACCTCCTTGAAGGCCGGCACCACCTTGACCATGATCACCACCACCACGATGAAGGCCACCATCAGCACCGCCACCGGGTACATCAGCGCGGCCTTGATCTTGTTTTTCAGCGCGATCGTCTTTTCCTGGTAGATCGACAGGCGCTCCAGCAATTGCTCCAGGATGCCGCCGGCCTCGCCGGCCTCGACCAGGTTGCAGTACAGCGCGTCGAACTGCATCGGGTGCTTGCGGAACGCCGCTGACAGGCTGGTGCCGGTCTCGACATCGGCGCGGATGTCGCCCAGCAGCTTGGTCAAGCGCGGGTTGACGGCGCCCCGGCCGACGATGTCGAAGGCCTGCAGCAGCGGCACACCGGCCTTCATCATGGTGGCCAGTTGCCGGGTGAACAGCGCGATGTCTTTTTGCTTGACCGAGCGCCCGCCACTGGTGCGGCGTTTTTTAAGCTTGGTCAGCAGGATGCCCTGGCGGCGCAGGCTGGCGCTGACTTGCGCCTCGCCGCCGGCGCGGATCTCACCCCGCACGATCTTGCCGTTTTTGTCCCTGCCCTCCCACTCGAAGACCAGTTCCTTGACGTTTCTTGCGGCTGATGCAGTCGCCATGGATGCTCCGGCTTGGGCCTAGCGGGTGCCGGCGACAGTGCGCCGGACGGGCAGGGCCCTGAAAAATGAGGTCATTGGTTGGTGACGGCGATCACTTCTTCGAGCGTGGTCAAGCCAGACCGCACCTTGATCAGGCCGGACTGGCGCAGGTCGCGCACACCCTCGCGCTTGGCCTGCTCGGCGATGTCCATCGCCGTGCCCTCCGACAGGATGATGCGCTGGATCGCGTCGGTGATCGGCATCACCTGGTACAGGCCGACCCGGCCCTTGTAGCCGCTGTTGCAGGCGCTGCAGCCCACCGCGCGGAACGGCCGCCAGGCGCCGTCCAGATCCTCGGGCGCATAACCGGCACGCAGCATGGCCTCGCGCGGGTAGTCGGCCGGGGTCTTGCAGTTTTCACACAGCCGGCGCGCCAACCGCTGGGCGGTGATCAGGATCACGCTGGACGCGATGTTGAACGGCGCCACGCCCATGTTGAGCAAGCGCGTGAGCGTGGTGGGTGCGTCGTTGGTGTGCAGCGTGCTCATCACCATGTGGCCGGTCTGGGCGGCCTTGATGGCGACGTCGGCAGTTTCGAGGTCGCGGATCTCGCCCACCATGATGATGTCCGGGTCCTGCCGCAGGAACGACTTGAGCGCGACCGAAAACGTCATGCCGGCACGCTCGTTGACGTTGACCTGGTTCACGCCGGGCAGGTTGATCTCGGCCGGGTCTTCGACGGTGGAGATGTTGACGCCCGGCTGGTTCAGGATGTTCAAGCAGGTGTAGAGCGACACCGTCTTGCCTGAGCCGGTCGGGCCGGTGACCAGGATCATGCCGTAGGGCCGCACGATGGCGGTCAGCAGCCGCTCCTTCTCGATTTTTTCGTAGCCTAGCGCCTCGATGCCGACCTTGGCCGACGACGGGTCGAGGATCCGGATCACGATCTTCTCGCCAAACAGCGTGGGCAGCGTGCTGACCCGGAAGTCGATCGCCTTGGTGCCGAACTTCATCTTCATGCGGCCGTCTTGCGGCACGCGTTTCTCGGAGATGTCGAGCCGGCTGATGATCTTGATGCGCGAGGCGAGCTTGTCCTTGATGGCAATTGGCGGCTGGGTGATCTCACGCAGCTCGCCGTCCACCCGGAAGCGCACCCGGTAGTTGTACTCGTAGGGCTCGAAGTGCAGGTCGGACGCACGCAGGTTGATCGCGTCGATCAGCATCTTTTGCAGGAAGCGCACCACCGGCGCGTCCTCGACCTCGGCCACCACCTCGGTCGATTCGGGCGCGCTGGCGTCGTCGGTGACATCGAACTCGAAGTCATCGGCGGTCAGCGCCTCCAGCGTTTCGGTCGCGGTGTTGCCTTGTGTCTCCAGTTGGCGCGCGAGCTTGTCGTACTCGACGACCACCCATTCGGGCGACAACTGCGTGGCGAACTTGATGCGCTCGACCGCTTCCTGGTCGGTGGGGTCGGCACCGCCGATGAACAACCGGTTGCCGCGGCGCGCCAGCATCACGATCTGGTACTGCGTGGCCAGTTTGCCGTCGACCAGACCCTTGGGCAGGCGCTCCAGGTCCACCGCCGCCAGATCGACCAGCGGCAGCGCCAACGAGGTGGACAAGGTGTGCGCCAGGTCAAACGCCGACACCGCGCCCGACGCGATCACCGCACCGATGAAGCTGATCTTGCGTTCTCGGGCGGACTTGGCCAGGTCCTCGGCAGCCTTGCTGCTGAGCTTGCCGGCGTGCACCAAGACCCTCGCCACACCGGAGAGAGAGGACAGCGGTATTTCGACCAGGGTTTCCAAGGCAGGTTCAGCGCTCTCGCAGCAGGGCAGTCACGGGGCATCATCGCCGCCGCACCGGCGGACTGTAACCCGAAGGACTGCGTTGAATTGAGGCTTGTTCCCGGGCCCGCCCAAGGGAAATCGGTAAGCGGATGCGTCAGGGCTTCGCCCCATCCCATTCGACGGGATGGGTCCAGCGCGATCCGGTGTGGCCTCAGGGTGTGCGCAATGGCCTGCGGCTCGGATCAGACTGGTCGGGGTGAGAGGATTCGAACCTCCGGCCTCTACGTCCCGAACGTAGCGCTCTACCAGGCTAAGCTACACCCCGAATTTTTTGGCTGCGCACGTCGTCGAATTGAACCGATCAACGGGAGCCATCTTGCAGGTCGGTCAGGAAGATCGCTCTACCGACCGAGCACATAATTCTAGCAGAGCCTGCAAGGCGCTCGAGTCGGGCAAGCCTGAGAGTGCATCCCTGGCCTTGTTGGCCTCGGCGCGGGCAGCGTCGCGGGTGGCCGCCAGCGCGCCGGTGCGGCGCACGATGGCCAGGATCTCGTCCAGCCGTTCGCTCTCGCCGTGCTCGATCGAGTGGCGCATCAACAGCCGCTCATCGTCGGTGCAACGTGCCATCGCAATCAGCAAGGGCAGCGTGGGCTTGCCCTCACGCAGGTCGTCACCCACGTTTTTGCCCAGCGCGTGGGTGTCGCCCTCGTAGTCCAGCAGGTCGTCGACCAGTTGGAAGGCGGTCCCCAGTGACCTGCCATAGTCGGCGCAGGCCTCTTCGATCTCGTGCCCGGCATCGGCCAGCACGGCGCCGAGCCGGGCGCTGGCCTCGAACAGCTTGGCGGTCTTGTAGCGGATCACCCGCAGGTAGTCGTCCACCGCCAGGTCGGGGTCGTGCATGTTCATCAGCTGCAGCACCTCGCCCTCGGCGATCACGTTGGTGGCGTCGGCCAGAACCTCCAGCACACGCATGCGGTTGATGCCGACCATCATCTGAAAGGCGCGTGAATACAGGAAGTCGCCGACCAACACGCTGGCGGCGTTGCCGAACAAGGCATTGGCGGTCTGGCGGCCGCGGCGCAGTGCGGACTCGTCCACCACGTCGTCATGCAGCAGGGTGGCGGTGTGGATGAACTCGACGATGGCTGCCAGCTCGTGGCGCTCGGGGCCGGCAAAGCCCAACGCTTCGGCGAACAGCAGCACCAGGCGGGGCCGGATGCGCTTGCCGCCGGCGCTGACGATGTAGTGGCCAATCTGGTTGATCAGCGCGACGTCCGAAGCCAGCCGCCGGTGAATCACCTGGTCAACCTGCTGCATATCGGCGGCCATCGGGTCAGCGGCGGTCGATGCGGGGGCGTTGGGTTCAGTCAAGGGGGCTCGGGCTGGAAGCAGTGGCAAATTATAGGGAGGGCGCCATGGGCAGCCCGGCGGCAAGGGCCGGCGCCGGGCACGGCCGGTCGGCTGCCTGCACATTGCCGTCTGCTGATATACTCAAAGGTTCTTTCTGCCAAACAGGCCGTTGGAAGACGTTATACTCAACAATTTCAGGCAAGTAAGGCAAGTAAAGGCACATATGTACGCGCTCATAAAAACCGGTGGCAAGCAGTTCAAGGTTGCTTCCGGCGAAAAGATCAAGGTAGAACAGATAGCAGCGGACGTGGGCCAAGAGATCGTGATCGACCAGGTTCTGGCAGTCGGCAGCGG
>JBBQAH010000358.1:0-3780 GCA_038316145.1 Burkholderiales bacterium
TCCGACGCCACGACGGCCCACGCGCCGCCCTATCCGACCAGTATCCCCCCCTCGACCCTGCGTTGTAATACTAGAGCCTGTTATGCATATTCGGCCATGGCGGCCACGAACCGCTTGAGCAGGAGGAGGGCGAAGGCGAGCAGATGCAGCCCTTTGAGCGTGTCCGGCAACCGTTCGTAGTCGCGGGCCAAGCGACGGAAGCGCGCCAACCAGGCGAAACTGCGCTCAATGGTTCAATCATAAATGACAAGTTCTGCCTGAGTCGCGCGGGGCGGCTGCGGCTGAGCTGGCCGCGGGCGCGTGTGCCCCACCCGAGCCGTTGGCCGCGGGCCTATCCTCCGGATGAGATGACTCATGGCGGAGGGGGCGATGAAGCGGCAGTGGCAGGTGCGGCGGACCGCCGTCGCGACGGCGACCGGGCAGCAGCGGTGGGACCAGGCGTACCAGTTCCTCCTGGAATTGGCGACGCAGCAGCCGGAGGCGGCAGCGCCGTCGTCGGCCGACCGAGAGGAGGCGACCGATGCGCGTAGCGATCTACGTCCGCGTCTCGACGACGCGGCAGGCGCAGCAGCAGACGATTGAGCAGCAACGCGAGCGGCTCGTCGCCCATGTCGCGGCGCAGGGCTGGTCCCTGCGCGAGGAGCACATCTTCCGCGACGATGGCTACAGCGGCAGCGTCCTCGCGCGCCCGGGGCTCGACCGCTTGCGTGATGCGGCACGCACGCGCGAACTCGACCGCGTCGTCGTCACCGCCCCGGATCGGCTGGCCCGGAACTATGTGCAGCAGATGGTGCTGTTAGAGGAGTTCACCCGCGCGGGTTGTGCGGTCGATTTCCTCGACCGACCGATGAGCGACGACCCGCATGACCAGCTCCTGCTGCAGATCCGCGGCGCGGTGGCCGAGTATGAGCGGACCCTCATCGCCGAGCGGATGCGCCGTGGCCGTCTGAGCAAGCTCCGCGCGGGGCTGCTCCTCCCGTGGACACGGCCGCCGTATGGCTATCGGCTCGACCCGGAGCGCCCGCGCGACCCCGCCGGCGTGACGCTCGCCCCGGACGAGGCGGCCGTCGTCGCCGAGCTCTTCGCGCTCTACCTGGAGCCGGGGACGTCGCTCGCGCGCCTCGCCCAGACGCTCCAGTGGCGCGCCATCCCCACCCCCTCCGGCAACCACCGGTGGAGCGGCCCCACGATTCGTGGCATCCTCGGCAACCCGACCTACACCGGGCAGGTCTACGCCCAACGGACGCGCTATCGGGAGCCGCAGATCCGGCGCTCGGCCACGCACGCGCTCGGCCGCCCGCACGGCAGCGCGACCCCGCAGCCGTCCGACACCTGGATCGCGGTCGGGGCGGTGCCGCCCGTCGTCAGCCGGGAGCGCTTCGACCAGGTCCAGGCGAAGCTGGCGCAGAATCGCGCCTTCTCCTCGCGCAACAACACCGCGCACCAGTACCTCTTGCGCGCCCTGGTCAGTTGCGGTCGCTGCCTGCTCGCCTGCACCGCGCGCACGCTGAACGGCCGTAACCACTACTACCTCTGCAACGGGAAGCACCGCAACGGCTCGGCGCGTTGCGACCCGCCCTGCCCGTCGCGGTACATCCCGGCCACACAGCTGGACGATCTGGTTTGGGACGATCTCTGCGACTTGCTGCGGGATCCCGCGCACCTCACCGCCGCACTCGCCCGCGCCCAGAGCGGCGCATGGCTCCCGCAGGAGTTGCAGGCCCGCCGCGAGAACGTGCGGCAGGGGCGTGCCAGTTTACGCCAGCAGCTCGACCGCCTCACCGACGCCTATCTGCGCGGGGTCATCCCGCTCGACGAATACGAGCGCCGTCGCCGCACGCTGGAGCAGCAGGACCAGGGCCTGGCCAATCAGGAGGGGCAGCTCGACGGTGAGGCGGACCGCCATCGCGAACTGGCGGGCGTGGCGGACTCGCTCGCGGGCTTCTGCCGGCGCGTCGCGCAGGGGCTCGCGACCGCGACGTTCGCGCAACGGCGGCAATTGGTGGAGCTGCTCATCGACCGGGTCATCGTTACCGACGAGGACGTGGAGATCCGCTACGTCCTCCCGACCACTCCGGAAAGCGAGCACATCCGCTTTTGTCATTTGCGAAAAGACTATTTCCACCACCCAGCGCCGTGGCAGCAGCACGAAGCCACGCTTGGCCTCGGGCAGCTTGACGACCGCCAGCTGCATACCGTGCTCCGCAGCAGCTTGTGCGGCGGCTTCACCCGTGTAACCTTGGTCAACGAAGGCGATCTCGACGGTGTCGCCCGTGGCTTCCTGCACCGCCTTCGTCAGCGCGCCGACCTGCGCCCGCTCCTGCTCGTCAGCGGCCGTTACCGTCAGCGCCAAGAGGTGGCCGAGCGTGTCGACAGCGAGGTGGACTTTCGAGCCCTTGCGGCGCTTGGCCCCATCGTAGCCGGCGCGCCCGCCACTCTCAGGGCTCGATTGCAGCGTCCGCCCGTCCAGCACCACGGCTGTCGGTTGCGGCGCGCGCCCCGCGATCTCGCGCAGTAACATCCGCAGATCCTGAGCAATGGCTGCGAATACGCCGGCATCCAGCCAGCGCCGCGTCTGCTGGTAGACCGTGTGCCACGGGGGGAGATCGTGCGGCATCAGTCGCCATGTGGCCCCGGCGCGCACCAACCAGCGCAGCCCATTGAAGACCTCGCGTAGACTATGCTCACGCTGGGGTGCGTCCTCCTGCATCAGGGTGAGGTACGGCGCGATGAAGGCCCACTCCTCATCACTCACATCACTCGGGTACGGCTGGCGGGTTGGCGCTTCCATCGGGGGGTACTCCTTCCTGCGGGAAGCAGCATAGCCCACACACCCTAAAGTGCATAACAGGCTCTAGTATTACAACGCAGGGTCGAGGGGGGGATACTGGTCGGATAGGGCGGCGCGTGGGCCGTCGTGGCGTCGGAGAAGGAGGCCGGGGATGGCGGCACCGCTGACCGACCTGACCAGGCAGCAGCCTGCGGTGCGCACGGTGGCTGTGGCGGACTTAGCGGGGATCGCGGACGAGTTGGTGGCCTATCACGCGGAGTTTGCGCCGCTGTATGGCCGCCGGGAGCAGCGGGACTGGGGGCAGCGCTATCTCCAGGGCCTGCTGCTGGCCGAGGTGCCGCGCAAGAACGTCGAGGCGCTGGCGCTGCGCTTGCTGGGTCCGGGCGAGGTGGCGGAGCGCACGGTGCGGAGCCTGCAAGACTTCATCGGGCTGGGTGGCTGGGACGACGCGCCGCTGCTGGCGGTGCATCGGCGGCTGGTGGACGAGACGCTGGGCGAGGCCGACGGGGTGCTCCTCATCGACGGGAGCGACGTGCCCAAGCAGGGCACCCACTCGGTCGGGGTGGCGCGGCAGTGGTGCGGGCACACCGGCAAGAAGGACAACTGCCAGGCCGGGGTCTACCTGGGCTACGCCAGCGCGCGCGGCTACACGCTCCTGAACCGGCGGCTGTATCTGCCGGCGGCCTGGTTCACAGAAGGCGCTGCCGCGCGCTGGCGGGCCTGCGGCATCCCGCGCGGCACCCCCTTCCAGACCAAGCACGAGTTGGCGGCGACGCTGGTGGCGGAGGCGGTGGCGGCGGGGACGCTGCGCGCGCGCTGGGTGGTCTGCGACGAGGGCTACGGCGACAGCCCGGCGCTCTTGGACCGCTGGGCGGCGACGGGCCTGTACTACCTGGCCGAGGTGCCCTGCGCCACCCAGGGCTGGTGCCTGACGGCCCCGGACGGGCAGACCCCGCAGCCCGCGCCGCAGAGCTGGGTGCCGCCCCAGG
>JBBQAH010000273.1:0-1609 GCA_038316145.1 Burkholderiales bacterium
TTCTCTATACTCATAAAGGTTAACAAGATTAGGTTCTAATACCTTTACCAGTCCCAAAAAGGCCATCCCATTCTGCCACGTCGTGGTCAAGTTCGTAATCGTGATCCCGAAGCGGCTGAAATTATTAAAAAATCCTTATTCAAAATCCCGATGAATTTCTCTAACCTCTCCAAAACTAATTACTCACTCCTCGATTTCCTTCTTGCACCACCGCAGGATCATGGACGAGACGCCGGCCTGGAAGTGGCCTCGGTTCGGCCGGGGCGACACTGCGGCACTGGACGCGCCAGACTCATGCGACAGCACGGAACGACGGCCACTGGGCGTTGTCACCGCGGTGGACACACCATCCTGCACGGCGCCCATTTCGAAATTTATCTAGAATGCAGAAACTTAATTTGTCAAACCCTCAAGATACGGGAGACTCATCCACAATTTATTATGCAAATACAGAATACACAATACACAATTGTATATATTTTTAAATAATTTTCCTTAAATCTGCTCTTTAATTATTGGTATTGGTGCAGTTTACTCTTCATTTAGGAGTCTTTAATTTCTACATACAACAATCTGTTTTTTCATATAATGTTGTTTTTTTGTTTACGGATTCATTGCTTGACCGTAATCATTTGACCTGCCGGATATACGGCAAAGCGTTAGATCGTAAAAATTAACCGTGTGTGTTTATCTGTTCGTTATACGAGACACAAGAAGCGGTGACTGGTATCGAACAAGGTCGTCAGGCAATGTTGCGGTCCTCACAAGCAGACGCAAACTAACAATTTCGACTGCAGCTTTTTAGTGACTGTTTCTTAGTTTAGTTTAGTCTACCTGGAAATGCAGGATGATAATCCATATTAATCCGAGAATAACCGTGTGATTCCCGTCGACAATGTCGCTCTCGTGGATATTGACAAGTTTGATCTGTAGAGCATCCAAAACCGTGTCGATAAGGCGGGAAATTGAATAAACAGTTGAAAAACCAGCCGATGACAAGCCAATGACAGACAAGATAAATGTATGCCGCGGCACGGCCCGGTATGCCTGCCGTATCCGTGGTATTATATTGAGTAAATACTGACTTGACGGTAACGCAGATAGTCCAGCGCCTTCTCCACGTTCACCAGGTAGTGAGAACGAAAGTATCGTCTGGCCGGCTCGCTTGGCTGCCAAGGAAAACATCCATGAAAAAACATCCATAATTGTACCGACTACTAACATTATTATTACAACTCATGCAGTAAGGGAAGATAAACATATTACGTAATGAAAGAGGGGGGAGGGGGTCTTTGGCCGTTTGCTTACGCTAATGTTACAGGGTCCAGTTGATTGATTGATTGTTGATTACGATGGAGGTGGAGGGTCTCAAAAATCTAATTTTTCTGATTACGTAATATGTTTGTCTTCCCTAAACACTCCATAAAGCCAGGCCAGCAGAGTCAAAAGTTATTAAGGCCAGATACAACCTTTTTCTCCACTTGCTCCTAAATGACTCTTGCGCCCCGGTCGCGTCACTTTTCATTGTTCTCACACTCTCCCTGGGTAGTCAGTCCTCTTACCTGAAAGAGAAAAGTGTTTTTGCACGCGCGCGATATGAGTTGTTGAT